>JAFPLH010000094.1 GCA_017402845.1 Clostridia bacterium
CTTTTGAAAGCAGAGAATCAGGCGAGGTATGATTGTATACAACGTCTATCATACATTTCATACCTTTGTTATGTATAGCATTGGTTAAGCTTTTAAAATCTTCCTGTGAGCCGTACTCAGGATTTACTTTGCGATAATCCTTTATTGCGTAAGGCGAACCTAAGGTACCCTTACGATTTTTTTGTCCGATAGGGTGTATGGGAAGAAAATATATAATATCCGTGCCGAGAGCTTTTATTCTGTCAAGGTCTTGTTCTACTGCTTTGAATGTACCCTCAGCGCTGTAATTGCGAACAAAAATCTGATATATCATCATATTTCGCAAAGCTTTATTTGTAGAATCAGCCAAACGTATCAATCCTTTCTTGTTATTTATTTACACAATATATTTCGATATGTATCTGGTGTTTAAGGTGTAGGGGAGCGCTGTATTTATCAAGCATGCAGCTATACTCTTTTACAAATTCGTCTGTTTGCTGCTTTGTCAGACTTGCGCCAACACCACGGCAGGTTATCACACGGCCGAGCCATGCTTCTTTTGTGAATTCAAGATATTCGTTGTATGAATGTATGGTGTTTATATCGAATTTACCCTCTGCCCAGTCGGGATATTTATATCTGAATTTTTCAAATCCTCCGCCGCCCCAATTGGGATTATACCTTAAAACGATCTGCTCTAATTCTCCGATTACTTCATCTTCAAAGGGAAGCCAATCCATTAGTATTTTGCAGAATAACCCGTTTGGTTTTAGTATTCTGAAAATTTCGTCTGTTGCTTTATCGGCGTTGAAATAATGAAAACATTGTACAGCCGTAACTGCGTCAAAGCTGTTATCAGGAAAACCTGTATTTTCGGCAGAGCATACCTTGAAATCAATATTATCGAGATTTTTTTCTTTAGCTATCCTACTGCCTGCAAGCAGCTGGTTTTCAGAAATATCCGAAGCGGTAAATACAGCGCCCGTATATGCAAGATTTAAAGGCAATACTGCCGTACCGCTTCCGAGATCAAGTATGCTTTGTCCCTTTTTGCCTATCCCGAAAGAGATAAGCTTGTCATACATACTTTTCGGATAAATATTACGATATGCGGCATACTCGTTTGATACTCTGCCGAAATCAAATTCTTTTCCTTTATCTATAAAATCAAGCTTCATATTATCACCTGTTCAGAAAAGTATGAACGAAATCCTTAAATATAGGCTCCCATGCAGCTTCGTTGTGTTTTTCGTCAAGCAAAACAACCTCGTTTACCATATCTGGAGGATAACACTCCATAAGTACATCATACAAAAATTCAGTACATTGGAAGATGTTTTTTTCCATATCATCGCCGGCACCGGTGTATATGTATAAATACGGAGTTTGCTCCTGAATTTTGTTGATTACCCAGTTTTTCATATCTTCGGGTGAGTACATCATAAGAGCAGGCGAGAATATGCCTGCATAGCCGTATACATCAGGGTGATTTAAAGCTGTAAACAAAGTCATTAATCCGCCCATTGAGCTGCCGCAAAAGGCTGTGTTTTCTCTGCCCTTCTTTACAGGGAATTTTTCTTCAACGGCAGGCATTACAGTATTGATTACAAAATCGTCAAATACTTCTCCTGCCGGAGCAAAATAATCTTTTACTTCATCAGGGCAGGGGATAAAGCCTATGCTTTTTGGCATAAGATCGTTGGCACGCTGCTGATCTGCGGTGTATATACCTACTATGATCGCAGATTTTCCGCTGTTGTTTTTTTCTTCTGCAAGTGTTTCTCGTGTATGCCAGCAGCCAAAAGAACATCTGTCTTCTTCAAAAAGGTTCTGACCGTCTGTCATGTAGATAACCGGAAAAGCTTGTCCTTCTTCATGTTCCGGTACAAACACTCTTATTAGTCTGTTATCTCTGTCGGGCAGCGGATAGGGCAGATAGATATCTGTGATTTTTTCGCTTATCATAAAAATCCTCTCCTTGTGATGTATTATTATGTATAAATATCTGATTAAATTATACGTCACCGATAACTTCAAGTCAATAATTTTGCAAAAGTAACCGTAATTATTATACTTATCAACTGTTTTTTGGTTAATATCTCTCTTTACTTTAATGTAATAGTATGTTAAAATGAACGAGTATGCAATTATACTTATATTGTA
Organism: Clostridia bacterium; assembly: GCA_017402845.1. GTDB lineage: Bacteria > Bacillota > Clostridia > Oscillospirales > Acutalibacteraceae > RUG592. Next base: position 2,143 of record JAFPLH010000094.1, read on the forward strand.
TGATAAAGGAGAAAAATTATGAAAAAGTTATTTGCAATTGCTCTTTCGGCAGCTATGCTCTTGTCTTTTGCAGCAGGCTGTAATTCTTCAACAACCGAAACAAATGACAGCACATCATCTAATGATGAAACAGCTTCACAGACAGAAGCTCCTGCAACGGCAGACGAGCCAAAAACAGAAAGAACTACATTTACAGTAGGCTTTGACGCTGAGTTTCCGCCTTATGGTTATCAGGATGATAACGGAGACTATGTAGGCTTTGACCTTGATCTTGCAGCAGAGGTTTGCAAGCGCAACGGCTGGGAGCTTGTTAAAAAGCCGATAGATTGGGACTCAAAGGATCTTGAACTCGGTTCGGGTACGATAGACTGTATCTGGAACGGCTTTACCATTAACGGCAGAGAGGACGCTTATACTTGGACAGAAGCTTATGTAGACAACTCACAGGTATTTGTTGTTGCGGCTGATTCCGGCATAAAGACAAAGGCAGACCTTGAAGGTAAGACAGTAGCTGTTCAGGCAGATTCTTCGGCTTTGGCAGCGCTTACAAATGAAGAAGATAACGAAGAAAATCTTGCACTTGCAGCAACTTTTGCAGAGCTTATAGAAGTGCCCGACTATAATACAGCATTTATGAACCTTGAAGCAGGCGCAGTAGACGCTGTCGCAATGGATATCGGTGTAGCAAACTATCAGCTTTCATCAAGAGGCGACGACTATGTGATTCTTGATGATGTTCTTTCTGCAGAGGAATACGGCGTAGGCTTTAAGCTCGGAAATACAGAGCTCAGAGATTTAGTACAAAACACTCTTAATGAAATGGCTGAGGACGGCACATTCATGAAAATTGCAAAAGAGTGGGAGCTTCAAGACAGCGTAAAGCTCGGTAAATAATAGAAACGATACATCAAGGCAGAATCCCGCAAAAGATTCTGCCTTATTTTTAAGGGTAGAATACTATGACAATACAAAACATAATTTCACAGCTTGGTGAGGGAATGCTCAAAACCTGCCTGCTGTTTTTTAGTACGCTGATAATATCGCTGCCGCTGGGACTTATTATCTCATTCGGCAGAATGTCAAAATGGGCGCCTTTCGGCGGCAAATTTAAGCCGTTAAGCCTGATTACAAGATTATACATATCAATTATGAGAGGTACTCCTCTTATGCTTCAGATCATGGTAGTATATTTCGGACCGTATTATTTGTTTGGTATCAAGATCTCGGCGTCATACCAGATATATGCTGCTATAATTGCATTTGCAATAAACTATGCCGCATACTTTGCGGAAATCTACAGAGGCGGTATAGAATCAATAGCACAGGGACAATATGAAGCGGCGCATATACTCGGTTTTTCAAAAAATCAGACTTTTTTCAGAATAATACTTCCGCAGGTGATGAAAAGAATTCTGCCTTCGGTTACAAACGAGGTTATCACGCTTGTTAAAGATACGTCTTTAGCATTTGTTATTGCTTATGCAGAAATGTTTACAATGGCAAAAAGAATTGCCGCAAAAGAAACATCAATGATACCTTTTGTTGTTGCAGGTGTATTCTATTATGTGTTTAATCTTATAGTTGCGTTGGTTATGAACGGCATAGAAAAGAAAATGTCTTATTACAAATAAGGGGGTGTGCTTATGAAAATGATAGAAGCAAATAATCTGAAAAAATCATTCGGAGAAAACGAGGTGCTTAAAAACATATCGCTTGAAGTAGATAAAGGTGATGTTCTGGCGATAATAGGACCGTCGGGTTCGGGCAAAAGCACACTTTTACGCTGTATAACTCAGCTTGAAACGGTAGACAGCGGAGAGATAATTATTTGCGGAGATACGCTTGTAAAAAACAACGAGCAGGGAAAGGCAGTTTATTCATCTAAAAAGGATAAGGCTAAAATATCACGTCATCTGGGACTTGTTTTTCAAAGCTTCAATCTTTTTCCGCATTTTTCAGTAATGAGAAATATAACCGAGGCGCAGCGTATTGTACTGGGAAAAAGCAAGCAGGAATCAGAAGAAACCGCAGTTGAGCTGCTCAAAAAAATGGGACTTGCCGGCAAAGAGAACGCATACCCATGCGAGCTTTCGGGCGGACAGCAGCAGAGAGTATCAATTGCAAGAGCGCTTGCGTTAAATCCTGATATTCTTCTTTTTGACGAGCCTACCTCAGCGCTTGATCCTGAGCTTACGGGCGAGATACTAAAGGTTATGCGTGCGCTTGCAGCGGAGAAAATGACAATGGTAGTAGTAACGCATGAAATGCTGTTTGCAAAAAATGTTGCCGATAAGGTAATATTTATGGATAACGGCTATATAATAGAAAACGGTACTCCCGACGATGTATTCAACAAAACTCGCAACGAGAGAACAAAGGCTTTTTTGAGCCGTTATTATAGCGGAGAGTAATGCTTTCAAATTGAAAATTGAAAATGGAAAATGGAAAGTTGAAATATTTCGCTAACATTTTTCGGCTGTATCTTTTATTTAACGTTTACTGAAAAAAACAGAGCATACCCAATATCGGATATACTCTGTTTTTTGTTTATGTTTGGGTTAAAGTCAACTTAACTCTCAAAACTCAGAAGTTCATTTGTTCAATAAAGTATTGTGAACAATCATTGCACATTGTACATTGTACATTAAAAAGATTATCCCCCGTATCTGTTTACAACTATATACGGCTGAATAGATTCCGCAAGTTTATTAAGCGGCATTGTCTGCAAGTATATTTTTCCGGGACCTGTGATAACGGTGTTGAAAAATCCCTCGCCGCCTAAAAGCATATTTTTCAAACCGGGTACCTTCTGAATATCCATTTGGCAAGTAGCGTCCATAGCTGCAAGATAACCTGTGTCAATAACCATTTGCTGACCGGGCGCAAGAGTATATTCAACAACATAGCCGTCAAATTCAACGAATGCTATACCGTTACCCGATAAACGCTGCATAATAAAGCCTTCGCCACCGAAAAGACCTGCTCCAAATTTCTTTTGGAAGAATACCGAAAGGGTAACTCCCATTTCAGACGCAAGAAAACCTCTTTTTTGTACTATCATTTCACGGCCGGGCGTAATTTGAAAAGCACGAATACAGCCGGGCAGACTCGACGCAAAAGCTATCTGACCGGGGCCGCCCTCAGCGGTATAGATATTCTGAAACATTCTTTCACCGGTAAACGCACGTCCGATTGCTTTTCCCACACCGCCGTTAGATGTAGTTTCCATTTTCATATTAGGCGTCATCCAGCTCATAGCGCCGTTTTCTGTAATAAGACTTTCTTTTGTTTGTAATGTGCAGATAACTGCCGGCAAGGTGTTGCCTACTATTTCAAATTGCATATAATAGTAACCTCCATTTATATTATAACAGCAGCCCACTGTAAAAGCGGGCTGAATAGATCATTAATAAATATTAGTTTGTGATAGTCTGCTCTGTTTCCTTATCGAAGAGGTGGATCTTCTCAACGTCAATAGCGATCTGGATCATATCGCCGGGCTGAGCTGTTGATGTCGGAGCAACTCTTGCTGTGAACGGAATACCGTCAACAGAAACATAAAGGTAAATTTCTGCACCCATAAGCTCTGTAACTTCAACGTTAGCCTCAAGAACTCCTTCCGGATGAGCAGCGATAAACTCAGGGCTGTCATAGATATGCTCCGGACGAATACCGAATGTAACGTCTGTATCAACATAATCCTCAAGCTGATAGTCAAGGTTCTTTGACTCAGGAAGTCTGAGCTGATACTGACCAAACTGGAGATAATAATCCTCGCCGTACTGTACGATTCTGCCGTCTGCAAAGTTCATCTGCGGTGAGCCTATAAAGCCTGCAACGAACTCATTACAAGGAAGATCATAGAGGTGCTGAGGAGTATCAACCTGCTGAATAAAGCCGTCCTTCATGATAACGATACGAGTACCCATTGTCATAGCCTCTGTCTGATCGTGGGTTACGTAGATAAATGTTGTACCCAATCTCTTGTGAAGCTTTGAGATCTCGGTTCTCATCTGAGCACGGAGCTTTGCGTCCAAGTTGGAAAGCGGCTCGTCAAGCAAGAATACCTTAGGATCACGAACAATAGCACGTCCCAAAGCAACACGCTGTCTCTGACCACCGGAGAGAGCCTTTGGTTTACGTTCGAGAAGATGGTCGATACCGAGGATTCTTGCAGCCTCTTCAACTCTTCTCTTCATTTCGTCCTGAGGAGTTTTACGGAGTTTAAGACCGAATGCCATATTATCATAAACTGTCATATGAGGATAAAGAGCATAGTTCTGGAAAACCATGGCAATATCTCTGTCCTTAGGTGCAATATCATTACAAAGAACGTCGCCGATATAAAGCTCGCCCTTACTGATATCTTCAAGACCTGCGATCATACGAAGAGTTGTAGACTTACCACAGCCTGAAGGTCCTACAAGAATAATAAACTCTTTGTCGGCAATTTCAAGGTTAAAGTCGGTAACAGCAACAACACCTCCGTCGTAGATTTTGTAAATGTGCTGTAAAGATACATTTGCCATATTAAAATAACCTCCTATATATTGCATTGCAGTAAAATGCAAGGCAAATCAACTTTCAAATTACATATATAATATAACAGATTTCAGACCAATTTACCATTAATTTTTTAACTAAAGATTTTATGAATACTTTATGTAATATTTCCAAAAATAAAAAAACCCAAAAATTTTTTAGTTATTATTACTATCAAAAATCATAGCAAGTTCAAAGTCTGTTAATAATCTGCAATCGCCCTCTGAAAGCTTATCGTCTAAAAAAAGATTACCTACCGCAAGCCTTTTAAGTGTGGTCACATTTGCGCCCGAAAATGCAAACATTTTTTTAACCTGATGAAATTTTCCCTCGCAAATTTCAAGCTCGACTGTGGTGCGGTCGTCGCTTACGCATTTTACACGGGCAGGCTTATAAACAGTGCCGTCATCAAGAGTGATTCCTTTTTCAAGAACAGCTCTCATATTGTCGGTAAAGACTGTATCAAGTCCGGCTTTGTAAAGCTTGTATACGTGATTTTTAGGCGACAGCATACGGTGAGCTGTGTCGCCGTCATCAGTAATAATAAGCAGTCCGGTAGTATCCTTGTCGAGTCTGCCTGCCGGAAAAAGACCGTCCCTTTTGTATTTTTCGGGAACGAGGTCAATTACCGTTTCGGCGTTTCTGTCGTTTGAGGCACTGAGTACCCCTGCGGGCTTATTCATCATTATGTATATATATTTTCTGTACTCAAGCTGTATGCCGTCTATAACTATTATGTCCTTTTCGGGATCGGCTTTTGCGTCGGCTTTTTTTATGATAGCTCCGTTTACTGAAACTTTGCCGGAGCTGCACAGCTTATGTGCTTCTTTTCGGGTGCATATACCCTGCGAAGATAGAATTTTGTCTAACCGTTCCATTACTTTAACTCCTTCTGTGTGGTACTGACTATTATATCTGTTATTATACCTATTTGTCTATACTTGTTTATTATATTTTAATAAAAAGTTTGTCAAATATATTACAAATCATTACTTATAATTCTATAAACGAAATATATATTACGCCTGATTTGATATAATATTGACTAAGTGTAATTAATATGAGCTTTGTTCGGTTTTGATTTCTGTATTGTAGTTTTCTTTGTATTAATTTCGTAACAAAGCTTGATCTGCGGAGGATACTTCAGTGCGAATCAGAAAGAAAAAGTGGGCAATGCCCGAACTTGAAGCCTGCCCTTTTTTTATAGAAAACCCGACAGAGAACAAAGGAAAATGGAACGAGGCATTTGCAAAAAAAGCTCCGCTGCATTTAGAGCTTGGCTGCGGAAAGGGCGGTTTTGCGGGCGAGTGTGCCGTAAGAAACCCCGATATAAATATATTGGCTATTGACATAAAAAGCGACATGCTTGGCGTGGCAAGGCGGAACATAGTTAAAATATTTGAAGAAAACGGCAGAGAGGTAAATAATCTGCTGCTTACTGCCTTTAATGTAGAGCATATAGAAAACATAATCTCACCTGAGGATAAGGTCGAAAGGATATACATAAATTTCTGCAATCCATGGCCGAGGTCAAAGCATAACAAAAGAAGGCTTACTTATCCTATCAAGTTAGAGAAATACAAAGAGTTTCTTGTAAGCGGCGGCGAAATACGATTTAAAACAGACGATCTTCAGCTTTTTGAAGACAGCCTTGCATATTTTGAAAAATGCGGATATGAGATAACATATAAAACGTATGATCTGCATAACAGCGGCTTTGAGGGCAACATTCTCACCGAGCATGAAATTATGTTCAGCAGTGAGGGTATAAAAATAAATTACTGCACCGCAGTAAAAAAATAACGGTTATCGGCGGGAGGCTGTGAATTGAGAAGAAAAAGACTGTTTTGTTTTTCGGTGATACTAATAACTGCAATGCTTCTGTGCGGCTGTTCGTTCAAGATCATGAGCGTAACAGAGGTAATGCGTCCGCCCTCTGTTACGGGCAGAAAATCAGGCATACACGAGTGCATAAGCGAAAGTGTGGGCAAATATACGCTTAAATATCCGAAAAGCGGTGAATACAGAACAGCAATAATTATGAAAGACCTGGACTTTGACGGCACAGAGGAATGTGTCGCTTTATATAAGCCGCAGGGCGCTGCATCGGGAATATGTGTTTCAATTTTATCTGCCGAAGCTGACGAGTGGAAAACAGAAGCTTCATTTTCCGATACATCTTTTGAGATAGACAGGGTTATGTTCGGTGATCTGAACGGCGACGGTAAAGACGATATAATTATCGGCTGGGGTAATTATGGGGTTCTGCCGTCAAAAATTACTGCATACGTTAATATCGAGGGCAGTTATTGCGAAACATCTGTGGAGCAGTCTTATAACGAGTGTGTATGCGGAAGATTTACCGACAGTAAATACGACAGTATTATGATGTTTACTCTCGGCAGCAGTGAAACCTCTGCCAAAGCGTCGCTTATTACAATGAACGATCAAAAAACAGAGATAAAGCTTGCGTCAGCAACGCCGCTTGTCTCTGAGGTAGTAAGCTTTGACAGAATAACATACAGTCATGTTACAAAGGACAAATACGGCGTTGCAGCCGAGGGCATATTGGCAGACGGCACCCGTTTGACGCAGCTTTTGTACTGTGAGGGCAAATCGACTATACATTCTTTTGCAAACGGCGGTACAAGACTTTTGCGAAGGGAGAACGTGTGCTGTACCGATATTGATCTTGACGGTATTATAGAGATACCCGTAATTTCTGCTCTGAAAACAGAGGAAGACGAGGACGCCTGCAATACAGCAGTATTTGTAGAGTGGAACGTATTAAATATAGAAAAGGAAAATCTTGTTCCTAAATTATACGGAGTTTGTGACTTTGCAAACGGTTATATGTATACAGCCGATGAAAATTTTTCGGATAATATGACCGTTCGTTTGTCTGACAGCGGCGAGGCTGTGTTTTATGTATGGGACAGTAAAGCTTATGTGCCCAAAAAGGGCAGACAGCTTTTTACAATAAAGGTATTCGACGCTCAGCAGTGGTCGTCGGGTACGGGCGCTGAGGGGTATTCCGAGCTGATCTCGGTAAACGACAGGTGCTATGCAGTAAAAACAGAGAGTGATTCGGGGTATACTGCCGAAGATATTAAACAACGTATTTTGATAATCTGATTAAATGATCAGGGATGTTAAGATAGATAAGCAGAAATGAATATTAAATGATGAACAGTTTCCTTGATAAAGATCGTTCAGTAGGAGGATTTATTTGTTATGAAAAAGATATTGGTATGTGAAGACGAAGCCACAATTCGAGACTTTGTTGTTATTAATCTTACGAGAGCAGGATATGATGTAATTGAGGCTGAAAACGGTGACGAGGCATTGGCAAAGTATGAGGAGTGCAACGGCGATCTTGATGTTGCGATCTTAGACGTAATGATGCCCGGAAAAGACGGTTTTGCAGTATGTAAGGAGCTCAGAGCGAGAAACGGCGGTATAGGTATAATTATGCTTACAGCCCGTACGCAGGAAATGGATAAAGTAACAGGCTTAATGCTTGGCGCAGACGACTATGTAACAAAGCCGTTCAGTCCGTCTGAGCTTGTGGCAAGAGTTGACGCTCTTTACAGACGAGTTATGCTTGCAAGAGCCAATATCGAGAGCAATTTCAAAGAAGAAATCAGATCAGGTGATTTTGTACTTAATCTCCGAAATCGTACTCTGCTTAAAAACGGCAAAACAATTGAGCTTACACAGGTAGAATTTCAGATAATGGAGTATTTCTTCTCAAATCCCGGTCAGGCGCTTGGCAGAACAGATATACTCAATCATGTCTGGGGCGAGCAGTATGTCGGAGAAGAAAAAATTGTTGATGTAAACATCAGACGTTTGAGAATGAAGGTAGAAGACGAACCCGGTAATCCCAAATATATTATTACCGTTTGGGGCTTGGGCTATAAGTGGGACGCATAACTTTTACAGTGCTTTTAAATACGGAGGCATGATTTGGTTAAAGGTATAACTAACAGATGGATCGTTAATTATCTCAGCGTAACGATATTGATCGTAATTGCACTGATATTCGGCTTATTGTTTATGGTAAGAAGCTATTATTACGAAAGTATCAAAACAACTCTTGTCGATAAGGGTGCTGAAACTATTACCGCACTTTCCGATATTGCTTTAAGTGATGAAGGATACAATGCGTCTGCCGAAGCGAGGCTGAGAGAGTATACTGAAAACTTTGCTGATAAAGAGCTTATGGAGCTGATGATAATAAGCAGCAACGGCGATGTCTTGTTTAATACAACAGGGTTTGAGCCCGACGCAAATCAATCTATGCCGGATTTCGATCAGGCTATGATCTCGTCAGACAGTAAAGCCTTTTGGAAAGGTGCGTTGAATTCAGGCGAAAATGTAATTGCTTATACACAGCTTTTGCGAAACAAAAACGGCGACTGTATCGTAGGTATAAGATTTGTTGTGTCGCTTGTACTTGCAGATAATAAAATAGTGACGGCTATATTTGTTATTGTGGCAGCATTTTTGCTTTTGTTAGCGTCGTTTATTATTCCGGGACTATTATTCCTGCGTACGATCGTAAAGCCGGTAAGAGAGCTTAGTGCAACGGCAAAACGCATAGCGCAGGGGGATTATGAAACAAAGGTTGCAAAAAGATATGATGACGAAGTAGGCGAGCTTGCAGACAGCATTAATTATATGTCAGAGGAGATAAAAGCGTCTGATACTCTGAAAAATGATTTTATTTCGTCGGTATCGCATGAGTTAAGAACTCCGCTTACGGCAATAAAGGGCTGGGCAGAAACAATGTCGATAGGCGAACCTGATCCTGTTACGATGAATAAGGGTTTAAATATCATCATAAACGAAACAGAACGTCTTGCAAGCATGGTAGAGGAGCTGCTTGATTTTTCGAGAATACAAAGCGGTCGCATGGGACTTGTAACCGGTAAAATGGATCTTCTGGCAGAGCTTGACGAGGCTGTTTATATGCTTAAAGAGAGAGCAATAAGCGAGAAAAAGCATCTTATCTACGATCACCCTGAAAATGTTACTCCCGTGTTGGGTGATAAAAACAGACTCAGACAGGTATTTATAAATATTATAGATAATGCGCTTAAATATACTCCGGAGGACGGAGAGATCGGTATTCAGGTCGTTGAGCATGACGAAATGATTTTTGTTATAATAACCGACACCGGCTGCGGTATTAAAAAAGAAGATCTGCCGAGAATAAAGGATAAGTTCTATAAAGCAAATCAGACGGTAAGAGGCAGCGGTATAGGCTTAGCTGTTGCAGACGAAATAATAAATCTGCATAAAGGAAAGCTTGAGATCGACAGCGTTGAGGGCGAGGGTACAACAGTTACAATAAGCCTGCCTGTGCTTGACAGCGACGACGAAAAGATATTGCAGGGCGATAATGTGCCTTAATGGTGAAAGGAAAGAAAAAGAGATGTCCGAAAATACAAAAATAAAGACCTCTATCGGCGGTTCTGCGCTGATAGAGGGTATTATGATGAGAGGTCCCAAAAAGACAACTGTTGCGCTCAGACTTCCGGATAAATCTATTTATACCGAAGATATTGAGTTCAAGTCCATAGCAAGTATGAATAAGTTTTTCAGGCTTCCTATGATAAGAGGGTTTGTAGCGCTCATAGATTCGTTAAGACTCAGTATGACGTGTCTTATGCTTTCGGCTGATAAGGCGGCTCAGGGCGAAGAAACGACAGAAGAACCCTCAAAATTTGAAAAGTGGATGACAGAAAAATTTGGTGATAATCTGTTTAATTTTATTATGACCGTATCTATGATATTGGGTGTGCTTCTGGCGGTTGTACTCTTTGTGTGGTTTCCGTCCTTTTTGTTTAGTCTTATAGCAAAGGCTGCGCCTGCTGTGGGCGAGGGTACTATACTTCGCTCTGTATTTGAGGGCGTGCTGAAGATAGCTTTGTTTTTGGGGTATATTGTTGTTGTATCGAGAACGCCTGATATGAAGCGTACCTTTATGTATCACGGAGCAGAGCATAAAACTATTTTCTGCTATGAAAATCTTGAAGAACTCACAGTTGAAAACGTTAAAAAGTTCAAACGCTTTCATCCCAGATGCGGAACAAGCTTTATGATAATTATGCTTTTAGTCGGTGTTATTATCGGATTGTTTATTACAGCTTCAAATCCTTTTTTGAGAACAGCTATTAAACTTCTTTTGCTGCCCGTTTCGTGCGGAGTAGGCTATGAGCTTATAAAATTGTGCGCAAAATACGACAATATATTCACACGTATAATTGCGGCTCCGGGCTTGCTTGCTCAGCGTATTACTACTATCGAACCTGATGACAGTATGATCGAGATAGCAATTGCGGCTATCAAGCCTGTTATACCAGAAAACGGCGAGGACAGAATATAATGAGTATGACATTATCGCAGGTCTATCGCAAAGCAGAAGCACTTTTGAAGGAAAAGGGTGTTCCTGACGCTGATGTTGATTCGCTGTGTCTTTTGGAGCATTTTTTTGGTGCGGACAGAACAAAGCTTATTCTTCACGGAGATACTGCTGCTGATGAGGAGTTATGCGAAAAATTGTTCTCTGCGGTACATCGCCGTATTACGGGAGTACCTCTGCAATATATAATAGGCATATGGAATTTTATGGGGTACGATTTTATTGTAGGAGAAGGCGTGCTTATTCCTCGTGACGATACAGAGATCGCTGCGCAGGAAGCCTGCGAGTTTGCGGTAAGCATAGAGTGCCCAAAGATAATAGATCTGTGTTCGGGCAGCGGTGCAATTGCAATAACAGTTGCCAAAGCCAATGTGAACAGCGAGGTAACAGCACTCGAATACTCTGAAAATGCATTGAAGTATCTGAAAAAGAATATAGAGCTTAATAATGCAGATAATGTTGTACCTTTTGCGGGCGACGTTACAAAATGTGCGGATAGCTTTAATAACGGATATTTTGATCTTATAGTATCAAATCCGCCGTATATAAGAAGCGAACAGATAGATACATTACAGCGTGAATTACAGTATGAACCGAGAATGGCTCTTGACGGCGGAAAAGACGGGTTATTCTTTTATAGGATAATTACCGAGCTGTGGTATAAAAAGCTTAAAAGCGGCGGAAAGCTTGTTTATGAAGTTGGCGAAGATCAATGTGACGACGTATGCGAAATACTAAAGAGATACGGTTTTGACAATATATCATACAGAATGGATCTTCACGGATACAAAAGAACTGTCAGCGGCATTATGTACTATTAATGTCACATTATATGTTGTATGATTAATGCAGAACATCGAAAGGATTGATATATATGGCATTTGATAAGGAAAAAGCACTTGATACAGCGCTTGCGCAAATAGAAAAGCAGTTCGGCAAAGGCTCTGTAATGCGCATGGGTTCAAAAGAAACAATGAAGGTTGACGCAATTTCAACAGGTTCATTGTCGCTTGATATTGCTTTAGGTATAGGCGGATTGCCAAGAGGCAGAATTATTGAAATATTCGGACCTGAAAGCTCAGGTAAAACAACACTTTCTCTGCACTGTATAGCAGAGGCACAAAAGAAGGGCGGCACAGTCGCATTTATTGACGTTGAACACGCTTTGGATCCGGTATATGCCGAGGCTGTGGGAGTAAACGTTGATGAACTTCTCGTATCACAGCCGGATACAGGAGAACAGGCTCTCGAAATTACAGAAGCTTTGGTTCGTTCGTGCGCAATTGACGCAATTGTTATAGACTCAGTTGCAGCACTTGTTCCAAAGGCAGAGATCGAAGGCGAAATGGGTGATTCTCATGTGGGTTTGCAGGCACGTCTTATGTCGCAGGCTCTGAGAAAGCTTACAAGCTCTATTTCAAAAAGTAACTGTGTGGCTATCTTCATAAATCAGCTTCGTGAAAAGGTTGGTGTAATGTTCGGAAATCCGGAGGTTACCCCCGGCGGCAGAGCACTTAAATTTTATTCGTCTGTTCGCATAGATATTCGCAAGGGTGAAGCGATCAAGGTTGACGGCGAGGTTATAGGTTCTCATACAAAGGTCAAGGTAGTAAAGAATAAAATCGCTCCTCCGTTTAAAGAGGCAGAGTTCGATATTATGTACGGCAAGGGTATTTCCAAAGAAGGCGAAATTGTCGATCTTGGTGTTCGTGCAGATGTTATCAAAAAGTCCGGCGCTTGGTTCAGCTACGGCGACAGACGTTTGGCACAGGGCAGAGATAAAGTAAAAGATCTTATCAAAAATGATCCCGAACTTGCCGCAGAGCTTGAAGCAAAAATAATGGCTAATATTGATAATCTTGCACCAATTTCAAAATCGTCAAAGTATGCAAAGGGTAAGTCGAAGAAAGAAGCTATTGCCGAGGCGGAAGCAGAAGCCGAGGGCGCAGCTTCTGTTGATGACGAAGAATCATTTGCAGAAACACAGCCGGATATTTCGGAAGTATCACCCGAAGGCGACGCAAAGCCTGCCGGAAGAAAGAAAAAGTCGCTTGACATTGACGGCGATTGATAATTATGAAGGTAACAGATATAATACCCGGAAGAAAAAAATTAAGTACGCTTTATCTTGACGGTCAGCCTGCCGCAGTACTTGATACAAATGCACTGTTTGAAAACGGCATTACAATAGGCTCAGAACTCGATGATGACGAGTATGCTGAGCTTGTGGATAAGTGTGAGTACAGTCGTGCAAAGGAAAAAGCGCTTTTTCTTCTTGGTATAAAGGATTATTCAAAAAAACAGTTGTTTGATAAGCTGCAAAAAGAGGTATCTGCCGAAACATCAGAGTCAGTATGCGAGCGAATGGAAGAGCTTGGCTTGATAAATGATGAAAACTATGCACGCAGACTTGCTCATGATCTGCTTTATATAAAAAAGCTTTCCGAAAGAGGAGCGTTATATAAGCTGATGGAAAAAGGCATAAGTCGTGATGTTTGCGAAAGTGTATTAGATGAATTTGAAGTAGATCCCACAGAACAAATAGTACAGCTTATTGAGAAAAAGTATAAAAATAAGCTTCAAGATGAAAAAGACCGCAGGCGCACTGTTGCAGCTCTGCAAAGAATGGGATATAGCTGGAGCGATATTAAAGACGCTCTTGAAAGCTTTTTAGAATAATTATTAGGAGGGCATTTATTATGCCGTATACTGTCGGAATGGTCAGCTTAGGCTGTGCCAAAAACCGTGTCGATGCCGAAATGATGCTTTATTCATTAAAACAGGCAGGATACAAAATAGTAGAAGAAGCCGCAATGGCAGATGTAGCAATAATCAATACCTGCGGCTTTATCGAAAGTGCAAAGCAAGAAAGCATTGACGAAATTTTAGAGCTTGCGCAGCTCAAAAAAGAGGGGAAAATAAAAGCTATTATAGCAACAGGCTGTCTTGCGGAGAGATACCGTGAACAGATGATGAAGGAGCTGTACGAAATAGATGCAGTTGTCGGCATAGGTGCAAACAAGGATATTGCAGACGTTGTTGAGAAGGTGCTTGAGAAAAATAAAGTTGAAACATTTCCTGATAAAAGGCAGCTTCCTCTTGAGGGCGGCAGAATACAGAGTACAGAGTTTTATTATGCATATATCAAAATTGCCGAGGGCTGCGACAATCACTGTACATACTGCGCAATACCTATGATAAGGGGCGCATATAGAAGCCGTAAGCTTGAAAGCATTTTAGACGAAGCGAAAAACCTCGCTTTAAACGGCGTAAAGGAGCTTATAATTATTGCTCAGGATACCACGAAATACGGTATAGATATTTATGGCGAATATAAGCTTGCTGCACTTTTGAAGGAGCTTTGCAAGATAGACGGTATTGAGTGGATACGTGTGCTGTACTGTTATCCCGAATGTATTACAGACGAGCTTATTGAAGTTTTTGCAAACGAAGAAAAGGTGCTTAAATATATTGATATGCCCTTACAGCACTGTGACGGAGCCGTGTTGAAACGAATGAACCGCAAGGGCAATAGAGAAGAACTTACCGCACTTATAAATAAACTGCGTGAAAGAATACCGGGTATTACTTTACGTACAACGTTTATTGCAGGTTTTCCGGGTGAAACAGAGGAGCAGTTTGAACAGCTTGCAGAATTTTCACGTGAAATAGGCTTTGAAAGAATGGGTTGCTTTCCTTACTCACAGGAGGAGGATACTCCTGCAGCAAAAATGCCCGATCAGATAGATGAGGATATTAAACAGCAAAGAGCCGATATCCTTATGGAGCAGCAGCAAACTGTTATGGAGAAGCTGTGCGAAAAGCTTATTGATACACAGATAGATGTTATAACAGAGGGCTTTGACAGATATGCAGAGTGTTATTTCGGCAGAAGCAAAGCTGACGCTCCGGAGGTTGACGGCAAGGTGTTCTTTACTACATCAGGCAGAAAGCCTTCGCTTGGCGAGATAGTAAAAGTTAAAATAACGGATTTCCTTGACTGCGATCCTATCGGTGAAATGGTTATCTGACAGGAGGTATGCGAAAATGAATTTGCCTAACAAGCTAACGCTTTTGCGTATAATATTAGTACCGTTTTTTGTGGCTGCGCTTTTGATAACAGCAATTCCTCACCGCTTTATTATCGCTTTGCTGATCTTTTCAGCAGCGTCTATAACTGATATGCTTGACGGAAAAATAGCCCGAAAGTATAATATGGTTACAGATTTCGGAAAGTTTGCAGATCCTCTTGCAGACAAGATACTTGTAATATCTGCCTTTGCGTGCTTCATAGATTTGCGCATAGTAAACAGCGTGTTTATAATATTGGTACTGTTCAGAGAGTTTACGGTTACATCTATACGTCTTGTTGCTGCTGAAAGCGGAAAGGTTGTTGCTGCTAATATGTGGGGCAAGGCTAAAACCGTAAGTCAGATGATAGCAATAATTGTTGTGCTTATTAATTGCTATATTCAGCAGTTAAGCGCTTACGGAGTATTCACTGCACCGGAACAGATGTTCCCGATCATGAACATTGTAAACAGTGCTTTGTTGTGGATCTCGGCGGTACTCACGGTAATTTCTGGTATAATATACATCAAAGATAATTTCAAGTTTATTAAGAATGCCAAATAACGATCAGTAATCAACCCTTGACCAAGAATTACAGGTCAAGGGTTGATTGTTTGATAGAATAAATAACACACTCTTTACGTGACCAAAATTCAACGAGTTTTCAACATGGTTATGAACAATTGTTGAAAACTTGCCGCAAAGAAGAAGTATGCATACTGAATTATTCGGGCACGGTTGTTGAACGAGTAAAGAAATTGTGAATAATTAAAGTTTTTTGTCAAACTTTTTTTCAAAAAAGTTTGCGGGGTTCTAAGGGGCAGCGAGTCTCGCCTGCCGGCTCGGTCGGTGCTTCTGCTTCGCAGAGTTCTCC
>JAFPLH010000095.1 GCA_017402845.1 Clostridia bacterium
AATTCCGATACAGATAATTCCGATACAGACAATTCGGATACAGATACAGAATTCTTCTGGCAGATCGGTGATGTAAACATGGATCACAAGATCACTGCAAAAGACAGCTTGCTGCTCCAGAGAGGACTTTTGAAGCTCGAAAAGCTTTCTAAGGCTCAGTTCGTACTTGGTGAAGTAAACTTCGACGGCAGAGAAAACAACCGTGACGCACTTGAGATTCTGAGATATACTATCAAGCTTCACGATGAAAACCACATTGGCGAAGAAATCGACATTTCTCCTTATCTCTGATACCATACATAAAACGACAGTTTAGTCTGAACTAAACCTGACTCCCCTGCTTTATCAGCAATGATAAAGCAGGTTTTTTTTTATAAAAATATATTCACTGATATAACAAATTTCTATTGCATTAAACAATTATTTTTTGTATAATTAAGAGGTAGAATCAACCTGAAAGGATGCATATAATGAAGAAGTTTTTCAAAGCTTTTTTTACAATTATCATTTTAGCTGCTCTGGCAGCAGGCGGCGGACTTGCATATTTAACTTTGAACGAATATAATCCTTCCCCCGTTGAAGATGTAAACGTTTTCGGCAACACAACAAAACCTGTTGCACCGGGCGATACTATCTCTGTATTTACGTATAATATCGGTTACGGAGCAAACGACGCACAACACGACTTCTTTATGGACGGCGGCAAGACAGTTACAACCGAAAGCAGCGAAAATATCTCTGCAAATATCGACGGCATTATAAATACAATTTATTCGGCTAATGCAGACGTAAACTTTTTGCAGGAAGTTGATACAAACTCAAAACGTTCTTACAACATTGACGAAGCAAATCTTATTGCAACTGCTTTTGCAGACTTCAACAGCGCATATGCCGTAAACTTCCAATGTAAGTATATCCCCTACCCTGTTACCGACAATGTTGGCATGATAAATTCAGGTATTCAGACCATAAGCCGTTTGTACACAGACAACACAGCAAAAAGAATTGCTCTGCCCGTTTCATTCTCATGGCCTGTTCGCACCTGTCAGATCAAGCGCTGTCTGCTTGTTGAGCGTGTTCCTCTTACCGACAGCAAAAAAGAACTTGTTCTTGTGAATCTTCACCTTGAAGCTTACGATTCCACAGGCGAAGGCAAAATGGCTCAGTACAAAGAGCTTGCTGCCCTGATCCAGCAGGAATTTGCAAAGGGAAACTACGTAATAGCCGGCGGCGATTTCAACTCTGTTCTGCCCTCTGTTAAGGCTGACAAATATCCGCTAAAGAATACAGAGTATTTTGAGCCTGCTGTCATTCCTACAAGTATGCTTACAGGCGGCTGGAAGTATTGTACAGACGATTCTATTCCGACGTCAAGACTACTCAACGAACCATACGACAAAAACAGCGAGAATACACAGTATTACGTTATAGACGGCTTTATCTGCTCGCCTAATACCATTGTAGATAATGTAATGACAATTGATACAGAGTTCAAATACAGCGATCACAACCCTGTTATGGCAAAGATCACCTTAGTAAAATAATCTATTCACAAACTGCCGCATTTTTTACGGCAGTTTTTTCGGTATAATCTGACGTATGTACAGCATATAAATTCATCAGGAATTTATAGGGCTTTATTGTTCCCTAAAGAAAGGATACATGAAAATGACACAATTTGTTCCTGAGGGCGGACTGCTCGAAACATACGATAACAAATCATACTTAAAGAATTTATCAGGTATTACTGAGGCTTTGCACGAGGGCAGAATACTCGAATCGACTGTAAGCTTATGCGACTCCTCGCATAATATGATACTCGACATCAGCGGTATAAAGGGGATTATCCCCCGTGACGAGGGTGCTTTGGGTATCAGAGAAGGAAAAGTCAGAGATATTGCGATCATCTCCCGTGTAAACAGACCTGTCTGTTTTATCGTTACCGCAGTGGAAAGAGATATCGAGGGCAGACCGATAGCTTATTTGTCAAGAAGGCTTGCACAGCAGCGCTGTATGGATAACTATGTTATGAAGCTTGAGCCGGGAGATGTTATTCCGGCGAAAATAACTCACCTTGAGCAATTCGGCGCTTTTGCCGATATCGGCTGCGGAATTGCCTCTCTGCTGCCCATTGATTCAATTTCCGTATCAAGGATAGACCACCCGTCAAGAAGATTTACTGTCGGTACAGACATCAAAGCTGTTGTAAAAAGCAACGACTGCGGCCGCATTTGTCTGACGCACAAAGAGCTGCTCGGAACATGGCAGGAAAACGCAGATATGTTTGAACCAGGAGAAACCGTTTCGGGAATTGTGCGAAGTGTTGAGGATTACGGCGCTTTTATTGAGCTTACTCCAAATCTTGCAGGACTTGCAGAGATAAAACCCGGTTTGAAGTCGGGTATGCCGGTAAGCGTTTATATTAAGAGTATTATCCCGCAGAGAATGAAGGTTAAGCTTATTATCATTGATACCTTCGATTTTAAAGTAACCCCCGGATTGCCCGAATACTTTTATACGAAAGATAAAATGTATGAGTTTGTTTATTCTCCCGATGAATCAGAAAAAAGAATTGCAACCAGCTTTATACAGTAAACAGATATAACGGCAGAGTTCGCAGACATTACCGTACAATTATATTGTGTATGTCTGCGAATATCAGCAGGTCGAGAAGTCAATTTATACAAATTTTTTTATATAGTTTTGTTTGCTGTAATACTTTCGTGTTAATTGAAAGTGTGGTATAATGATATGTGGTATAATTGAGTTGAGGTGTATTTTGCCTTGATCTCTTGACAAAATTATACTTTGTGTGATATAACAAAATAGTATTATTGTATAAAATCGTTATACCCTTTCGCATAGCGATTATACGAAAGGGTATAATGCCGTATGAGTACGGCTTCAGAAATGTCAGGAAATATGTTGTACAATTAATGCCAATAATACAAGGGCACCTCTAAAAACCTCACGCCGCCCATCTGCACCGTATCTTCAGCCGTCATCTTGCACAAAAAATCTTGACATACGTCAGTATGCCGGCGATTTTAAAGTGCCGACTGCCGACTAAATCTACGGCACATCTAAACGACGGCAGGTTTTTAGAGATGCCCGCAAGTACAATAATTCAGGTTATTTCTTGAAGGTTTTCTGTACATAGTTTAGGAAAAAGAGAGGATATTATGAAAAAGTTAGGGTACAGCAGAAGTATTGATGAAAAATGGCAGGCTAAATGGAAGGATACAGATCTTTATCACTTCGACATAAACTCTGATAAAGAAAAAATCTACTTGCTTGAAATGTTTTCTTATCCGTCCGCAAGCAAACTGCATATGGGACACTGGTGGAATTACAGCCTGCCCGATACATGGGGACGTATGAAGCGTATGCAGGGCTACAATGTATTTCACCCAATGGGCTTTGACGCTTTCGGTTTGCCCGCAGAGAACTATGCTATTAAAACAGGCATACACCCGAAAGACTCTACTAACGAAAATATTGCTACCATGGAAAAGCAGCTTGCTTCTATCGGCTGCACATACGACTGGTCACACGAGATAAAAACCTGCGATCCGTCTTACTATAAGTGGACACAGTGGCTCTTTATAAAGCTTTACAAGCATGGTCTTGCTTATAAGAAAGAAGCTCTTGTAAACTGGTGCCCTAAATGCAACACTGTTCTTGCAAACGAGCAGGCAGCAGGCGGCATTTGTGAAAGATGTAAGAGCATAGTTGAGCAGAGAAACATGAGTCAGTGGTTCTTCAAGATCACAGATTACGCTGAGGAGCTGCTCAGAGATCACGATAAGCTCGACTGGCCCGAAAGAACTAAAGCTATTCAGAAAAACTGGATCGGCAGAAGTACAGGTACAGAAGTTTCATTCAACGTTGTTGACTCAGACGAGAAGATCACAGTATTTACTACAAGAGTAGATACCTTAATGGGACTTTCTTATATAGTACTTGCTCCTGAATCTCCGCTTGCTCTCAAGCTCACAACGCCTGAGCAGAAAGAAGCTGTGGAGTCATACATAAAAGAAGCTATGAAGAAGAACGAGATCGAGCGTTCAAGCACATCTGCTGAATACGAAAAAACAGGTGTATTCACAGGCTCTTACGCTGTACATCCGCTGACAGGTAATACTGTACAGGTATGGATAAGCGACTACGTTATAGCAAGCTACGGCACAGGCGCAGTTATGGCTGTTCCCGCCCATGATGAAAGAGATTTTGAGTTTGCAACAAAGTTCGGTCTGCCTATAAGCAGAGTTATTACCGCAGGTGCAGGCGACGAGGAACTCCCCTACTGCGAAAAAGGCGTTCTTATCAACAGCGGCAAATACGACGGTATGACATTTGCCGAAGCTAAAAAAGCTATGACAGATGATCTCAGCGCTATGGGCATGGGCAACGAAAAGGTAACATACAGACTCAGAGACTGGTCTGTATCACGTCAGCGTTACTGGGGCTGCCCGATACCTGTTGTTTACTGCGACGACTGCGGTATTGTTACAGTACCTGAGGAGCAGCTTCCCGTTGAGCTGCCGTATGACGTTGAATTTATGCCGACAGGCGAATCTCCGCTTAAATCGTGCGAATCTTATGTAAACACTGTTTGCCCCTGCTGCGGAAAGAAAGCAAAAAGAGAAACAGATACTCTCGATACGTTTGTATGTTCTTCTTGGTATCAGCTCAGATATCCCGAAAATACAAGAGACGACGTACCGTTTGGTGAAGATACAGTAAACAAGTTTATGCCGGTAGATAAGTATGTCGGCGGAATTGAGCACGCCGCTATGCACCTTATCTATTGCAGATTTATTTATAAAGCTTTACGTGATATGGGCTATGTGAAGGGCGACGAGCCGTATCCGTCACTTATACACCAGGGTGTAATTTTCGGACCTGACGGTGCAAGAATGAGTAAAAGCCGTGGAAATACGGTTGCTCCTGATGAATATGTAAGCAAATACGGTTCAGACGTATTCCGTACATATCTTGCGTTCGGTTTTGACTACTCGGCAGGCGGTGCATGGAAGGACAGCGGCATTGAAGCTATCTCCTCTTTCTTCAGACGCTTTACAGGCATTGTAGAAGCATTCTTAGAGCGTACAGATGACGGTGCAAAGCTTGTTTCCGACGCTGAAACAGAACGTGTAATGCACAAGACAATAAAAGCTGTAACAAATGATGTTGACGCTTTCCACTTCAATACGGCTATTGCAAGACTTATGGAGTTCTCAAACGCTATAAGCAAATATCAGTCAGGCAATAACAGAAATACGGCATTTGAACGTACTCTTGTTGAAAACTTTATCAAGCTTATCGGTATTTTCGCCCCCCACTACGGCGAGGAATTGTGGGAATCTATCGGAAACGAATACTCACTGTTCAACCAGAGCTGGCCGACATTTGACGAGAGCAAGATCGCACTTGACGAGTTCGAGGTTGCCGTGCAGATTTGCGGAAAGATCAAAGACAGAATGATGGTATCTGCAAACAGCACTGAGGACGAGATCAAACAGGCTGCTCTTGCACTTGATAAGATCAAAGATATTATCGGAGATAAGCCCGTTAAGAAAGTAATAGTTATCAAGAACAGACTTGTAAATATTGTTGTATAATCACCTTATTTAATTAATATTTAAACAATCCCCCGAAAAGCATAATGCTCGTCGGGGGACATTTTTTTGTATCAAGCTTTGTATATAAAAAAGCAATAACATCTGCAAAAATTGGGCTTTGACACCCACGACTTAATACCGCATGGTATCAGTAGTGTTCTTGCAGATGTTGTTGTATTTCTGATAATACCACATAATAAAACTATTGTCATTATTACAAAAAGATCCTGCCGATTTTATTCGACAGGATCTTCTCTTTGGCGCGCTGTAAGGGACTCGAACCCCTGACCTACTGGTTCGTAGCCAGTCACTCTATCCAGCTGAGCTAACAGCGCAACTCCAACACCTCATCAGTGCTTATATATAATACCACAACTAAACAAAAAATGCAAGTCTTTTTTTAAAAAAATTTTTTTAATCTTCAATTCTTTAAAAACTACACGTAGATAAGACTATTATTATATAGGATCCAGAGTAACAATCAAATATTCGCCTTTATGTAAAAAAAAAGATAGATTCTCAGAATTAATTGATTATTTTATCAATTGAAAAAAATAAAACTAAATGGTATAATATCATTTGAATGTGATACATTCCATTGTTTTGCAATTGTTTATTAAAAGGCTTGGTAAATTGTACGATACTTTACCGTGAAAAAGAGGATAATAACATGGAAAATAATAACGAAAAGCAAACAGATAAAGATCTGACATTAAAAAAACAAAAAACTGCGTCAAACGATTCGCAGAATAACAATCCGTCAAACATAAGCACCAAGAAATCCGAACAAAATGATAATAACGGCGAATACAAACGCAGACCTAAACGAAATAACAATAACAGACATAAACCAAAAAATAAACCTGTTGATAACGATAATCAAGAAGAAAAGCAGTCTGCTTCTGTAAACGAAAAACCTGAGCAGCAGAGAAGCGATAATTTATCATACGAATCAAAGAAACAGAATAATTCAGCCTCGCTTAGCCGCTTGTGGATAATAATTCCATGCTATAACGAGGAAAATGTTTTGCCGATAACTTCACAGCTTTTCCTTGATGAACTAAATGATCTGATAAAGAAAAGAAAAATATCAAAAAGCAGCAGAATACTTTTTGTCAATGACGGCAGTAAGGATTCTACTTGGGAAATTATAAAAGACCTTGCAAAATCCGATCCGCATTTTATTGGCATTTGCCAGAGTCGAAACAGAGGTCATCAGAACGCCGTACTTGCCGGACTTATGGAAGCCAAAGACAAAGCAGATATCACTATCTCTATCGACTGCGACGGTCAAGACGATATTGCCGCAATGGAAGCAATGGTTGACGAGTACCATAACGGAAATGAAGTTGTTTACGGTGTTCGCAGCAAAAGAGATACTGATACTTTTTTCAAGCGTTTCACCGCAGAGGGATTTTATAAGCTATTAAATCTCATGGGCGCCGAGGTAGTTTTCAACCATGCCGACTACCGCCTGATCTCATCTCGCGTACTCAAAGAATTTGCAGAATTCCACGAGGTAAACCTGTTTTTGAGAGGACTTGTTCCCCTTGTAGGATTTAAAAGCACGAGCGTTTATTATGAGCGTCACGAACGAATTGCAGGCGAGTCGCATTATCCGCTTAGCAAAATGCTTTCGCTTGCTTTTGACGGTATTACCAGTCTTAGTGTAAAGCCTATACAAATGATCACCGCTTTTGGCGGATTTGTTGCCGTTTTAAGCTTTATAGGTATTCTTTGGGCGGTAATTTCTGTTTTGGCAGGTCTGACTGTTCACGGCTGGGCAAGTATGACTTGCATAATTTGCTTCTTCAGCGGAATTCAGCTTATAAGTCTTGGTATTATCGGTAATTATATCGGTAAGATCTATATGGAGGTCAAGCACAGACCAAGATACATTATAAGCGAAAGAACATGGGAAAAAAACAAAAAAGATTTCTGAATATATAACACATAAAAAATTGATACCGAACAAATATCCCTCAGTCACAGTGCGCTCAGCGTTATTTGTGACTGAGGGATAATTTTTTTACTTATACCAATGCCGGACTTGAAAACAGATACAAATGATTATCTAATCGCTATCATGTAATACTGCACGCCCGATTTGTTAAGATCATAATAGATACCGTTTATTTCTGCCTGCTTTACAATAACCTCGGTGTTGGCGATAATTAAACCGCCCTGAAAACCATTTCCGGTTATACCCATAGCGCTGTAAACGTGGTTTTCCCCCGAAGTATACTCCACAGGCGGCTTCTCACCAGCAAAGTAGAATACAAGCGTCGGTTTGAACGGAAATGATATTCTTCTCTGTGCGTCGCCTGTACCCTGTGTGCATTTGATATAATACGTATCCCTGAGCTTATTTACGTCTGACTCTGTAAGGTGAAGCTGTGTGTTTTCACGGTGTTCCCCTACCGCAACATCTATAATAGAATTATCTCTTACAAAGTCAGCCCTCACGGGAAGATCGTTTTCAAGCCAGAAGTTAAGATGTAAATGTTCTGTTTTTAATGATGACGGCATATTTATTCCTCCTGTTCGCCGTTATATTCTTCAAATTCTTTCCATGTTTGCCCCATTTCGTCTATCTCCTCAAATGTTCTTTCGTATGAATCGAGTACACTCCAGTCAATTGTACGAAAATCGACTGTAAATTCAAGATGACACGGTAAGAATTCTTCGGCACGTTTTTTTATATTTTCTTTTTCTTCACTGTCAAAAGACATACCATTATATATATGTACATATAAAAAACAAATGTTATAATACTCAACTATTTCACACTCAACGCCAAGCGACGCAAAAAATTTTGTTATACCTTCAACAGTATTATCGTTTGCGCCGAGTGAAAGCATATTCAGTATCATACTTCGTCTTTGTTCAATAGATAAGTTTTCTTTTTTCTCTCCGAAAAGCTTTTCGTAAAATATAAGCCCGTCGCCTTGCGCACTAACGGGCGATATTTCATTTAATACACAATCTACTATTTCTGCAAACACATCAAGAGCCACTGAATAGCTTTCAAGCTCTTTGTATACCGTGGTACCGTTATTAAGCCTATATACTCCCACGGGATACAAGACCTTAAGCATATTTGTTAAACTGCCCGGCATAATACCTACGCTCCTTCTACTCTCGGAACTACGAATATCAGACCGGGCCACGCTATATGGTCAGGGCTTATGTATACATCAGATGTTCTTGAGTCAATAAAGTAAAAATTGTCAACGCCCTCTGTATGTGTAATAAACTCTGCAACACTCGATCTGTAAAAATTCTCGCCTGCATTAAGCTGAGCAAAGTAATTATTTATAGACTGTATTACAGCATTTTTTACGGTATTAAAGCTGTAACCTTTCTTCACCTGCAAATACAAAAAGACATCAACGTTTTGTTTGGTAAGACTGCCAACCTGAATATCGACGTTTACCTCTCTGAGCTCGCTTAATCTTTCTTCCACAGTATTAATAAGACTCTCCGAGGGCTCGCCGTCAGGCGACATAATAAACACATCTACCGTTCCAACTCCTCTGTTACGTGGTATAACGCCTGCGGCGCATACACCGTCAACGTCCATAGCGGACTTTATGTAGTAAGCCTTATTTGTACCGTTAGATATATTTATAAAGCTGTCAATAATACGTTTTCTCAGCAGTTCGTCTGTTTCTTCGTCAAAGCCGCCGAACATAGCTGCTTCGTTTGTAACACGTTCTATGCCTGCAATCGGCGTAACAAGCACTGTGACCTCGCCTATGTCTGCATTACCGCCCTCACCTGGCTGAGTTGCTTCAACATGACACACGAGTCCTACACTGCCGGCTTCGATCACGTTTTCTTCTGTGGTGACGTATCGCCACGGAGCATCACCTCTTACAGATACAGCCGTTCCCTGCGGTATAACTATATCATGCGCAAAAACCGTTTCCGTATAAAATGTAACGGTACCCTGTGCTTTTACGCCGTGTTTTCTTGATATTCCTCTTTGACTTGCATGTATGTCGAGAAACTCCCCCACCGCACTTGACGGAAACATCTGATTTTTCAAGAATTCAAGCTTTACTTCAGATGAAAATATTTCTCCCGCAAGAATTTCCATTCTTACACCGATATCCGACGCACGATCAGGCAAAGTGCCTGTGCGTTCTTCATACTTATCAAACATTCTTTTTAGTATAACGTCATAACTATCCATTTATTATCACCTCGGCAAAACGGCTTTCACCGTTAAAAATGATCTCGACAGACAAGCGAACTCTTCCTTCGGCTTTTTCTACATTTACACTGCCTAAAGAGATCTCTCTTTGCTGCGACAACGCTTCTTCGCAAAAAAGTCTTGCGCAGCCTTCAATATCTGCATTTTCAAGCAAATAATCGTGATCGCTGCCTAAGCTTCTGTCGTAAATAAAGCTGCCCTTTTTTGTAGCCAGCAAAAAGCTTGCTCTCTGACAGGCTTCGTCTGCCGAACGAATAACAAACGGATAACCTCTGCTGTCTGTTTCAAAATCGCCGTTATTGATCAGAGTATCCATTGTTTGTCACCTCCGCAGTACTGTTTCCTTCAAACACAGTACCGTTTATTATTACATCACCGTTATTTTTAAGCACAATGCTTGCACCGCCTAATGAGTACAGCATAAGCTCTCCGGGTTGAAGCTGCGAAAAGTCTTTAACTATCACGCCTCCGATAACGGTGTTGTTTTCAAGCGGTACAGCCAATACAATTGTACCCTCCGGCGGAACACCCGCAACGCCGTAAGGCATTAACAGCGGTACATTCTCGCTGCCGTTCGTACAAATACTTTCGCTGTTTGCCGACTGAACCGCTGCGGCATAAGGTTTTTTGTCTGAAGAAACAGCATTAACATTTTTAGGGATCCACATTTTTTTCGCCACCTCTTTTTAGCAAAAGCCTTGTGCTTTGCCCCTTTTCATTTTCTCTGTATTTAACGGCATAAACAACAAGCTTTTCTTCCCTGCAATTATCATGATCTACTTCTGCACTCATTCCCAGAACATTTATTAATACTTTCGGCACTTTAACAGTAACGCTGAAAGCATTTCTTTTTGCATTTGACATAATATTGTCTGCGTCACTTAAAGTACCTGTTTTACTGTTCAACAGGTTTAGAAATCTTTCCCTTATGATACCACGATAAACGCTGTTTTTATCTGTCACATTTGCGCAAAAGCCGTGAGCGTCATATACATGTATACTTGAATACACAGCACATCTTTTATTGATGACCGTAACAGAAGCAGTCGGAATACCATATCTGTTATCAAAAACAAGAGTACCCTTACTATCGAACACATTATGACAAAGCTCACCTTTGTGATCGACTCTCGGTATAGTACCAAGAAATTCATCACAATACTTTTCTATCGCCTTATAGTGACTGCACCCCTTAGGCAGTTTCAGCAAACCTCTTGACGACAAGCCTTTATTATCAGCGGTACTCCGGTTTAAAGAGATACCAAAAGGTTTTGCGTGCCTTTCGTACAGAATTGAAAATGACGGATTTTTATACGTCTGTACAATACATTCGTTATCAATAAGCAAAGCAGCCATACTTCTTGCAAATACTCTTATATACTCGCCGTTCTCGTTTGTTTCAGCACGCTGTTCGTCAACGATACCGCAAAAAAGAACGTTCTTATTTTGTACAGCGTTTTCGATATTGATACAGCCGTCCTCAAGCAAAAAGACTTTTTGCAGATCATCAAAACCCTTTTCATAATAAAAAAGAACTTCAAGCGAATCAGCAGGAATATCAACCGCCTGTTCAAGCTCAGTTTTGACAACATTTTTCGGAGAAATGAATTTTCCGCCGCTTTCAAACACTATCAGCAAAGTATTATTTCATCTCCTTCGTTCAGATCAAAAACACAGCTTATTTTTGGGTTAAGCTTAACAAGCTGCTCTATCGGTACACCGCACCTGTAAGAAATATCCCACAAGCACTCATTACTTCTAACTTTTGTTGACTTCTCTTTTGAGATCTCAGTACAATCTGTTTCAGCGCAGACCGTATCGAATCTGAATTCTATGCTTATAACTCCGCACTTAGGCTCTGCCAAAAAAGACAGCTCTGTCAAAACGGCAGTAAAAGCGCCCACGCCCGGAACGGCTAATATCTGCGGCTTATTCTGAAATTTAAGGTATAAAAGCTCTGCATAATCTTTAAAGCGATTTTCCCCGTAAAGCTCTGCCGTACCCATAATAACAGCATCAGAATTCTTAACGGAAACAGCTCTGCTTTCTCCTATCGGAGTTTTTTGTTTTTCAAGCGTCTTTTTTTGTTTGACCTTCAATGTTTTGGGATTATGGTCAAGCAAAAAACCTCCGAATCTCATAACAGCTTTGTTCATTACTTCACCTCATCAGAGCAATCAAGTATTTTTCCGTATCGTCTTGACTGTATCTCGTAATAATCCGAAAGCTGTTCGGCGCTTTCAGACAACTCCTTTTCCTGTTCGGAATCCTGCGTTAATATCTCAAACTTTTCCATATTCTCTCTCCTTAATTACCCATAAATCAGGTTTGCGGTCATGCAGTGAAATTATTATATACTCACCACGAAACCGCAAACCTTCAGGCAATACTGCAAATAGCACTCGTTTGGCAGCTATCCCACACCGGTAATAGTGATATCTGCCGAATCTGCACTTTCAAATACACAGCATTCACAGCAGCAGTTTGTAAGTGAAATCGGTTTTGCAGCACGGCTGAATACATCAAGTGAGAAACGTCCTCTTTGAATAAGCATTTCGGCTGCCCCGACAGACACTCCTTTCATTTCCGCCTTATATTTACGGCAGGTATTCACATCGTCTTGTGCCTCGCTTTCATACATAACGAATATAGGGTATAAACCGTTGTCGCACCTGACCTTTACACTCTGCGCAGTAAAGTTCAAATAAAAGTTCGGAGATAAAGAAAATTCCTTTGCACGCAGATAAACACCGCCCAAAGATGTCATATCTAAAGCAGCGCAGTCTGCTGTACCCTTTATTTTACAAGTAAAGCCGTAGGAACACTTGTCATACTTTACGGAATAAACAACAAGGCTTTTAATGTCAACGCTGCTGCTTATGACGTCGCATATTTCAGCAGCCTTCTGAATACAGCCGCTGCCGCCCAGATCAAGCGGAGTATAAACATCTGCGGCAAACTCTGCCTGAGTGCCGCTTAGCTTTTCAACACTAAAATATACAGCCGTACTCATAACCGGACGCTGTGCAGGCTTATCTTCGTAACCTTCATACGCTTTTATGTTAAGCTGTGAATTATTGATACTCTCTATAAGCTCGTTTAAAATACTGCTCACCGATCATCACCTCCGCCGTATTTTTCCAGAACCGCCCAACAGTACAAAGCATTTTTGCCGTCTGTATACAAAGCGGAGTATTTTATCGTATATGTATCACCCGAACATCTCACTTTTGTACCCAGCGGAAAATCAGCAAGATTTATTCTCGGCTCGCCTATATACAAATAATGGGTACTGTCAGAAAATCCGTCTGCCCTGTAATTTTCGGTCAGATAAAGCTTAGTTCTGTGAAGTACAGGATTTATTATTGCTTTTACTGTAATTCTCTTTTCGTAGTTATACGGCTCAACAACACATTTTCGACCGTGACTTTTCAATATACCTGCTAAATCTGATCTGTACAAAAAATATCAGTCCTCCCGAAAACAAAATCCCCCGAATTGACTATTTCGGCACATTCGGCAAGCTTTTCACAATAAAGCAAATAAGCAGCGTCAACAGAGGAGCTGTCGTCATTAAAGGTAACATCTCCTGCCCTGACACCGGAAAGAGAGCCTCTCGCAGACAAGATCTTTCTGTATTGCCATAAAGCCTTTGCAGCAGCAAGACCGTTAAGCTTTCGCCTTTGTTCACGGGTAATATTACTCTCTTGATTAATAATTGACGAAATATCGTCAACACATTCATGCACAAGGAAAACCCAGCCTGCGGCTTCTGATTGATCTAAATCCGCAAGAGTACAAAAAGCTTTATAAACTGCGTCAAAATCCATATCTGCCACCGACATTACACGGTCATAGCCTTTGAAGCGTCTTTAAAGATTTTTGAGAAGCCTGCAATACAGGTAATAGCCGCACGTTCAAGCTGTCTGTCGATAAGCTTATCATACTCAGTGGTAACATCTCCGGCGATCACCATTTCGAGAGCATAACTCTTATCAATACCGATAAGAGTACCTGCCTGCATACTTGGCGCATGAATAAGCGTAGCGCCCAAAGGAGTAATCATCTTGCCGGTGCTGTGGAATGTGTTGCCTGCGTGTGAATCCTGCATCTGCGGCATATTCAGCACAGTTGAAACAAGCGCAGTAGGAGCGATTATCGTATTCAGGCGATACGGAGTTAAACTGCTCCATAAGGTAATTAGATCACTGTACGAAAGAGTACCCGACGACGCTGCGTTTATTGAAGTGATAGCGTTTGAGTTTCCGTCGCCGTTGATAAGCACATTAACAGCGTCCTCAAACTGAGTTTTTGCGATATGTGCGCCGATCTGCCGCAAGGTAACAGTAAAGAGATCAAGTCTTTGAAAGCGCAGAGCTTCATAAGAAGAAACAAGCATTCTTCCTCTTTTATGCAGCGAAACAAGATTTGCCTGCACGCTTACATTCGTTTCGGGAATACTCGCACCCTCGTTTACCTGCTGGAGAGTAAGGGCGGAATCATTCGGTACAGACGCAATAGAGCGATAATCCATACCGTCAATATGCGTAACAGTTGCTACAATATCCTTTAATACGTCTGCCTGCTCCATACCCTGCTTTACTGCACGGCTTATGTATTCGGGAAACAGCGCCGCAGAAGATGTGGTCTGAAAAAACTTCTCCACATTATCGCTCGATCTGCCGCTTACCCTGATGTCAAAGCGTTTAAGCTGACGCTGAAATGCGTCAAGACCTTCAAGAGAAGTACCCTTATAATTCTCGCTCGGATCAAGCTTTTCAAGGACTTTTGTAAGTCCGCTGCCGTTTGGATCATACATACCTTTTTCAATAGTCAAAGTTTCAAAAATTGCCATAATAAAAAATCCTTTCTATACTCAAATATATTAATACAACTAACTGCTGCAATACTCCCTCAATCAGAACACTCCGAGAGGGAGTATCTGCAAAGGCACTTATTAGATTGAAAATCCTTCATTCGTCTGACGTATTGACGAAATCTCCGCTTTATACGTCTGCGGTCTTACGGGCAAAAGCTCGCATGTTTTTTTATCAAAGCATTTTTTTAGCTTTAAAAGCTCATCAATATTCAAGCCTTTTACCATGCTTTCAAGCAGCTTTGCCTCAATACCGATTTGTGCGGTAATGCCCGATTTTACAACTTCAAGTCTGAGATATGATTTATACCTTTCGCCCTCGTCAGCTCTTTTTTCAAGCTCCTCTGTATACTTTTTAAGCTTTGTATACTCCTCACGGCTCACACTGTCGTCATACGCTTGGTAAAAGCTTTTTATAACGCCTGCATTTTTCTGCGCAGGTACTGCTGTAAACGACCACTCATACGCATCTGTCGGATCTTTAAGTACACCCAGACAAACCTCGCCACCGTACACCGAGCCTTTCTGATGAGTACAATTTCCTCTGCGCATATCTGTACCGCAGATCGAGCATTCACATTTATCTATACAGCAGCCGACGCTTACTTCCTTCTTTATACCGCTGTCGAGCATATCAATAAGCTCTTTGCTTGCCTCGCATACGGGAATATAGGCTTTAGCCGTCAAG
This sequence comes from Clostridia bacterium, assembly GCA_017402845.1. Lineage (GTDB taxonomy): Bacteria > Bacillota > Clostridia > Oscillospirales > Acutalibacteraceae > RUG592. The sequence continues at coordinate 15,408 of JAFPLH010000095.1, forward strand.
CGTGAATACATTTCTCCGTACTTGGTAGTCTTTTCGGGAAAATCCTCAACCTTACAAGCGTAGATCCTTGCAACCTGATTTTCAGTTTTTGCGTCATGATCGTAAATACCCGTAACGCCTACATACATCTGAGAGAGCTTAACAAGCGTATCTCTTGTAAAATACTCGAAGTCACGGTCTGCGTCATTGTCGCAGAGTACCACCGAAAATGTATAAACATCATCAGCGGTAAGTGTTTTTCTTGCGTACTTATTGATTAGCTCCAGATCTTCTGATCCGAGCGTCTGACTTACATTATTATTCAAAATTATCTGCCTCCAATTCCTGTTCAATTTTCATGGCCTGCGCTCTGTTCAGTCTTGCCGAAGCAAGCTCTGTTTCGTCCTGCAAATTAATGTTGTTCCATACTATCTGATAGCTTTCCTCTACACCTTCAAGCCGCAGCCACATATCGCAAATTCTGCGAACAGCGCCTTCAAGCAGCCGTCTGAAATATTCAAGCTCGCTTGTGAGAATATCTGCCTGCTGACTGCTCATACGCTCTGTGGTACTCCAATTGAGTCCGAGCAGAAAAGGCGGAATAGACAGCTTTGCAACGATCTGTTCAAGCATTTGTCTTACAGGCACCTCACTGTCGAGTATCTGATTATCAGCGCCTATGACCTTTACTGAAACATCTCCGACAGAAACAAAATCGCTGACCTTTTGAGTGTCACGCATAGCCTTGCTCCATTCCTCAGCAATTGCGGCGGCTCTCTGTTTGCTCATAGCTCTGTCGCCGTCACCCGTCGGACGATAAGTAACAGCAAACCGCACATTACCCACACGCTCCCAATTGCTGCCGATCGAATTAAAGATTTTCAGCAAAATGCTGCTTACAAACGGCAAGCCTTTAAGCACCGATTCACCGCAAAGCTTTCCGGGCTGCGGATTCAGCGCAGAAACAAGCATAAGCTGCTGAAAAGGCAAAAGCTTTCTCTGCCCGATACCATCGCATATGTAGATTAGCGTATCAATACCGTTTTTATCAAAAGCAAACTCAACCTTTTTTAACGGAACATTTAAAAGCGAATAAATGCTCTTTCCGTCACCTGTCAGAACTATTTCGCCTACGGCTGTTCCGTAGGTTAAAAGCTGATTGAGATAGACATTCAAAAAAGAGTCGATACCAATAAGACAGCCTCCGGCTTTTACGTTCCTGAGAAAGTCGTTTATTCTTTTCTCAACATTCTTATTTTTGCACTCTACCGAAAAGCTTCCCACAAGTCTGACAATTTTGTCAAGGGCTGCGTCAACGACAGGTACAGCCTCACGCAGCGCAGCATACATTCTTGTTTCTCCGTTCATCAAAGGAGTATATCTTTCAAGTTCTGAAAACGGAAACAAACTGCTTCTGCTTACGGTCTGCACCGCAGGCAAAGAAACATCTTCTCGTTTTTGTTTATTGAATAGCTTCATTCTTTCACCTCCGATATATAATCATTGTTTATGATGCACTCTGTGTAATCTCCCTTTTGAGGGATAATTGCATCAGATCAAAATTCTCTATCTTGTAACCGAAATTGCAAAAATACCCTCATCACCCGTCATTACTACCTTAGTAACAAAATAACGGATATCGTCCATAGCGTGATCGTTTTCTTTTATCGGACAATCCTTAGCTCCGCTTTCGTCCCACCTGTACAGATTAAACTCCCTCATAGCAGCCCTGCACGTTTTGCATATCCGCACACAGCCGCTGTGCAGCGCAGATGATACACACCTGATACCGTCAAGAACTTTGTTATCGGCAGGTACAACATTGAACTCACAATGTCTGCGAATAGTCTGAATAAAGCTTGCAGCAGACGGATCAACTATTATCATTTCTATATTTTTTCCTCCGGACAGCTTGCGTAATCCCTCGTAATGCTCCTCATCTGTTCGCTGAAAGCCTTCTGCCCTTGAATCGTAGTAATACTCGTCAATGCGATACCAAACGCCCTCGAAAAGTCCCCACAAACCAAAAGACGACGGATTTACAGTACCGTAATCACACGAAATGATATAGCGTTCCGCTTCTCCCTCAGGCACAGGATAAAAAGCACTTTCACTCTGCATAAACGGATAGACCGCCCCTGCGCTTGCAACCCATTTTCCCTCAACAAATCTCCTGTAAAATGCTCCGGAGTACAGACTTTTATACCGCTGCACTACCTCTTTTGAAAGCGAAGGATTATCGTCCATAGTAAAATGGATATACAAGACCTTTTTCTCTTTCTGCTTTAAGATCCATTCCTGCCTGAACCAATGCTGCGGATACTCCGGATTACAGTTAAACCAGAATTTCGAGCCGTCAACAGAGCAACGTGCAAGCGCCTGCTCCACAAAAGAACGAGGCATTAATGCCACTTCATCAAGCATAATACCGCTAAGCGTCATACCTTGAATAAGAGCTGCCGAGCCTTCGTCTTTACCGCCGAAAAAATAAAAGCGGTTGCGGTGACTGCCTTTATAGAATTCGACATAGTTTTCGCTGTATCTTTCCTTTGCGCTGAATCCCAACTCGATCATATTTGCGATAAGCGGAGAAATAACATTTCGTCTGACCGAACGAATAGTTTTAGAGCAAATGGCAAACGACGCATTATCAAAGCGATAAAAAGCCCATAACACAAAAGAAAGACTCATACAAACTGTTTTTCCGCTGCGCACAGCTCCGTCACAAATAATTGAATTGCACTCCTTATAAAGACTGCTGTCACACCACCACGAGAGAACCTTTAGCTGCTTAGGTGAAAAAGAGTTATACATTTTCGCCGCCCCTCTCAAGCGAATCTGCACAGCGATTAAGCGCCTCATAAAAAGAACCAGAGCTTTTTTCGTCATCAGGAATATCAGACAAATATTCCAGTGCCTTGAGCCTGTCAAAGAACTTAATTTCAAGTGCGCCGTCTTTAGGCTTTTTTATCTCCGATACATTAAACAGATCAAGCTGTTCGGGATCAATTGCCGACATATCAACGGCGGTAAGCATTTTAAAAGCGTCCGAGGTACTGCCGAAAGCAAGTCTTTCATAGCCTAAAGCAACACGCTTGCGGCATGAAAACCGCCTGCTGCAATTTTTACAGCGTTCGTTGCAGTTTTCGGGATCTTTATTAATTTTTCTCATATCATCACCTTTTTTACAAACTGAAATTACCTTTCACAAGCCTATACAAAAAGAAAAAAAGTTGCATATAAATATGCAACTTTTCAAAAAACATTTTTTATTTATTCAAATTTCTTTCAGCGCTAATTCTCGGTAAGGAGCTGCTTTAATGCACCGCCTTGGAGCGGCGGAGAAACTTTAGCGTAAAATGGTACTAAGGGGCATTTTCTGCCAAAATGTCTCTCTTTGAAAAACAGTCGTTTAGACTGTTTTTGAAATTCACCCTTAAAAGGGCTGTAGCGTGTCTCCGGCGGCTAAGGGGGTGCGGTTCTCCGGTGGAGAACTCTGCGAAGCAGAAGCACCGACCGAGCCGGCAGGCGAGACTCGCTGCCCCTTAGAACCCCGCAAGCCTTTTGAAAAAGGCTTGATCGAAAACTTAATTATTATTATTTCATTCGTCCTCTTGTTATTCTTACGTCCTTACCGATAAAGGTCAGATAGATCTGTTCGCCTATCATACGTGAAAGAAAGCGTTCGGTATAAAACTTTTTTATCTGCTCATGACTGAGATTGGTATTCATAATTGTTGGCTTTTGCAAAAGTATTCTTTTGTTGACAAGATTATACACACAACTGCTCGAAAATGGATTAGGAAACTCAGTGCCCAGATCATCAAGAATAAGCAGATCACATTCTTCAAGATGACCGAGAGTTTCTCTTGAAAAATTTTTGCTGAAATTCCCAAAACGCATCTTTTCGAGAATATCAGGCGCAGAGCAGTAAATAACGCCGAACCCTCTTTCAATAACTCTGTTTGCGATAGCAAGCGACAAATGAGTTTTTCCCAAACCTGTGCCACCCTCCATATAAACCGACTTACCGTGACCGTCGAACTCCTCTGCATAGTTTTTACAGAAATTAAAGATCTTCTCCATTCTTACACGAGGTACTTTTCCGTTTTCGTCGGGAGTATTCGGGTAGTACGAAAGATCGAAAGTATCAAACCTTGCCAAAGCAAGCGGAGAAAGCGAATTAAGCTCGTTGAATGTGATCTCACGCAAAAGATTTTTCATACAGCCGCACATTCTTCCGTCAACAAATCCGTGATCGGTACACAGCGGACAAATATACTGTTCTTCAAGATCAGCCGTAGTATATCCGTTTTTCACCAGAAGGATTCTCAATTCTGTTTGCAGCCGCTGATTAGTTTCTTTAAGCTTTGAAAGCTCGGTTTTAATGTCGCTGCTGCCGTCTGCAACGGCTTTTGCCGCAGAAAATCCCGTTGAAGCGAGTTGTCTTTCTATTTCACGCACTCTCGGCAATTTCGAGTATATTTTTTGTCTGCGTTCTTCTGCGTCCTGAAACGCTTTCTGTCTGCGAAAAGACAGAACATTTTCAGCCTTATCGTATATATATCTGTTGTACGCCACAAACTACACCCCCTGTTAGTCGCTGAACATACTCAAGCCCTGCAAATCGTCCATATCAAACGATGAGTTTGAGCTTCCGCTTTGTGATAAGCCGCCTGTATCAGAAGCTCCGCCCTTAACTGTTTTTTTAGCTTTCTGAGCGTACTGTTCGGTATCCTTTTTAGCCTGTTCGAGAGTTTTGATCCCGCCTGTATACCACCGCTGCAAAATCGAATTCATATATTTAAGCTGATATTTACCGATAGCCTCAATACACTTATCATAGGCATATTTTATCATATCGTCTGAAAACTTCCACTTGACCACCCAGTCGGTATAAATCACTTCTTCTTTGCTTGACGGCTTACGATATTCAAGTCCTAAAAGCTTCTGAATTTTTCTCCAAGCCTCTTTTTTTTCTTCAAGCTCGCTGATTTTTTTATCTGCAAGTTCAATAGAAACAACGCCTTCTCTTGCCCATTCCTCGCCCATTTTTTCCATATACTTCCAACCCATATTATTTTCAAGACCGTATGAAATAAGCATAAGAATAACTTCTCCGGGAAGTCCCTCATTATCGTGCAGCATAACAATGCCGGCATTTTCGTTGGGAGATACAGGTCTGCCGAACAAATACTGAGCCTCGTTCAGAAGTGAATTCATTTCGCTGTCCTCGTTCATACGCTTAGCAACATAAAACGAATCGGGACGCACAGGTCTTGCGGCTGATACCTCCGGCAGCTTCTCCTGCGGCTTCTGAATTTCCTTTGCGGTACTCTCCGCCTTCACGAAAGGTTTACTTTCAGTGCGTGTATTCATACTTTTTGTATCGTGGGTTCTCTCAAGACTCACAGGAACACTTGAAACTGATGTTTTAACGCTCACATCAGCCTGAGTTGCTGCACTTGTTTCTGTTTCCGGTACAGCAGGAGTACCAACTATATTATAAACATCAGCGTTCATATTAACTGAATTATCGTCATCATACGTATGATAAGCGTTATCAGCAGTATCTGCTTTCGGCGGTGATATCTGCGAACCGTTCACGGCAAGAATACCAAAAGACACCCAGAATTCAATACAATCACGCACATCAAATTCGCCCATATTAAGCTGTGAGGCAATATGACGAGTATCAAACGGCTCACCGCTGTGACGCAATATCCACAATAAGACTTTAAGCTGAGCAGAGCCTGCAATTTTGATATATTTATCTACAACATCAGCAGGCACGGCAAAGATACTGCCCCAACTGCCGAGATTTAATGTATAATTCATAAACAACATCACTACCTTGATACATTCTTAAGGAACCACTGAATAAATCACGTCCTGCGGACTGAGCACCCATCTCGCTTGCCTTTTTAGTCAAATTGTACTCAAATCACTTGAAATACGTCAGTATTCCGGCGTGATTTTCGCACAATTTGCCTGAAAAAATTCTAAGCGATACGGGCACTCGATTTAATCAGTATTTCCTTAACATTTATTATAACATACACATACAAATAAAAAAACAGTTTTTTATGAATTATTGATCTTATACCAAGTATTTAGGCGGTCTTTGTGCGGTGCTGCCATATACTATCCATAAACCCTTTTTTATACAAATAAACATTATTTTTTTCAGTAAAAAAATGCATGATTTTCATAGTATTTACTTGATTTACTGTTATTTTTAGTATATAATTACACTATCAGCAATGTTAAACCTTTGCTTCTCGCCTCGGCGTCATTACAGGAAAATATTTCCGGCTGAAAGCTTGCGTCAATACTCAGCCTGCTTCATCTGCCTTTGGGCGCAAGGTGTAAAACACCGGTTTTTCATATTGTTAGGGAAGCACTGATTAAATCGAGTGCCCATATCGCTTAGTCAGATTTTTAGGCAAATTATACGAAACGACCGCAGGAATACTGACGTATTTCAAGGGAGATGAGTGTAATTTGACAAAAATATGCAAGCGAGATGAGTGCTCAGTCCACAGGACGTGATTTATTCAGTGGTTCCTTAGGTTGCTTTTTAAAACAATACGGAGGTGTTACAATGATAGAATTCAAAGCAGTCAGCAAAACCTACAACGGCAAAGTCAAAGCTCTTGATAATGTCAACTTTACAGTTAATACGGGTGAACTTGTCGGTTTTATCGGTCCTAACGGTTCGGGTAAAACTACAACTATCAAGCTGTTGTCGGGCGTTATTCTGCCTGATAAGGGTACGATCAAAGTAAACGGCTTTGACGTCAAAAAACAGCCGCTTAAAGCCAAAGCTTCTATCGGATATATTCCCGATAATCCCGATGTTTTTTTAAGACTAAAGGGTATAGAGCTTTTGAACTTTATCGGAGATGTATACAAAGTGCCTGTTGACGAACGCAAAAAAACTATCGGTGAGCTTGCACAGCGTTTTGAGCTTACTGCCGCACTCGACTCACAAATACTGAGCTATTCTCACGGCATGCGGCAAAAGCTCATGGTTATTTCGGCTTTGCTTCATAATCCCGATGTATGGATACTCGACGAACCTATGACAGGTCTTGATCCTAAATCGGCATTTGAGCTAAAGCAGATGATGAAAGAGCACACACAAAGGGGCAAAAGCGTATTTTTCTCCACTCATGTGCTTGAGGTTGCCGAAAAGCTTTGCGACAGAGTTATCATAATCAAAAAAGGTCACAAGCTTTATGACGGTACGCTCGCAGAACTCGAAAAACAAAATAAAGACAAAAACCTCGAAGATATTTTCTTGGAGCTTACCAATAAAAAGTAACGAGGTGGTAGTATGAATGTATTTTTACAGCTTATAAAAATAACCTCGTCTTCTGTCGAACCGGGTACAGACGAAAAAAAGAAAAGCAAGGCTTTCGGTACGGTCATGGCTGTGCTGATAATATTTTGCTTATTCATTCCTATATGCGCATTTGCAGGCTTTATGGTCTATGCCCTCACACACGGAATAGTTGTTCTGCAAGCTGCCGATCCTTCTTATTCGGAATACACAAACGCCGCACAAGCCGGCTTGAATATGATGCTGCACATTATCGCACTGTTCTCTTTTATATTCGGCTTCAATGTTGTAATGAGTGTATTTTTCTTTTCAAGCGATCTGAACTATCTTCTGCCGCTGCCGATATCGCCTATGAAGATAGTCGGCGCAAAGCTTGCCGCTACAATGATATCTGAAAACGTAATGGAGCTTTTGCTCGTAATGAGTGCGCTTATAGGCTTTATGGCAGGATACGGTTTTTCGCCTGCTGTCGGAAACGGACTGAATGCAGTAAGCTTTTTGTCAATGATAATAGGAATGGCGACCTTTCCTGTTTTGCCGATAAGCTATTGTGCCGTAATATGTATGATAGTAATGTTCTTTACAAAGTTTTTCAAGAACAAAGACAGCGTAAGCAAGGTAACAGCGCTTTCGTCAGTTGTTATACTTTTGGCTCTTGCTGTATTTTTACAGGTAACAAACGGCTTTGACGCAGACCGATTTGTTGAACAGCTTATCTCAGGCGAATTCACACTTATTGATATAGCAGACAAAATATTCATCAGCGTACCGTTACTTTCAAACGCAATGGCAGGCAATATTCTATCGCTTGTATTATACTTGCTTGTAAATGCAGTATGTGTCGGACTTGTACTGGTTACTGCGCATCTTCTTTATTTCAAAACGGTTGTCGCACTCAACGGCGGACAGGGCAAAGCCTCACGGGGCGCAAACGAAGAAATACTCGAAAAAAAGATCAAAGAATCATCACACCTTGAAACATACCTCAAAAAAGAGTTCAGAATACTATTCAGAACTCCCGCATACCTTACAAACTGTGTAGGAATAAACCTCATCTGGCCTATATTCATATACCTTTTTGTAATAATGCAAAAGCAAAGCAATATACTTGAAAATTATCTTGCTCTGCTAAAAGCAGGCGATGAAAAATCTGTGCTTGATCTGAGCCTGATAGTATTCGCAGTATCGGTAATACTCACTGCTTTGAATTGTCTTGCTTCAAGCGCTATAACAAGAGAGGGCAAGCATTTTGACGTAATGCGTTATATGCCCGTTGATCTTATGACGCAGCTTAACAGCAAAGCTCTTGTAAGCATCATAATAAGCGGAACATGACTTATTGTGTATATATTAACGGCATTTATTATCTTTGACATTTCTCCTTTTCTCACAAGTTACAGCTTGCTGCTGAGTATACTTGCGGTAGTATTCACTACATATTTAGGTATATACATAGATACGATAAATCCAAAGCTTGTATGGGAAGACGAGGTAAACGCACTCAGAGGAAATTACCACGTATTCTACAATATGGGTTTAGAGCTTATCATTACCGGTGTACTATGCGTAATTATGGAATTCCTGTTTAGTCTTGGATTTTTGCCTGTTGCGCTTTTGCAGTCGCTGCTGCTTATAATTTCAGCGCTTCTCTGCTTATGGTTTTACAAGCTGTGCAGGAACAAGGGCACAAAAAATCTGATGAAAATTGAGCTTTGATATCTATAATACAGCTAACAAGAGTGTCTGAATTATCAGGCACTCTTATTTTTTACAAAGAACAATAAGATAATAAGATATTATTTGTGAAAAACTCTGTATATGCCGAAAAAGCTTGAAAAATTTTCAAATTACAGTTAAAATATAAAATGATGTTTTATACAAACACATCGTATACTAAGCGAGAGGAGCTGTATATGAAAAAAATATCTGAACTGCAAAAATCCGCTTTAAAAAGACTAAAAACGCATTACTTTCTAAATGTGGTAATAGTGTTTGTTATGTCTATTATAACATCAGGCGGATATAATTATACAATGATAAACAACATAGGCGCAATAAGCAATAATTCCGTAATGCTTGCTATAAAACACAAATCGAATTTTGAGATACTCGAAGAATTCATAAACAAGCGAAATATGTATTACGTAAACTCGCCTGCAACTATCGCCAAAAAGTATACAAAAGGCGTACTTTCAGTATTTGTAAATGAGATAACGGGTTCGGGTTCTTTCGGCTTCGGCGTACTCAACGGTATAAACAAGATACTGTTCGGCGGAAAGGTCTCTGAATCTGTTACAATTTTCATAATGGCTTTGCTGTCGATACTTATTGTCATATTCGTAAAAAATCTTTACATGGTAGGAAAAAACAGATATTTGCTTGAACATCTGAATTACGATCATATCAATGTAAACTCTTTGCTTTTCCCCTACTTAACGGGCAATAGCAGGCATATTGCAAAAATAATGTTTGTTCGTTCTCTCAAACAAACGCTGTGGAACTTTACAATAATCGGCGGCTTTTATAAGCACTACGAATATATGATGATACCGTACATACTTGCGGAAAATCCGTCTGTATCGTGCAAAGAAGCATTTGAGCTTTCAAAGCAGCTTATGATGAACGACAAGCGAAATGTATTCAAGCTTGACTTAACGCTTTTGCCCTTGTCACTGCTTGACGGATTTACATTTCATCTAACCTCGCTTTTCTTTCTGAATCCGTTTCGAGAGTGTATTTATGCAGAGGTTTATGCTGATCTGAGAGAAAAGAAGCTTAATCTTATAGAAAACGGTAAACTTCTATACGATCATATTCTCTATGCAAATGATGAACAGCTTTCAAATTATCCTGAAGAAAAATGTCCGACAAAGTATCTTGACAGACTGAAATGGCTCTCGATAATAGATTACACAAAAGATTATACAATAGAATCATGCGTATTATTTTTCTTTTTCTTCTCGATAGGCGGCTGGGTATGGGAAGTTATCTTCTATATGTTCAACGAGGGTAAATTCATTAACCGCGGTACGCTTTTCGGACCGTGGCTGCCTATATACGGAGTAGCAGGAATAATAATTGTCGTATTCCTAAGAAGATTCCGCAAAAACCCTACGTGGATGTTTACATTATCATTTTCGGTATGCGGCTTTGTGGAGTATATGACGTCTTGGATACTCGAAAAGTGCTTTGACAAAAAATGGTGGGATTATCACGGCTATTTCATGCACCTAAACGGCAGAATATGTCTTGAAGGACTTTTGGTATTCGGCTTCGCAGGAGTATTTACAACGTATTTCGCCGCACCGCTTGTAGACAATCTGTTTCTGAAAATACCTCGGAAAACTAAAAAGCTTATATGTCTGCTGCTGATAGTTTTGTTTGTATTCGACTGTATCTATTCGGCAGGTCACCCTAATATAGGCGAAGGTATAACTGATAATCTGATTTAGTTTTTCAGAGGTGCCCTAAAGTATTTTCGCAAAGCTTCTGCTTGAAAGGAAAACTAAAACATGAGAGTTATAAAAAGCTTAGATACTATAATAAACAAGTCATGCACTGATAATGTTAAAACTATAAGAAAACTAAAGCTTATAGAAATATCAGCTTTACTTGTATTGTCCTTGATAACTATAACTATTTGTTCTAAATCCTCTCCATTATATCCGTTCAACAATTGGGTTGATCCAAATTGTCTTTTTACCGTCGGAAAAGCCGTATTAAACGGGAAAGTGATGTATAGAGACATATACGAACAAAAAGGTCCGTTATTGTATTTTATTCATACTTTAGCATATCTTATATCGAATACAACATTTTTAGGAGTATATATTTTAGAGATTATTTCCTGCTTTGGATTTCTATTAATATCATATAAGATCTGTTTATTATTTACTGATAATATTATGTATCTGTTTCCTGTTTATTGTTTATGTATATATGCTTCAAGAGCTTTTGAACAAGGCGATTCAGCCGAGGAGCTTTGTCTGCCATTGATAGCTTTAAGCTTCTATTTTGGTATTAAGTGCATTTTACAAAATGAGCATATCAAATATTCTTCCTGGTTTGCTATTGGCGTAACATCAGGAGCTGTTTTGTGGATCAAATTTTCGCTATTAGGTTTTTATATCGGCTTTGGATTTTTTATGCTTTTTATGTATCTCAAAAACAAGTGGAATAAAGAATTATTATTTTCATTTCTAATGTTATTTTTGGGCATAATAGCAATTTCAGCACCCGTGTTCATATATTTTATTTGTAATAATTCAGTTAATGATCTATTTAAGGTTTATTTCTATGACAATATATTTATGTATGCAGTAGAAGATGATAAGAATAAATTAATCCAATTAATAACTCATTGGTATATAGGACTTCGAAATTTAATCAGTATTTATTTGATTTGTTGTACTTTTATTTTTATTAGCTGTATTTTTCTATGGTTTCGTACAAAACTATTATTATTGTTTTACACTTTAACATTTATATTTAGCTTTGCATTTGTTTTTTGCGGTAATTGTCGAGCTATATATTATTGTTTAATATTTTCAGTTTTTATGCCATTAGGAATAATAGTTATTAAAATACTATTAAGTAATTCTTTTCAACGAAAAAATATGAATACTGTATACTTATTCCCTTTAACATTAATATCAAGCTGTATACTATTATTCTTTTTGAGTCCTAATACATATTTGATCAAGTATTCTAAAGAAGATCTGCCTCAATATAAATTCGCACAGATCATATCACAAAAAGAAGATGCGACATTACTTAATTACGGTTGGTTAGATATCGGGCTCTATACAGTCGCAGATATAACACCGAATTGCAAATACTTCTGTGGCTTAAACTCCCGAAACCCTGATATTATGGACACTCAGAATGATTATGTGAATAATGGAAAAGTCGATTTTATTGTAACAATATATGAGTGTGATTTTGAGTTATACGACTGCATTGATATAATAACCTTTGAAAATCAGAAAAATACTGAAACAACTTATTACCTATATCAACTTAAAAACTCATAAGGGCATCTCTAAAAACCTGCCGTCGTTCAGATGTGCCGTAGATTTAGTCGGCAGACGGCACTTTAAAATCGCCGGCATACTGACGTATGTCAAGATTTTTTGTGCAATATGACGGCTGAAGATACGGTGCAGATGGACG
>JAFPLH010000096.1 GCA_017402845.1 Clostridia bacterium
CGTATCTTCAGCCGTCATATTGCACAAAAAATCTTGACATACGTCAGTATGAGTCTCGCCTGCCGGCTCGGTCGGTGCTGTTGCCTTGCGGCAACGTCTGCCACCGGCAGACTGCACCCGGCGATTTTAAAGTGCCGTCTGACGACTAAATCTACGGCACATCTGAACGACGGCAGGTTTTTAGAGATGCCCTATAACCATTTTTGTATTTATTCAACCCAGAATACTCTGTTATCTTTTCTTGCTGCCGCCGAAGGTATTTCTCCGTTTATATAGCCAACTGCACAATGTCCTATACCTTCCCATTGTCCTTGTACACCTATCTCAGCCAAAAAGTCTTGCCACTCTTTTTCTTCAAACTCCTGCTTTGCTCTATGTATCCAGATACTGCCCAATCCTAAAGAATGTGCCGCCAACATCATATTACCCATGACAAGACTTCCGTCATATACTCTGTTGTTCCAGTCTTTCTCTGCAAGCACTATCAGAATTACAGGTGCACCGTAAAACGGATCAAAGCCCTCTGCCCAACCGCCTATCCTGCGATTAGCATCGGAGATTTTATCTCTTATTTCCTTGTTTGTTACGGCAACAGTAATTACTGCCTGTCTGCCTTTTCCGTTAGCTGCATAAAGACCTGCTTCAATGATTTGCTCTAAATCACCCTTTGACGGCATATCAGACTTAAAGCTGCGAATACTTCTGCGTTCCTTCATAGCTTTAATGATCTCGTTCATAAAAACATCTCCTTTATTATCTCTTACTTTTACTGCAATACGCACATGACGAGCAATCACCGCAGCACTCGCCTTTTTTCGCTCTTTTTATCGTTTTGATAAGTGCCATTACAAATACTGCGGCAATTATACATAACAAAACAATATCAATTGCACTCATATTACATCACTCCTATCAGAAGTCCTGCTAAATGCACAAGCAATGCTGCGATCCAAGCCAACGCACACTGCCATACCACAACGACAAAAGCCCACTTTATTCCAAGTTCTCTTTTTATTGAGGCAATTGCTGCAATACACGGAGTGTACAACAAAGAAAAAATAAGTAAACACGCTGCTGACAACGTTGTCATTGACTCGGCAACTCCGCCTGTATACAACACATTAAGAGTAGTAACCACACTTTCTTTTGCCATAAATCCGCTTATCAGCGATACTAAAATACGCCAATCTCCAAGACCTATCGGTTTCATAAGCGGTACAAATACACTCGTAACAACACTGAGCATACTGTCTTGAGGATCTTCAACCATATTTAATTGAAAATCAAATTTCTGGAAGAACCATATTACTATTGTTGCTATAAGTATTACAGAAAATGCTCTCTGCAAAAAGTCCTTTGCTTTTTCCCAAAGAAGCTGTACCACATTTCTTGCACTCGGAAGTCTGTAATTTGGCAGCTCCATTACAAACGGTACGGGCTCGCCCTTAAACAAAAAGGTTTTATAAAAGAATGCTCCGATTATACCAAAGATTATTCCTGCAAGATAAAGCAGAACTACGATCAAAAATGAATGTCCGCCAAAAAATGCTGTGATAAAAAATCCGTATATCGGCAGTTTCGCAGTACAGCTCATAAAAGGAGTCAGGAGTATTGTCATTTTGCGATCTCTTTCGCTCGGAAGTGTTCTTGTAGCCATTACAGCAGGCACAGAACAGCCGAAGCCTATAAGCAGCGGTACGATACTTCTGCCCGAAAGACCTATCTTTCGCAAGAGCTTATCCATAAAAAACGCTACTCTCGCAATATATCCGCTGTCTTCAAGCATAGATAGAAAGAAAAACAGCGTTACTATTATCGGCAAAAAGCTTAATACACTTCCGATACCCTCGAATATGCCGTCAATTATCAGGCTGTGTATCGCCTCGTTTACAGACGCTACAGAAAACGATCGGTCAACAAAGTTGGTCAATGCATTTACTCCCATTTCTGTAAGAGATTGCATCCAAGTCCCGATTATGTCAAAGGTCAGCCAGAAAACCAAACCCATTATACAAATAAACGTAGGAATAGCCGTATATTTACCCGTAAGAACAGCGTCAATTTTTCTGCTGCGGGCTTTTTCTTTGCTTTCTTCGGGCTTTGTTACCGTGTTTTCGCATAATTTAATTATAAACGAAAATCGCATATCGGCAATAGCTGCACTTCTGTCAAGACCTCTTTCGTTTTCCATTTGCAAAACTATATGTTCGATTGTTTCTTTTTCGTTTTGGTCAAGCTTTAGACTTGATATTATCAGCTCGTCGCCCTCTACAACCTTTGAGGCTGAAAATTTAAGCGGCAAACCTGCTTTTTCAGCATGATGATCTATCAGGTGACAAATACCGTGTAAACATCTGTGTACAGCACCGCCGTTCTCTGATCTGTCACAAAAATCCTGCCTTAACGGACGTTCGTCATACTTTGCTACGTGAACAGCATGTTCTACAAGCTCCTCTATACCAAAGTTTTTTATTGCAGAAATTGGTACAACAGGTACTCCAAGCGTCTTTTCCATTTCATTGATATCTATACTTCCCCCATTTGATGTGAGTTCGTCCATCATATTCAAAGCTACTACCATGGGAACATTCATTTCTAAAAGCTGCATTGTCAAGTACAGATTTCTCTCTATATTAGTTGCATCAACAATATTTATTATTGCGTTCGGCTTTTCGTCTAATACAAAGTTTCGTGAAACTATTTCCTCTCCTGTATAAGGCGACATTGAATATATTCCGGGAAGGTCAGTTATTTTTGTATTTGGGTATCCCTTTATTACTCCGTCTTTTCTGTCAACCGTCACTCCAGGAAAATTTCCTACATGCTGTTTTGAGCCTGTCAAACGATTAAACAGCGTGGTTTTTCCGCAGTTCTGATTACCGACAAGTCCAAAGGTAAGCGTTTCATTTTCATCAACAACCGGCTTATCGGTCTTTTCGTGAAATCTTCCGCCCTCGCCCAAGCCCGGATGATGATTGTGATTATGATGATGTGTATGCTTGCTTTTTGATTCCTTTACAGTCTTGTTTTCTTTCTTGCTTTTCTTTTTCGGAGCGTTTATATTACATATTTCTATGCTTTCCGTATCAGCAAGACGCAGCGTAAGCGAATAGCCATGCAGAACTATCTCCATAGGATCGCCCATTGGTGCATATTTTATCAGCTTGACCTCTGTACCGGGAATAAGTCCCATATCAAGAAAATGCTGTCGTAATGCTCCCTGTCCCCCTATGCTCTTTATCTCGGCAGTCTGACCTATCTTCAGATCCTTTAATGTCATTTATGATCATCTCCATTAAATTATGGTTAGCCTATACAAACCCATTATTGATTATATCACAAGCTCCTAAAAAAATCAAGTACTTGAAAAGTTTTTTTCATTATCTCTTTTTGACATTCTTTTCCCTTTGTTTATGAGATAATACCAATGAGGTGACAGCATTGCAGACTATATATATTGATATTCTCATTTGCGTAAACTTAGTAATAAACTATCTATTATTATCGGCAACGTCCTTTTACACACACACGCAGCTAAGCGTAAAAAGAATAATTATAGGTTCTGCTGTTGGTGCTGTATGTTCTTTATGTATACTGCTGCCCGTGCTGCCTGTTGCAGCCGATATGCTGTTAAAAATACTTGTCAGCATTATGACGGTATATTCCGCATTCGGGTACAAAAAGAAAAAAGCGTTTATAAAAATATATGCTGTTTTTATTCTGTCTACATTTATTTTCGGCGGAATTGTAGCTGCATTATGGTTTTTATTTTCGCCTCAAAATCTGTTTATCAAGAACAGTATTGTATACATAGAGCTTTCTCCCGTACTCCTGATAATATATTCCGTATTATGCTACATTATATTTAAGGGTATATATTATCTTACGGGTAACTATGATACTGCCGACAGCTATTGTATTCTGACTGTTTTCAACAGTGGAAATGCATTGAGGGTAAACGCAAAAATAGACACCGGCAACAGTTTAAAAGAGCCTTTCTCTCAAGCGCCTGTAATAGTAATCGGCAGGAATACAGCACAGAGTATTACTCCTGTCGAAATTACAGAGTATGAAACTGTTACAACATTAAAATTTAGGGAAAGCATTAACAACATACGGTTTATACCGTTTACAACAGTAGGCGGCAGAGGTATTATGCCATGCTTTAAGGCAGAAAAAATATGTATAAATGATGATCCCTGCAACAAAAGCGTATATATAGCCTTGTGCAGGGACGATTATATACAAGGTGATTTTCAAGCGATAATACCTTGTGAAATATTAGATTGAAAGGGTGTCAGAATGAATATCAAATCATTAATTTCATCTTTAAAGGTTATGTTCTTTGAGCTATCGGCAGAAAGCAAGCCAATATACTATATCAACAGTGCGGAAACGCTGCCGCCCCCACTTTCTAAGGACGCTGAAAAAGAAATAATCGAACGTATTTTACAGGGTGACGAATCGGCAAGAGAACCGCTTATTACACATAATCTTCGTTTGGTGGTATACATTGCAAAGAAGTTCGAGTCCTCTGCTGTATCTCTTGAAGATCTCATCTCCATAGGTACTATCGGACTTATCAAGGCTGTAAACACCTTTCGTCCCGAAAAAAACATTAAGCTTGCCACATACGCTTCAAGATGTATCGAAAACGAAATACTCATGCATTTGCGAAAGATATCTCAAATGCACCGTGAAGTATCAATAGACGAACCTCTTAACGTTGACTGGGACGGAAACGAGCTTCTGTTGAGCGATATTCTTGGAAGTGACGCTGATAGCGTTAATGCTGATCTCGAAAAGGAGCTTGAACATGATCTCTTGCATGACGCTGTTTCAAAGCTTTCAAAACGCGAAAAAGAAATCGTGGAGCTTCGTTTCGGCATTAACGGAAAAACAGCCCATACACAAAAGGAAACTGCCGATATGCTTGGAATTTCTCAATCGTACATTTCAAGATTAGAGAAGAAAATAATACAAAAGCTGAAAACCGATCTTGAGAAAAGTATTTAGGGAAACACTTAAGGGCATCTCTAAAAACCTGCCGTCGTTCAGATGTGCCGTAGATTTAGTCGGCAGACGGCACTTTAAAATCGCAGGCATACTGACGTATGTCACGATTTTTTGTGTAAGATGACGGCTGAAGATACGGTGCAGATGGGCGGCGTGAGGTTTTTAGAGGGTAAGCGTCAAATAAAACACGCCTACAAAATAAAACAGATCCTTAGTATAATAGAATATAGCAACAAAATAGAAAAGTCCGAAGACATCTATGAAGTTGGTTATAGATAATTATGCA
>JAFPLH010000097.1 GCA_017402845.1 Clostridia bacterium
ATTTCTTTCATTTCTGTACCTCCGTCACTGCTTCCAACGAAGCAGAAATTTCTGTATCCTGTTAAAAATAAATGATATGACAACAATTACGATACCAACAACTATTAATCCTACTATCGTCCTTGTATAATCTCCGAAATCGCTGTAATTTTTTATGTAATATCCAAGACCGCTTTGTGCTCCTATCATTTCCGCAGATGTGAGAAGCACAAACGAAACTGTAAGGCCCTGATTGCATCCTATGAATATCTGCTGTAGCGATGCCGGAAGTATTACAGAAAACAACATTGTGGATTTTCCTACATTAAGAACCTTTGCTGAATCGATAGTCTTTTTTTCAACATTCATTACTCCGCTCATTGTTCCGCTAAACACCGGCCAGAATGTAGCGAGAAATATTACAAAAACTGAAACGCTGCGGAAAGTCGGCAAAAGAGCTATTCCGTACGGAATGTATACGATAGGCGGTATAGAACCCAAAAACTTTGAAATGTATGTTGCCGCACCGCCCAGCCTTGCACTCCAGCCGAAAAATAATCCGAGAGGTATTGCAACCGAAATAGCCAACAAATAACCTTTTAGTATTATTCCTGCCGAGCTTTGTATGTTGATAAGTATCTTGTCATAGTCACCAATAAACTGCCAAAGGATCTTTCCCGGCGGTGGAAAGAGTGCAGGCTTCAAAAGATTGAATTTAGCTGTTGCCAGCGTCCATACACTCAGTATCCCATATATAAAAGATATAATGTCAACAAACAGGTTTAAACTCTCATGTTTTTTAATGAATGCCGACATAACAAGTGTAAATACCTCAGCTCCCGCTGCAAACCAAATTACATAAGACGCATAAGTTTCTGTAGTAAGTTGATTTGGTAAAAATTGTATCAGAATCAACAGGGCAAACAGTAAATGAACCATTCTAAAATACCTGCGCATGATTTCTGCTTTGATTTTTGAAGTTTCTTTTTTTTCAAATGTAACTGCCGAAACTGCTGCCGGTTTTGCTTGTACATTTATCACAACACTACCTCCTCGCCGCCTATTTTGCTGACAATGTCGCTGTAAAACATTGCCAGCAGCTCATTTCTGAATTTATTGTATTCCCTTGTTTGAACAAGCTCAGAACGATTTCTCGGACGTTCAAAGGGAACTTTTATCTCCTGATAGACACGACCGGGATTCGCTGTCATCATAACGATTTTATCCGAAAGAAAAATTGCTTCGTCTATATCGTGTGTGACAAACACTACTGTCTTCCTTGGTGTGGCATTTTCCCAAAGTTCCAACAGGAGTTCCTGCAGGATAGTACGGTTTTTGGCATCTATCGCTCCGAACGGCTCGTCCATTAGAAGAATATCCGTATCCATGGCTAACGCTCTTGCTATTGCCACACGCTGCTGCATTCCGCCGGAAAGCTGAGAGGGATACTTATTTTTGAACTGCTCAAGCCCAACCTTTTCAAGAAACTCATCAGCAAGCTGATAGCGCTCTGCTCTGCTTGCTGTTTTATTTACCTGTTTGACACCAAACGCAACGTTCTTTCTTGCAGTCATCCAAGGAAACAAAGAATAATGTTGAAAAACAACTCCTCTATCCGAACCGGTTCCGGTTACAGGCTCGCCATTTATAAGTATTTCTCCCTCAGTGGCAGTGTTTATACCTTCAAGAATACTCAGCAGTGTGCTTTTTCCGCAGCCGCTGGAGCCTATTATACTGACAAACTCGCCTTCTTCGATGGAGAAGCTGACATTTTTCAGTGCAGTAAAGTTCTTTTTCTTTTCGGTATAATTAACTGTCAGATTATTGATCTCTATTTTGCTCATTTTCTATCATCTCTTCTTTTCCACCGGCGAATCACCACAGCCGGTTCTTCATTTCAATATCTTAGAGCCTGTTTAGTATCTTGATGTGCGTAGATTTTTGAGCATAATTTTTTCGATAACGAGGAAAAAGGGCGCAGGAATACTGACGTATTTCAAGTCCTTTTGACAAAGTTAGCGAGAAAATTTGCCAAAAAGATATGTGCGGAAAGATACTGAACAGGCTCTTTTATTATTCAAACTCGTCAAAGTGTTTTTGTAATTCATTGTATACCTGATCATCGGGATTCTCTTTAATAAGACTTTCAAGTGCATTCTTGTAAACATCGGTATTATAGAGTTTGTCAATATCGTAATCCTCTGTATACCCAAGTTCCACAATGGAGTTCTTAAGAGCTATTGTACCCTGTTTATCAGGGTCCGGAACAGATGTGCCGTATCCGCCGTACAATTCGGTTTTTATAAGATCTTCTTCAATATCAATGTACTTTTTAACATCCTTAATTGTCTGCTCCTGATTTTCCTGTGTAAATTTATATGCCTTGATAAGAGCTCTTTCAAACGCCTGATACGAATTCGGATATTTGCTCAGTGCCTCCGTAGAGGCAACCTGACGGCAGCAAGGCTGATTTTGGAGCAGAGGCTCTTCGCTGCAGCGATAAACAATCTTGTAACCCTGACTTTCGGCAAGAGAAGTATATGGGGAATATGCCGATACAGCATCAATCGTATCATTTTGAAGTGCATTGTATGCATCCTTCTGACTATCAAAATATACGATGTTTACTTTATCATCACCCTCGCCGATTTCGATTCCCTTATCTTTAAGGAGAATTTGAAGTTCAGCGTCCTGCACGCTGTTCTTAACAGAAGCTACATTTCTGCCCTTGAGAATACTTACGTCCCATTTATCAATATCCTTGACGTATTCCGGCTTGATAACATAGCCGTGACCATTTGTCATCGCTCCGCCGAATATTGTTAAGTCATGTCCCTGACTTTGAAACGTTATTGACGGTACAGAACCGATAAAAGCAACATCTAACTTGTCTGATTCAAGACCGGTTGATAACTCCGCAGCAGATGAAAACAATGTAAGATTTACATCAAGACCTTCTTCTTCAAAATAACCTTCCTCCTTTGCTACAAAACCCAAAACATGAGCTGTTGAATTAAGGTGTCCTAAATTAAAGCTCGTTTTTTCAAGTGCCTGAGTTGATTCGCTTGTTGGTTCTGCCGATGAAACTGAGCTGCCATTTTCTGACAAGGAATTAGTTTCAGCTGTATTGCAGCCTGTAAGAGATGCAAATGATAATGTAAGAGCAGCGGTTAATACAGCCGCAATTATTTTTTTATTCATATTGATTTTCCTTTCCATATCAATTTATTTTAATTATTCACAGCAATCCGGAATTTGAGAGCTATCAGCTTTGCAGCAGTCCGGTTTTGAGGTGGTGTCCGAATCTTCTTTACAACAGCTTTTTACTTTCGTGTCGCTTTCGGAAGAATATTCCTTGTTTTTGCAACAGTCAGGTGTTTCTATATCCTCGCAGCAGCTTTCTGTATTACTACAGCAGTTCTTTTCTTCTTCCGAACTGACCGCAGATGATTCAACTACTGTAGATGTACTTTCCTGACTAACCGACTGCCCTGTACAGGCTGTAAGTGATGTAAGTCCGACTGATACGGCAAAAATAAGTGCCGTTATTCTTCTGTAATTCATGTTGTTTTTCCTTTCTGTTTAACATTTATCGCTGATAATGTCGTCTTTTTAAAATGTACAGCGTCAAGGCTTGTGCCGAGGACTATACACAATGTTAGCACTACCTGTAAAATGACAGTAAAAAAGGGAAGTCATCGCTGACTTCCCGTGAAAAGTGCGCAGAATAACTCTGTCACATTCGGAAAGCACAGCAAGCCCTGACACAGAAAACTGCTTCCTGAGTCATACACATACAGTTATTCATACAGATACACATTGCAATAACAGCTATTTTTGTCATGGTAGCTTACTCCTTTCTCGTTGATGTGCTTATTATATCATAGGATTCATGATTTGTCCAATATCCTATAGGTATTATAGGTAATAGGTTCAACCTATTACGCATTCCCTATCCACAACTTAAGCTATCAGCTTAGGTTGATTGGGTTTCCGTAAAATCATGTAGTCACCCTATCCCCCAACCCCCTTTCCCTCAAGGGCAATGTCATCAACTTAAGAAAATAAAGCAGATAATTTCTTGCATTTCTCCCTCAGTCTGCTTTGCGGCAGACGTTGCCGCAAGGCAGCAGCACCGACCGAAGCGGCAGCGGATACGGTGTCGCAAGGTACGTTTAGTACCTTGTGACGGAGGGAGTATATACAAAACTCCTTAAGTTGATGACATTGTCTTTGAGGGAGGTGGCAAAAAGTACGCTATACGTACTTTTTAACGGAGGGAGTATATACAAAATTCCTTAAGTTGACAACATTGCCTAAGAGAGGGAGTCTTTTGTTTAGTACGAAGCAAAGGGATTTTTCACATCAGGACAAATGCAAAACAACAGTTGCAATTCTGAAATATACCATTAAAGAAACGGCGTCTACTATTGTAGTAATAAAAGGACTCGCCATTACAGCAGGATCAAAGCCCAGTTTTTTTGCTATCATTGGCAAAGTGCAGCCTATCACCTTAGCGCACAGTACCGTTAAAACAAGCGTTGAACATACAACAAAAGCAACCGATAATGTTATGTCTGAATTTCCCAGAAGCATTTTATCAAACAACATCAGCTTTGCAAAATTAGTTACCGCAAGAGTGCCTCCGCAAAGAAGTGCAACTCTCACCTCTTTCCAGATAATTATCGGCATATTTTTAAACTCTATATCTCCAAGCGAAATACTTCTTATTACGGTAACAGAAGCCTGACTTCCCGTATTACCGCCTGTATCCATCAACATAGGTATAAACGACGTCAGCACTACCACGCTTGCAAGCGCATTCTCAAATGACGAGATTATCATTCCCGTAAATGTTGCAGAGATCATAAGCAGCAAAAGCCAAGGTATTCTTTTCTTCCACAAATCTAATGCAGTAAGCTTTGAATACGGCTTATCGGTTGGTGAAATAGCTGCCATTTTTTCAATATCCTCGGTAGTTTCGTCAAGTATTACGTCCATAGCGTCGTCAAACGTAACAATACCTACTAATCTTTCTTCTGCATCTACTACGGGTATTGTCGGCACATCATAACGTGCAAACATATTTGCAACGTACTCTCTGTCATCAGATGTATTTACATATATAATATTGGTTTCCATTATATCTACTACTTTGTCGGTATACTCCGATAAAAGCAGATCTTTTACTGTAACTCGCCCCAAAAGCTTTCTGTTATCATCTGTAACATAACAAGTGTATATTGTTTCTTTGTCAACAGCGGTTCGCCTTATTCGCAAAAAAGAATCCTCTACGGTATAGCCTGTTTTCAAATCAACATACTCTGTTGTCATTACCGAGCCTGCGCTGTCTTTAGGATACTTTAGTATTTTGTTTATCTCAAGACGCATATCACTGTCTGCATGCTTCAGTATTCTTTTTACCACAGTAGCAGGCATTTCTTCGATAATGTCAACAGTATCGTCTATATAAAGATCATCTACTACTTCTTTCAGCTCGCTGTCGCTGAATGTTGAAATAAGCTGTTCCTGTGCGTCTGAATCTATATATACAAACACCTCTGAGGCAAGCTCTTTTGGAAGAAGTCTGAATACGGGCGGTAAACTCTTTGTAGGCAGTGATCCCATCAGATCGCCTATATCGGCAGGATTCATCTCTGTGAGTATCTGTTTAAGCTCAGAATATCGTCGATTCGCTATATAATCAGGTATCTTTTCTGCAAGCTCATCAAGTTCTTCGCTTCTTTCTCTCTCTGTATCAGCCAATGAGAACACCTCCTAAAAAATATGCCTACCCTATTTTAAGGGCAGGCAATTTTGCAAACGTTCATACAAACAAATGTAGTATCGTTCAAGCTTTAGCATCACAGGGCAATGAAATTACACTAAATTACACCTTAGTACGATGTAATCTGTTGGCCTACGAATAGTGTCTCCACTACTTTGCGGCAGTAACCCGTATCCCTGTGGTAGCCTTACCTACCGACATAATATATTTCATCAAAAAACTATCAGCAACAGTATCTTGATATACTATTTCACAGTATTACACTATTTCAGCAACTGCTTTTTTAAGGTCTTCGGTCTTGTCTAATTTTTCCCATGCAACGCCGAGGTCTTCTCTGCCGATATGACCATAGCTTGCAAGACGGCGATAGATCGGCTTTCTTAAATCAAGATTTCTGATAATTGCGCTCGGACGTAAATCAAAAACCTTATTAACAGCTTCTGAAAGCACATCATCAGCTACTTTACCTGTACCGAAAGTATCTACCATTACAGAAACAGGCTTTGCAACACCGATAGCATAAGCAAGCTGCACCTCGCATTTATCAGCAAGTCCTGCACCTACTATATTCTTTGCAACGTGTCTTGCAGCATAAGCAGCACTTCTGTCTACCTTTGTTGGATCTTTTCCGCTGAACGCACCGCCGCCGTGACGTGAATAACCACCGTATGTATCAACGATGATCTTTCTACCTGTTAATCCGCTGTCGCCTACCGGACCGCCTACAACAAATCTGCCTGTGGGATTAATAAAATACTTTGTGTCTTCGTCAAGAAGCTCCTGTGGTATGATAGGTCGCACTACATTTTCGATAAGATCGCCCCTGATCTGCTCCAGTGTTACATAAGGATCGTGTTGTGTAGAAATTACAACAGTATCTACTCTTACGGGTTTATCGTTATCATATTCTACTGTAACCTGAGTTTTTCCGTCAGGACGCAAATAAGGCAAAGTTTTATCTTTGCGAACCTTTGCAAGCTGCTTAGCAAGTTTATGTGCAAGCGATATCGGCAAAGGCATAAGCTCTGATGTTTCATTACAAGCAAAACCAAACATCAAGCCCTGGTCACCTGCTCCAATAATGCTGTCGGCATCATTATCTCCGTCTTTGTTTTCAAGGCTTTCGTTTACGCCCATAGCAATATCCGGTGACTGATTATCAATAGAAGTCAATACTGCACAAGTGTTTCCGTTAAAGCCTGCATCGGGATTATCGTAACCTATATCATTGATAACATCTCTTACAACAGAGTTGATATCAACATAACATTCTGTTGATATCTCTCCCATTACATGAACCATACCGGTAGTTGCTGTGACCTCGCATGCTACATGAGCAGCAGGATCGTTCTTTAATATTTCATCAAGGATCGCATCTGATACCTGATCGCAAATTTTATCTGGATGTCCTTCGGTAACTGACTCCGAAGTGAAAAGTTTTCTCGCCATTTTTCTTTTCCTCTCTGTGTTTTTTAATGTTATTATAACTCTATAAAAAATAAAAGTCAAGGCAATACTGAACAAAGACAGTGATGAAGATACGCAGCAGATTTTTTCGTCAGAGTGCATAAAGCGACCGCAGGAATACTGAGGTATTTCAAGAGATATTTGTGTACTATGACGAAAAATATGCACGTAGATTTGCTTCTGAGACGTCAGTCGATCTGTGTGCGGTGTTGCCTCATAAATTAAAGACTGCCGTCACTGTTTTTTTGTTCAAACTCTTTAACCCTTTTATTTATATCCTTCATTCTTTCTGTAAGACGCAAAGTTCTGTTATTCTTGAAATACTCGCTGCATTCTTTGTTAAAGTAGTAAATAAAAAGTGCGATATCTTCGTTATCTGTTATGTTTGTACTTATTATTGTTATCTTATCAACAAAGTTTGCTCCGCTAAATATCTTTGTACAAAAAATATAGATATTGTTAAGCTTCTCAGCATTATTAATGCCTTCTGCCTTAACGGCTTTATACATATTATTAATATGTGTCTTTATAGAAGAAACCTGAGCTTGTTCATTTGAACCATCATTTATGATCTTGCTGCACTCTCCTAAAAGCTTGAGTACACGTCGGTGTTTCTTTAATTCTTTGTTAGAAGTATTGCCGGATATCTCACCTATTCTGACAGCTTCTTCAAGCTTTTCTGTCTGATACCTCGTATAATCTTCAATACTCATACCTTTATATTTTGGCTCATTCAGAAAATCGCGGTAGAGCATTTTGAGCGTACTTATGGTAAGAAATTTAAACATATACTTTTCAAACTCCGCATTTATACCGTCAAGAAGCACACCTATCAACGCATATTGTTTATCGGGGGTGAATCTGCCTTTATTCTGCATCTCGGTAATTTCTGCAAGCATCTTTTTTACCGCTTCTTTATCATTCTCAAAAACAGCATTAAAGCTTATTTTTTTACGAAACTGTGTATACAGTTCATAAAACGAATAATACTGTCCTGCTATATGATCACTCTGTATGTACTGAGAAATAAACTCTTTTGAAACCTTGATCTTGTTAAGCTCATAAAGATATATCATTTTGCTTAGATCTTCCCAGCTTCTTGCTGTTACTACCTCTTTTCCTTTGTCGGTAGTACGTACAACGTAAAAATCCTGAGATTTTGTTTCAAGGTAGTTTATTATGCTTTCATGAATACCCATTTTCTTTGCGTATTTTAACCAGCCACTAAAATCAGGCTCTATAACAATTCTCTTTAATCTGTCGAGAGTAGCCGTGTCAAACTCACGAACAGAACGGTTATAAAGCGGTGGGTTGCCTGCTGTTACCACTACCCACCCTTTCGGTACACGATGTTTGCCAAATACCTTATACTGCAAAAACTGTAACATTATAGGCGTTAATGTTTCTGATACACAGTTTATCTCGTCCAAAAAGAGTATTCCCTCTTTGTATCCTGTTTCTTCCATCATCTCGTAAACAGAAGATATTATTTCGCTCATTGTATACTCAGAAATGTCATACTCTGTATCACCATATTTTTTATGCTTTATCTGAGGCAAACCCAAAGCGCTCTGGCGTGTATGGTGGGTTATGGAATAAGAAACCAAAGCAATTTTCTTTTTCTCGGCTATCTGCCGCATTATTGCCGTTTTACCTATTCCCGGAGGTCCTTCGAGAAAGATAGGTCTTTGCTGTTCAAGCGGCAGTATATAATTGCCGTCTTCGTCTTTTGTGAGGTATGAGGTAACTGTGTTTTCAATTTCGATCAACGCCTTATCAATACTCATCATAACTTTTTACTTCCTTCCATTTATAATATATCTATATCTTCCTGCTTTAAGAGTACCTGTGTAACCCAAGACGGGATCTGATTATTGTAGAACATTCCGTCAAGGTATACAAAAGCGACTTCATAGTCCGGCGCTTTCGTCGGAAAAGGTCCCCAACCGTCAGAAAAGTATATTACGCCCTTTAAATTCGTAAACTCTCGCATTTCTATAAGATTATCTATATACTTGACCACAGGGCGGAAATCTGTTCCGCCTGCACCGTGTATTTTCAAATGATCTAACAGTGTTTCAAAATCCGTTTTAGACGTCAGTTTTTCGTCTGTCTGAATTGTCGCATCAGCCTGTATAAGATGTACATTTACTTGTGTATCAAACATATTTGACTGCATAAGTATATTATACGTTTTTTGTATAAACTTCTGTACAATACTACCCATGCATGATCCTGAAGTATCTATTGCAATTACAAAATCTTTTATCTTTTCAACTGATCCATATTCAAGCGGTTCTATAAGCGGAGTATTCTCAAGAATTCTGTTTCCGTAAGAATAGTAGATATAATCGAACTCGTCCTCATTTATTTTCAGACCTTCGACTTTTGTTGAGAAGCGTCTTAAAAAGTCGGAATAATCCACATTTTCTCGGTTTACCTCTTGTACATTGATAAGTGCTGATCCCGGATCCTTTCCGATACCATTACAGTAAGAAGAATATGAATCTGAAAATATGTTTGAAACATTTCGCCAGTCTTCGCTTACTTCTTCATCAGAACGAATATCATAATCAACTGATACAGTGTATACATTATCATCATTTTCTTCCGTGTTCGTATCATATGTATCTGTGTATACGTTTTTTGATTCCTTGACTATTTTTTCGTACCAGTATTTATGATCGTCCATTTTGAAAAGATTTTCAAGCTGTCTAAGCTTTTTTTCTATTACATTACTGTAATAATATTCACCGTAACCGTTGTTTACAAGAAACATATATATATAGTCTGCTGTCATATAACGTATTTTTTTCGGATCATATTTTCCGTCGGGAGCCTGTGAATTTTTTATAAAATCCATTTTTGCATTGTCAAAGGCGAAAATACTCATGTCTACCCGATCATCATTGACCATATTGTTTTTATCAAGTGCAAGCTCTTTGTTGTCGATACCTAAAATAATATTTTCAACCGCAATATCACAAGCAAGATTCCACAACCGCTTGTTCATGTTTTCTGCAAAAAACATATGCCTATAAATACAATGCATAAGCACATGAAGATACTGTCTTATTACAAGAACTGCGTTTTCGTATTTATCAGCGCTTTTTATAATAAAAAAAGGATCATACAAAAAATGCCTTCCGTCTGTTGCAATAGTATCGGTATGCTCCGGAGTCATAAAAAGTCTGCCCATGGCAGACTGCATAAATCTTAATTTTAGTAATATTGAGCTTGCGGAATATGTTAATATTTCTTCTGCCAATTCTCTGCATTGTTTCTCGATCTCGTCATTCATTTCATACACCCTCGTTATCTATATTTATGTTATTTTATAGTCATTTTCATATTTTGTCAACAGATAACAGTATATTTTTACATTATTTTAATATGTATTTAACAATGCATTAAAAAGCAGCCGTCCGACAAACTCGAACGACTGTTATTATTTCATTATAAATAAACAGTATTACTATTACTGTTCTTTTCCATAGTATGCATTAAGATACATCTCTTTGATCTCGCTCATAAGAGGATATCTCGGATTTGCTCCTGTACACTGATCGTCAAAAGCCTGCTCTACCATATCATCAAGTCTTGTGAGGAAATCCTGCTCATCAATACCATAATCCTTAATGGTTTTCTTAATGCCTGTCTTATCTTTAAGTTCTTCAACTGCTGCAATAAGATTTTCAAGCTTTTCTTCATCAGTATTACCGCCAAGCTTCAGATAATCGGCAACCTCTGCATATCTTGCCAAAGTATGCGGATGATCGTATTGAGAGAATGTACCCATTTTTGTTGGTACTTCAGCAGCATTAAAACGCATGACCTCGCTTATAAGCAAAGCGTTTGCTACACCATGCGGCAAGTGGTGGAATGCACCCAGCTTATGTGCCATTGAATGACATACACCCAAGAACGCATTTGCAAAAGCCATACCTGCCATTGTTGCGGCATTTGCCATTTTTTCTCTTGCAACAGGATCGTTAGGACCGTTATCGTATGCACGGGGCAAATACTCAAATATCATTTTAAGTGCTTTAAGAGCCAGACCGTCTGTATACTCAGTAGCCATTACAGAAGCGTAAGCTTCAAGTGCGTGTGTTACTGCGTCTATACCTGATGCAGAGGTAAGTCCCTTCGGTGCTGTCATATGCATATCGGTATCAATGATAGCCATATTCGGCAAAAGCTCATAGTCTGCAAGAGGATACTTAACACCTGTGCTCTCATCTGTAATTACTGCGAAAGGTGTTACCTCTGAGCCTGTGCCTGCTGATGTCGGAACAGCAATAAAATATGCCTTCTCGCCCATTTTCGGGAATGTATATATTCTCTTTCTTATATCAATAAAGCGCATTGCCATATCCATGAAATCAGCTTCGGGATGCTCATAGAGTACCCACATGATTTTACCTGCGTCCATTGCAGAACCACCGCCTATTGCGATAATGGTATCAGGCTGGAACGCTTTCATCTGCTCTGCGCCCTCTTTTGCACAAGCAAGTGTCGGATCGGGAGCAACATTAAAGAATGTGGTATGAGTAATGCCAAGCTCATCTAATTTATCTGTAATGGGCTTTGTATAGCCGTTATTATAAAGGAAGCTGTCGGTTACAATAAATGCCTTTTTCTTGCCCATTACCGACTTGAGCTCCTCTAAAGCCACCGGCAAACAGCCTCTCTTGAAATAAACCTTTTGCGGCGCTCTGAACCAAAGCATATTTTCTCTCCTCTCTGCAACAGTTTTTACATTGAGCAGATGTTTTACTCCTACATTTTCTGAAACGCTGTTGCCGCCCCATGTACCGCAGCCAAGCGTGAGTGACGGAGTAAGATTAAAGTTATAAAGATCTCCGATACCGCCCTGTGATGACGGAGTATTTACAAGAATTCGTCCTGTTTTCATTCTTGAACGGAACTCTGCAAGCTTTTCTTTTTCTGTAACAGCATTAAGATAGATCGAAGATGTATGACCGTAGCCGCCGTCTGCAACAAGTCTTTCTGCCTTTGAGAAAGCGTCTTGAATATCTTTTGCCTTATACATAGCCAAAACAGGCGAAAGCTTTTCATGTGCAAATTCTTCTTCAAGATCAACGCTTTCAACCTCGCCTATAAGAATCTTTGCTTTTTCGGGAACATCTACGCCTGCAAGCTTTGCAATTGTATGAGCCTTCTGACCAACTATTTTAGCATTAAGAGCACCGTTTATAATAATAGTTTTTCTGACTTTTTCTGTTTCGTCGGGACTCAGGAAATAGCATCCTCTGTCTGCAAATTCCTTTTTGACCGCATCATAAATGCTTTCAAGAACAATAACTGATTGCTCGGAAGCACAGATCATACCGTTATCAAAGGTCTTTGAATGAATGATAGAGCTGACTGCAAGCAGAATATCTGCTGTATCATCAATGATAGCAGGAGTATTGCCTGCGCCAACACCCAAAGCCGGTTTGCCGCTTGAATAAGCTGCCTTTACCATTCCGGGACCGCCTGTTGCAAGAATAATATCGGATTCTCTCATAAGAGTATTGGTAAGCTCCAAAGAAGGAACATCTATCCACCCGATTATATTTTCAGGAGCACCTGCTTTAACGGCTGCTTCATACACGACCTTTGCCGCCTCAATGGTAGAGCTCTTTGCCCTCGGATGAGGACTGATAATAATAGCGTTTCTTGTTTTTAGGCAGATAAGAGCCTTGAATATTGCTGTTGAAGTCGGATTTGTTGTAGGAATAACCGCACCTACTACACCGATCGGCTCAGCGATCTTCTTTGTGCCGTATGAAGCATCTTCTTCGATAACACCACAAGTTTTGGTGTTTTTATATGCGTTGTAAATATACTCGGCGGCAAAATGGTTTTTTATTACCTTATCTTCAACCACGCCCATTCCGGTTTCTTCAACAGCCATTTTTGCAAGCTTTATTCTTTGGTTGTTTGCTGCCAAAGCGGCACACTTAAAGATATAGTCTACCTGCTCTTGCGTATAAGAGGCAAACTTCTTTTGTGCTTCTCTGATCTGTTCGAGCTTCTTCTCAAAAGACTGTACGCTGTCTACGATAGAATACATTTCGTTCATAACAATTCTCCTGACTATTGTTTTATTTAATCGTAAATACATACTTTATCAAATGTATTATTTCAGAAATCAAGATGAAATATAACTATAACAACAATATACCACAAAACCGCTGCTTTTTCAATAGAAATATGCCAAATTTATTTTAATTGACCATTAAAAAGCGTACCTCTTTGCAAAATTAAAAAAAGAGGACGCAAAAAAGCGCCCTCGGATAAGAAATTTTAATTTATCACAGAAACATTTACGTTTCCCTGATTCGTTTTTGTTTTATATGTGTATTCACCGTTTCCTACAACATACGATTTTTTCGCATCAAGATATGTGTTGAGCTTACCTTTTACGGAATTATAATCAAGACGGTAGCTTACGCCGCTTGCAACCTTGATATTTATATCTCCGCTGCCGTTTGTAAAAGTTCCCTTAGGAGAGTAAACATTCTCACAAATTATATTGCCTGTTTTGCTCGTAATGCTAATTTCATCTGCAAAAATATTCTTTAGCACTACCTCGCCGTTTGTATTGATGTTTATCTTTTTAAGGTTATTTGCTATTACTACGGGTACTCTGATCTCAACCTTTTTGTAGGCATCGTCAATGACTGTTTCTTCACTTTCTGTGAAAAAAATCGAAAACTCATTTCCGGAAAGCGAATGTGACAAACGCTCGTTTTCACGAAGCTGTCTTGTTGCACCTTCTTCAACAAAATAGCTGTCGCCATCATACGCTATTATTTCTACTCTGCCGCCCTTCCAGTCAATATTCAGAGCGTCTATTGTATCTGGCGGATAATATTCGCCCATTGCATAATACAAAGACATATCTGTAGGATCATACTGCGCAAGCTTTGCGCTGGCCTCATATGCCGAGCCCTCCAGCATAGTACACAGACCGTTTGTGAGCATTATCAGCGACAAGAATATTACAGCGTATACTGACAGACATATTCCTTTTAATTTCATATTCAGGGAATGATCACACCGTCTACGGGGCCTGCTATGCCGGCTGCATTAGATTCGTCTGTGTCAATATGCATTGCAGGGAAGAAGTCGTCTCTTACTCTTACTACTACATCTGCGAATACTGTTTTTCTGCCTGTGCCTGCGTCGATCTCAACAGAAACGATCTGCTTGTCGCTGAGTCCGAACTCTTTTGCAGAATCAGGTGTAAGATGAATGTGTCTTTGTGCAGCAATAACACCGTGGTCGATCTCGCACTCGCCGCAAGGACCTACAAGCTTACATCCCGGTGTGCCTGCTACGTCGCCGCTTTCTCTTATGGGTGCTGCAATACCCATTTTTCTTGCGTCTGACAAAGATATCTCAACCTGATTGTCCTTTCTTACAGGGCCCAATATAGACATTGTAAAATCGCCCTTAGGACCTATTACCTTTACCTTTTCTTCACAGGCAAACTGACCGGGCTGTGAAAGATCTTTCTTCTTTGTGAGCTGTGCGCCTTTTCCGAAAAGTGTTTCAAGAACCTCCTGCGTTACGTGAATATGACGTGCAGAGGTTTCAACCATTACCTTCATTGTAATCACCAATCCATTTATTTATTTTTTGCCGCTAAATACTACGGTCATTTATATTTTACACCATTTCTCTCTTTATTTCAATAATATTTCTTTTATTTTTGTGTATTATATTGCAATAAAAATAATTCTATGATAAAATTTTTTTATTAACAATAGAAAGACGGTGCTTTTATGGAATTCAGCTTACTTCATCCTTCAGACATCAATGCAGAATATAACACCCTTCCCCCTCAGGCTGTAAACGATCTCTCGATAGACTATATCTGCGAATTTCTTACAAAGGACACCTTTGAACGCAACAGTATGAAGAATCTTATGACAAGCATTACATCTGATGAGCGCGTCATAAAATACCGCACCGATGTTTTTGACGATCTTTTGAGATATCCGTCATTCAGAACAGAGCTTGAACAGCTTCTTTTACAGCTTAACGATCTGAAAGAACTCGAAAAATTTCAAAAAGATACTGACGCGTCTGATCTCTGGACGCTCATAAATCGACTGAGAGAAATTGACGGTTTTGTAAACTGTATCACTCAGATGAAACAATCTCTTGAAAAGATCGATCTTCAGTCTGACGGTTTAAAGGAGCTCAGAGATATCGTTACAAAAGTACATGATGAAAGCGGTTTCCCTCAAATCAAAAAGGACATTGCAGAAACATTCGCAATAGCAAAACAAATCAGAAGTATTACCCTCGGTGTAAATCTTGATGAAATGCTGCGTCCCACAAACGCCGGCATTATTTCACTTAACTGTCATCTTATCACCGACAGCGGTCTGCTTAAAAGCTTTATGAAATTCACATCTCAAAAGGACGAATTATACACGGGTACGGCTTTTGCAAGCTTAAAGAATTTTCATCCGCAAAATCCAAACAGTTCAAAGATCACTGCTCCTACCGTTGGAATAGAAGCTCCCACAGGTGCAGATCAGCTTTCTTCAAATCTTACGAAAACTGTTACGGCTATTGTGAAAAAAATTGTTAAGGATATTAAGAGTACGCTTCAAAAATACATCAACATCAGCGGATTTACTCTTGTATCTTTGATACCGGAAATCATTTTCTATATCCGCTGGGCAGAGCTTATCGAAAAAATACGCGCATGCGGTCTTTCTCTGTGCAAAGCAAAGGTTTTACCGGCTAAAGACAGGCTGCTTTATACAACGGGAATTTATAATCTCAAGCTTGCTCTAAAAGCTGTTGAGGGCGAAAAAATCGACATAATCGGAAACGATTTTGAGTTTTCCGAAAAAGGCAGGATCTACATTATGACAGGTCCTAACAGGGGCGGCAAAACCACATTTACTCAAGCGGTAGGTCTTGCGTGTTTGCTTGCTCATAACGGGATCTATGTACCCGCTGACAGCTTCTCCTTCAGTCCGTGCGATAATATTTTCACCCACTTCCCCGCAGATGAAAATGATACCGCAAATCTGGGCAGATTAGGCGAGGAGTCGCAGAGGATCGCTGATATTTTCAACAAAGCAACTGACAAAAGCTTACTGCTGTTTAATGAAAGTCTTGCCACAACAAATGTTGCCGAGGGCTTATATATTGCAAAAGACGTTGTAAAAGCTATGCTGTATATAGGCACACGAACAATATTCAATACTCATATGCATGAGCTTGCAAGAAATCTTGATACACTAAACAATGAGATTCAGGGTACAAGCCGTGCTGAAAGTCTTGTTACGGGTGTAGAAAACGGCAACCGTTCTTTTAAAGTGTTTATTGCTCCGCCGCAGGGAGTCAGCTACGCTAAAGACATTGCGGTAAAATACGGAGTAACATTTGAACAGATCAAATGTAATATTGACAAAAGCAAACAGTAAAAATATTCGGGAGGTATATCAATGCAACAAACAGGCTCAAACTACGGAAATTTTTGGAATATTGATTTTTTGGGTACTATATCTGATTGTTTTTCAAAAATCACCGAATCGGAAAGAAATCTCAACAGACTAAACATTATGATAATAGGCAAAAGCGGAGTAGGAAAAAGTACGTTGGTAAACAACCTTTTCAGAAATGATCTCGCTAAAACAGGCGGAGTTAAACCCGTCACAAAAAACATTAACAGATACTCCCTGCCGAATTATCCTCTGACTATCTATGATTCTCAGGGATTTGAGCTTAACAAGAATACTCAGAAAAACATCAAGAAACAGATCACCGATACCGTTTCAAAATGCTTGAAATCAGGCAAAACAGATGACGCTATTCACTGTATTCTATATTGTATCCATGCGGACTCAACTCGGTTTGAGCAGGAGGAGATCCGTTTTATATCGGAGCTGACAAACGAGAGCTTTGCTTTGCGAGTTCCTGTGATCGTTGTGCTTACACAAGCTTACTCTAAAAACTACACTCAACAGCTGCACAGCTACATTTCAGGCTTAAATCTGAATATTGCCGCTGTTGTTGATGTTCTTGCAGAGCCTTACTTCTTTGGCGGCGGTCAGGTCATTGATCGTTACGGTTTAGATACTCTCACCTCAGAGATAAACAAAACACTTAACCATGATCTGCTTAAAACCTTTGCTAATGTACAAAAAGCGTCTGCCGAACTTAAGATCAATCAGTGTGCAAATATAATAAAAGCATCTGTAACCGAAGCCGGAGCTGCGGCTATGACGCCTTTGCCCGTTGCAGACTCTGTTATACTTATCGGTATTGAAACAAAAATGCTTGCAGAGATCACAACGGTATTCGGCACAAGTCCGAGTAAATCTTTCATTTCAATGTTCCTTTCAACATCGCTTGGTACAACAGGCGCAACCGTAGGCGGCAGAGCATTGGTTTCTGCACTAAAGCTTGTTCCCGGAGTGGGCAGCTTATCAGCCGGAATGATAAACGCAAGCGTTGCTATGGCGATAACCGCTGCAATGGGCAACGCATACACTCAGATCATGCTTATGATATTCAGAGGCGAATTAAGCGCCGAAGAAATGGAAACTCAAAGCGGTATGAATAAACTGTTCGAGCTTATTGACGAACAATTCGTAAAACAAAAAAACAGACTAAACTTCTGAATTCAAGGTGAATAAAATGCAGCTTAGCAAAAGCACTCCACATTTAAACGTAATGATAATAGGAAAAACAGGCGTTGGAAAAAGCACACTCGTAAACAGACTTCTATGTATGCAGCACGCCCCTACCGGTCTCGGAAAAGCCGTTACTCAGGAAATTACTAAATACAGATCAAAAGACGGTTTTCTTACTATGTATGATACTATGGGCTTGGAGCTTGACAAAAACGCACGTAAAAAATCCATTAAAGAAATCACAGACGCATTATCTTATTTTGCGGCTCATAAAGACACAAGCTTGCGCATTAACTGTATACTTTTTTGTATAAATCCAAATCTTCACAGACTTGAAAACGAAGAAATAAAGCTTATCAAAGCTTTTACAAACAAGAAAAACCCTTATTATACACCTGTTATCATCGCTCTTACAAAAGCATACGACACGAAAAAAGTGAAAGAAATGTTTGAGTACATTCAATCTCTTAATATGGAAACTCCAGACATTGTACCCGTTTTAGCAGAAGATTATTACTTTGATGAACACCACATTATGCAAAGCTACGGCATTGATCTTCTTTTCAACACTATGTTACAGTATTCTGTCGGAAATCTTGCACATGCAAATATTGAGTACAAAAGACAAAAATCTCACAAGATCACCGCCGGTGCCGCTGCTTCTTCAGCCGCTGCAGCAGCCGTTCCTATTCCTCTTGCAGACGCAGCTTTACTCATACCTATACAAATAGCTATGATCTCTGCAATTACTTCTACTTATCAGATCAGGCTCAGCAAAAGTATTATGATGTCTATGGTAACAAGTACACTCGGCGCATCAGGCGCAACTCTCGCCGGACGTGCTATTACGGGATCGCTTGCGAAGCTTTTGCCGGGTATCGGTACAGTTGCAGGTACAGCTATTAACGCAGCTACCGCCGCTGCTCTTACTACCGCTTTGGGAGAAGCTTATATTCTGCTTATGGACATGACTGCAAAAGGCGAGCTTTCAGAAAATGACTTAGGCTCAAGGAAAGGTAAAAAACTGCTTGCGGATAACTTTAAAGAAAAAATGAAAAACAAACCAAAATTAGATTGATCATTACATTCACCCTCAATGAACCTATGCTTCAATATCTTTTGCGGTTTGGGTTTATTGAGGTTATCTTTCTTAGGGCAACACCGCACAAAGACCGCCTGACGGCTTTACGCCAAATCTACTGCGCATCTTCAACACAATCTCTGTTCGGTATTGCCTTAGTGATTATACAAAGGAGTAACACTTATGAATTTATATATTAACTGCTGCGTCAGAGAAGAATCCCGAACAGACAGACTTGCTCATGCAGTAATAAACAAAATTGGCGGAGATTTTCACGTGCTTGATTTGTACAGCGAGAATATCAAGCCGCTTGATAATGAAAGATTATCACACAGAATGGAATTGTGTGCCAATAATGATTTTTCCGATACAATTTTTGATCTTGCCAAGCAATTTGCTTCTGCTGAAACTATTGTAATTGCGGCTCCTTATTGGGATTCTTCTTTTCCCTCTATGCTTAAGATCTACCTTGAGAATATTTATGTTATAGGTATAGTTACCGACTATGACGACAAGGGCATGCCGAAAGGATTATGCAGCGCAAAAAAATTGTATTATGTTACCACGGCAGGCGGAGTGTATGACAGCATTTACAGCTACGGATATATTGAAAATCTTGCAAAAAACTACTTTGGAATTAAACAAACCGAATTAGTTAAAGCTGAAATGCTTGACATTGTCGGGTTTGACGCAGAAGATATTTTGCAGCGTGAAATACAGAAATGGCAATAAATAATTATTTAGGAGTGATATTCTTGAACTACAAAACAGACAGTATTTCAATTGATGGTTTTACAATGAAATACCTGAAGTTTGGCGAAGGCAGCGAAACTCTTGTCATTCTTCCCGGACTAAGCGCTCAAAGCGTTATACCGTTGGCGCCTTATATCGCAAAGAAATATGAATCTTTAACGAAAGACTTTACAGTGTATCTCTTTGACCGCCGTTTCAATGTACCCGCTGAATACTCCGTTTCAGATATGGCTTGCGATACCGTTAAAGTTATTGAGGCTTTGAAGCTTCAAAGTATTTCTCTGTTCGGCGCTTCACAGGGCGGAATGATCGCTTTGACTATTGCCGCAGAATATCCGGAGCTTGTAAAAAAGCTGGTGATCGTTTCAACTGTAATGCACATTGATACAAAGCGTTTTTCTATTATCAATCAATGGATTACACTTGCAGAAAAAAACGACAGCAAAGGCTTATACTTAGCTATCAGCGAAAAGGTCTATCCTAAAGATTACTTTGAGAAGTATAAGCAAGCTTTCTGCCAAATCGCTAAAACCATGACAAAACAAGATCACGAAAGGTTTATCATTCTTGCAAACGGCGCAAAGAGCTTTGATATCAGTAATAGTGCGGAAAAAATCAAATGTCCTGTACTCTATATTGGTGATGAGTACGACGCTGTATTTACAGACAAACCCGAAAAAGAAATAGAACAGCTTCTCGGCATTAACGATCATTTTGAAATAAAAATGTTCAGCGGCTTTGGTCATGCACTATACGATACATTACCGGATTTCTGTAAAATAATGCTGCATTTTCTTATACAATAAATTATAAATCTTCAAAACTATTTAGAGGTGCTCTTTTTATGAAGAAAAAACTATTATCTCATACCTTTTTATCTTTTCTGTTGGCTATGACATTATGCCTTATAATGTGCGCATGCGCTGCAAATACATCTGATACAACTGTTTCGGTTGATACGCAGATATCTTCTGTATCAGAGGAAACCGCAGACCATATCGTGCACTCATCTTCTCAGACATCTAAAAAAACTGAGAATACAAAAAAAGTCAACTCAAATGCCTCAAAGACATCATCAAAAAAGGATAAATCAAGCTCACTGACCTCAAAGGCGATATCTTCTTTGCAGTCATCTGAGTATTCCGAAAGTATTGCAAGTATTCTGACAGTCATTTCTGAAACGACAAAAACTAATACTTCACAAATCAATACTACAACTTCAGAAGGTAACACAAATACAGAGAATACAACAAACTCACTGATCACTGAAAATGTAGATACCAATATACATTCTGCAAATGACGATGAACCAACAGAAACAAATTCCGAAACAAACGAGGATTATTTTGAAAGTGAAAATCAAGATGAAGTTGTATCAATTCCAGAACGAGTACTGCCCGACAAGGGAAATCGCGAAAAGAAAATAATCGTAATCGATGCAGGTCATCAGCAATATCCGAATTTTGATGTTGAACCGATCGCACCGGGTTCATCAGAAATGAAAGTTAAGGTTACCGCCGGAACTACCGGTGTTGTTACAGGTATACCTGAGTATGAGCTTACACTCACACTCGCACTTAAGCTTCAAACGATACTGGAGCAGCGAAACTATGAAGTCGTTCAAACAAGAACTACTCACGATGTTGATATCAGCAATATTGAACGTGCAGATGTGGCAAATAACATTAATGCTGACGCATTTATCAGAATACACGCAAACGGCTCTGATTATTCGAGTGTAAATGGTGCAATGGCTCTTTGTCAAACACTGTATAACCCGTATAACGGTCATATCTATCAGGAATGTTATTCGCTTTCACAAAACGTTCTTGACGAACTTGTTGCTTCTACAAACTGCAACAAGCAGTACATCTGGGAAACAGATACAATGTGTGGTATCAACTGGTCACTTGTACCTGTCACCATAATTGAAGTAGGATATATGAGTAATCCGCAGGAAGATGTGCTTATGGCTACCGAAGATTATCAGGATAAAATATGTGTTGGAATTGCTAACGGGATCGACAAGTTTTTTGAACAACAATAGTATTTTTTAAAACTAAAAGGCTGTACATCTGCAAACAGGTGTACAGCCTTTGTTATTGTTTGATCTCAATTAATTGTTCTACTATATTTTACCCTTAAATTCATTATTACGAATCAAAGAAATGCTGTCCGTCATCTGTAACAAGTCTTTCGGTCTTTGAGTATTCAAAGATACCTGCATTTTCTGAGTTCGATTCAAGGTACTCAGCAAATTCCGCAGCATACCATTTTGCCATTCCGAGGTTATGCATGAGATAATGTCCGCAGTTTACAGGTGCTGCACCAGGAACAGCGTCTGCTTTTTCAACTGACTTGAATGCTGACAGAACAAGCTCGTAGATCTCACGAGATGAACGGCTTCCTTTAAGTATAAGGTAAAAGCCTGTCAAACAACCCATAGGTCCCCAGTATATTACTTCATCTTTCCAATCGGGATCATTTCTGAGAAATGTAGCTATGATATGTTCAAGTGAATGCATTGCTGCCACATCAATAACGGGTTCTCGGTTCGGTCTTTTAAGTCTGATATCATATGTTGTAACTTTTCCTCCGCCGACAATATCTTCCCTGCTTATAAATATACCGGGAACAATTTTCGTATGATCCACAGAAAAGCTCTGTATCATTTCCAT
Organism: Clostridia bacterium; assembly: GCA_017402845.1. Classification (GTDB taxonomy): domain Bacteria; phylum Bacillota; class Clostridia; order Oscillospirales; family Acutalibacteraceae; genus RUG592. The sequence goes on from JAFPLH010000097.1 coordinate 22,420, forward strand.
GAATTATTCTCCTTTCTGATAAAAAACTTCATTGTTATGCTTTTCCAAATGTAATACAAAGGTATGATCAATAGAGATAAGCGTAATCGCTGCTTACATAAACATAGCTTTTTTCCGTATCGGGTGATGTTGAGCTTGGGAAAAATACTACTATCCAGCTTTCATAACCATCAATCGGATCATATCCCTGATATACATCATAGACGCCGGGACTTGGATATACACCAAGAGTTTCTCTTGCTTTATCAATAGCCTCTGACATTCTTAAACCGCCATAGATCTCAGTGTCGTTAAACTCTATATCATAATCGCTGGAATCATAATCTTCGTCATCAGTAAAGCAGAAGAATTCTCCAACGTAGTATGTTTTTGTTGTGATGTATTCTTTGTCAGTTTGCGGATCAATCAAAATAACCCATGCTTCATAGCCGGAAGGAGTGTAGCCTTTTTCAACGCTTAATACCGTTACGCCATTTCCTGCCGCCTCTGATACCTTAGAACAAGCCTCAGCCTGCGTTATACCGGAATATTCCTCATCTTTCTCAGAATCGTTTTCGTTATCGCTATCACCACTATAACAACCTTTGTCATTAACATAATAGTTGACGATCTTAGTGTCGCCGGTAGTAACGAGTGAAACAACTACTACCCATGACTCTGCACTTGCATCGGGAGTATAGCCTGTATATACAGCCAGGATCTCCGCTCCAGTACCTACCTGCTTTTTCACCTCATTTATTGCTTCACCTCTTGTAATACCAGCATAATACTCAACTTCTTCTGAGCTTGTTGTTTTTGACGCTGTTGGCTTTGAGGTTGCTGCCTTTGATGTTGGTTCTTCAGTGTTTGAAGCTTTTGATTCTTTGTTTGTTTCTGCTGTTGAGTCGACGTCAGGATCTCCTACCGGTTTATAGAAGAATTTAAATACCATACCGTCTGCAACTTGTTCTTCATCATCTTCCCATGTAGCTGTACCGTCTTCGTGGAATACAATGCGGCCTTTACCGTTCTCGTACTCTACGGTTTCACTGTCAATAGAACCGTCTTCATTCATTACCACTTCTGTTTTTTTGCAGTTCTGGTAATTCAACTTCAAAGTATCTACATCAAGTGTACCGCTCATTTCCCACTTTGTGTATGCGGCTGCGCCGTTAGACCACTGAACAGTGATTTTAGCGTCTATCTTGCCTACGGCTTCTACATTCATATCTGCTTTTTCGCAAACATAAGGTCCGACAAAGTTCATCACAGGATTCTGCATATCATCTTGTGATGATACCTCTGAGGATACCACAGAAGATGAATCCTGAGAATTATTATCGGTTTTTAAGTTACATGCTCCCAAAGCACCTGCAAGTACGAGTGCCATAAGAATAGTGATAATTTTCTTCTCTTTCTGCATAATTAAAAACTCCTTTGAATAACTCTTCCATTTTGATATAAGCGCACCTCTGAAAACCTGTGATTTATTATTAAGCATGCCGAGCATTTCTAAGGCACGTCTGAACCGCCATAGTTTTAAAGCTGCACTTTAATGAATAATAAAACAAAATTTTAATTGAGTACAGGGCACCTCTAAAAACCTCACGCCGTCCATCTCCACCGTGTCTTCAGCCGTCATCTTGCACAAAAAATCTTGACATACGTCAGTATGCCTGCGATTATATTATGCAACCTGCCGACTATATCTACGGAACATCTAAACGACAGCAGGTTTTTTATAGATACCTTACAAATAAATGCACTCAAAAATCATATATGACCAGATACTTAATATGCAGCACATTCAAGTATACGATTCAATAGAATAAATAATACTGATCAGAAATCCAGTTCTCTTTTTCTGAATATCAGCACTGAGATCAGAAGCGAGCCGCCTATATATACGACAATCGCACCAAACAACAATTTTGCACACGATTGACCGAGTACAATATTAGTATAAATGTGATTAATCAGACCTGTATATGTGTTTCTCCGCAAAAAATAAAGCGGTCCCAGATGCAAAGAATCAGTGAGCAAACCCATAAACATATATATTATCAGATAAAGCAGGATCTCTACGGCAGTTGCAGTTGCAACGTTTGATGATTTATATAGAAATATCGCACTGATAGTTGCGTACCCTATCGCCTTCAGAGCCTCTGTGAAAAATGCTGCATAGAGAGCCGTTCTTTCAAGCGTACCCATGTCGGTTCTGAATATCAGATTGAGCAGGAATACCCAAACAAACCAAATAACATAGCTGTTTGCAGTTAGTATTATACAGTCAATAAACTTTGCGATCTGAAGCTTTGCACGAGATAAGCCTCGTCCGATTATACATTGCATTGATCGTGAGCTGAATTCGTCTGCATATACAGAGAGGAATATGCAGATACCAAGAATCGTACTGCCGAAATTCTGAATCGTTGTTAGCTGATTTGTCACTGATGACAGGCTATCTCTCTTGCCAAGCATATCATACAGTGAAAAGAATAACGTGATCCCCACTATGATCCAGTAAGATTTCTTTTTGAGTATTCTTAGTATGTCTGAAACTATTAAATTTCTCATATCAGAAATCAAACTCCTTTCTCCGAAAGAAGATCAGCGTAATAAGCCAAGCCCCTGAAACGTAAATAAGCACACACGGAATAAGCTCCCATGCGGCTGCACCTGCAACAAGCTTATTCATTGCTCTTAGCAAAAGCATATCATATGAGTAGTAAACAGGTTTTACGCCTAATGTATAAGCTAAACTCACAATGTTAGGAGAAAGCGTTGTAAAGAATATTACACCAATCACACCTATTGGAAGCGTATTTGTTATAAAGAGCAGCATCATTGAAAATGTGGAAGCTCCTACAACCTTTAGAATACATATCAATACATAAGCGCAATAAGCAAGCTTCTGAGAATGACTGAAAGAATATGCTTTAAACAAAAATACTCCCTGCACACCCATATACACCACGAAAACAATGGTTGTAAGAATAATGCAATCTGAAAGCTTTGCCCATAGAATCTTGTTTCTTGTTAGCCCCCTGCCAATAATGCACTGCATTGAATGTGACGAGATCTCATCAGCATATACTCCCATGAAAATAGGGATAGAGATAAACAGAAGAAAAAATCCTTTTGATGTATAAGAATTTATCGCATCAAGCACGGCTGCTGCATTACTATCGTGCATTGTCGCATTTCCTATGATCGAGAAAAAGCTGAGCAGACTAAAGATGATCCACATTCTTTTGAATGATTTTTTTCTGAATATCCTGTATAGATCTGCATATATCAGTCTGATCAATTCGCACCACCGCCTATCAGATCAAAGTAGAAGTCTTCAAGAGTCATCTTATCTGCAACCTCATGAAGAATGTTTATACCATTCTCTGCAAGCAGCTTTTGCGCACGCTCTATATCATCTGATGAAAGTGCAATATTTACCTCAGGCTTTTTAGATTTCAGATCGTCTTGTGTGATCTCTTTTGCTACAATACCGTTGTGAACGATTCCAAAGCGGTCAGCCGTATGTTCAAGCTCACCCAGAATGTGTGATGATACGATGATAGTCATATTGTATTCATCACGAATATGGCGTATCATGTGTCGAACATCTGCAATTCCCTGAGGATCAAGACCGTTTGTCGGCTCGTCAAGAATTAGTATTTCAGGATTACCGAGAATAGCATTTCCTATACCGAGTCGCTGCTTCATTCCAAGCGAATATCCCTTATAAGGCTTTTTGTTGTCTTCAAGACCTACAATCTCAAGAACTCTTGTGATCTCGTTCTTTATCTCTTTATGTGGAATACCCTTCGCACGAGCATAATATTGAAGATTATCTCTCGCTGATAGGTAACCGTAGAAGTTAGAGCCTACAAAAAAACCAACCTTGCGTCTGTTAGCAAACAGCTCTCTTTTGTTTTTAGAGCCTGCTATTGAAACTGTTCCGGACGTATACTCCGATAGTCCGAGTATCATTTTGAAGATCGTTGTCTTACCTGCACCGTTTTTCCCCACAAGACCGTATATATCGCCCCTATTCACCTGCATATTTACCCCTTTGAGGACCTCGTGCTTTCCATAGCTTTTAACTATATTCTCCAGCTTTATAACTGCTTCACTCATCGAATGTTCCTCCTTATGTTACCATACGCAAATACGGTTTTCGGGTGCTAAGTACATGCCGTCCCCCGGTTTGATATCATACGTTTTTATAAATTCGTCAAACTGCTGTAAGCCTACGTTTATTCTAAGATAGTCGAGAGGATGTTCGTCATTTGTAACACTATATTTCTCCATTTCACGGCTTATCTGACCTGCATAAAAATGTGCATACGCACGGAAAAACTTATCGTAATCAAAGTTTTCGCTTTTCTTTGCAATTGACAAAGCTCCTTTGATACCGCCGAGATCGGCTATCTGTTCATTTGCTACCTTGTTTCCGTCTATCGGCATTACACCGCTGAAAGGTGTGATCATACTATAATATGACGCTACTTTCGACGATTTTTCACGGAAAACGCTGTTATCTTCCATAGACATCCATGTTTTTATTACACCGTTGTGGTCAGTTTTGGCTCCTGTCGTATCAAAAGCGTGAGTCATTTCATGACCGATAAAGCAGCCGAGAGTTGCAAGCTTTTCTTCATATTCCATATCAGGAGAATAAACCGGCTCCTGTAACATTCCCCACATGATAAATACTGCATTCTGTGAAATGTCATAAAAAGCATTACACTCGGTAATACTCATGGAATACGGCTCCCAGTTCTCTCTTGACTCTCCAAGACTGACAACCTGCCGCTGAAATTCAGAGCAATAACGAAATGATTCGGCACACGCTTCAATAAAACTTCCGCCCTCGTCTTTTGTCTTGATATTGCAGCTGTCATAATTTGCAGCTATGCTCGTTTTGCCCACGTGCAGCACAATATTGTCAAGCTTCTTTATTGCCATATTGCGTGTTTCTTCTGAAAGCCATTCTGTATTATTGAGCAGTTCTCTGTAATAATCAATATAATCAGCAGCTATGGCTTTAACATCATCAACCGCCCTCTGATCGTAGTATTTGTCAATCCATGCCTGATCGAGAGCCGGCTGCATTTTAGCCTGTGTTATATACGAGAGAATAAGACGGTTGGCTGATGTTTCAATAACTTCTTCTGTACTTTTGGAAGTATCATTTAATAAACCGCGTCTATCATACAATTTCACAAGCGCTTCATGGTCAAGAAACATTTCGGTGATACGTAATAGATGTACTATATAGTAAGATTTTATGTCATCGAGGTTCTGCGAATTATAAAGCTTGTTTATGCCTGCAAGCTTAGAGGCATCTACCTGAAACAATTCATACTCTGCGCTTCTACTTTTAAGAATATCAAGACAAGGATAGTTATCGCACATCTTCTCAATTTCGCTGCGTGTATAGTTTTTATGTCCAATATTAATATCGCTTTTTTGCGTATCAGCCTCAGCGATAAGACTTTCTATATGATAGCAGCCCTTTATTATCTTTTCGATATTCTTCTTGTCGAATCCGAATCTTGTCAACAGATATTCCGTTCTGCCATCAGTGAACTTTTTTGCATTCATACCCACGGAATCTATATTAGTGTATTCATTTGCCGACTCAAGAGTATATTCCATGGTATTAAGAAAAGCAACGGGTGTATCTGTCGTTTCATAACGCACCGTTGAAAACGACTCCGATATCATATTAAGTCCAAAAGGGTTCTTTTCGAGATCTTTCTCATACTCGATAAGCTCATTGACAGACGTTATTTCGGTGATTGCGTCAAGATACGGTCTGAGCGGCTCAATTCCCTGAGAGTTGCGAAGCTCATCATCTTTTGCAAGGTCTACAAACTTTCTCAGCTCCTGAGCATACTTTGCATTTAATGTATCATCGTTAATAACCTCTATGTACTTATCCTTCATATTATTATCGAGTATTTCTATGGATTTTATATCTTTATCTGTTGAAGCAGCAAGCGACAGAATGTATTCTTTATTCGATGCAGCCGCAAAATCGTCTTGAAGGCGAGGCGTTGATTCGGCGGTAATTTCACCTCTCATGTTTGAATCTACCCACTTACCGTTACCCGGAACATTTACAGTTCCACCCACTTCATCCATATCACCTGTACAAGATGACAATGATATAGTAAAGACTATCGCTAAGAGCAGACTGAGTATTGATTTTTGTTTCTTCATTTCTTTTTTCAACACTCCTTTCGCAATTTGTTTGAACGAACAATAAATGCGTACAATTTCATCTTCATTGCAGTTCTAAAAACCTGCGGTACTTCAGATGTACCTCAGATTTAGTTGGCAGACTGCACATTTGCCCTGAGAGTACATATTATAACTTTTCGTTTTCTGTATATAGGTACTCTTATCGTCAATATCGCCCTAATTATATCACAACAATTTGACATAATCAACACTGATTTTTCTTTGATAGCATTTTACAATATTATTTGTGAATTCCAAATTGGAAATTTCTTTACTGTTATTATTATTTCTTGCAAAATCACATACAAAAAACAGTGCGGTCATTTTGTGAACTGCACTGCTTTTATCTTTTATTATCAATAATTTAACGTATTCATACAATACCTCACAAATTCGCTGCTGAACTGTCAAGCTGTTTTTGTTCGGAACTGCATTTATACTACTTTATGACTTTCTCAAAATCGGAAGCAGGATGCTTACACCACGGACAAATGAAATCTTCGGGAAGCTCCTCACCGACATATTCATAGCCGCATATGCTACAACGCCATACCGTTTGCCCGTCAGGTGTTTTCTTGCCTGTGTCCTGCGGCTTGGGCTTAATGTTTGCGTGATAGTATGCATAATCGGCTGAGGGTACGTCATTCAATACGCCTGTATCTGTAACATCTGCGATAAACATTGTATGAGTACCTAAGTCAATTGTATTTATTACGTCTGCCGATATGAAAGAATTTATTCCTTTTGTTATAACCAATACTCCGTTAAGACCTCTTGCGCAATCTTTGAAGCCTTCAAACTTGTTTACGCTGCGTCCGCTTTGAAAACCGAATCTTTTAAACAGCTCGAAGTCTGCTTTTTGGTTGATTACAGAAGCTGTAAATTTCTTTGATGTCATTATCATATCATGAGTATAATTCGACTTGTTGATCGTCACACATACCCTGTTTGGCTCGGTTGTGACCTGCATTAAGGTATTTGTAATACAGCCGTTGTCTTTTCCGTCAACGGTTGCAGTTATCACAAAAAGTCCGTAGGTAATGTTAAACATTGCATTTTTGCTCATAGCTATCCCTCGCTTTATTCTGTATGTTTCTTTAATTTTGGTGCGGAAACAGCTCTCTTATCCTGTGCATGCATAAGCACGGCAACAGCAGAAAGTATGGTTATAACTAAATAGCACAAAACACTGACTAATGCTCCTATTCCGATATTTGCTCCAATAAAAAGCATTATCGACATCATTCCTATCAAGCCGCAGCCTATTCCGACAAAATTCTTTATATTTGTTTTTTTATCGAAAAACATAAAGAAAAATCCTAACAGCGGCAAGAAAATGAATAATAGTCCGATCACAATGTTTGATCTCATGGGTAAACTTCCGCCCATTGCTCCGAAAGCTAAGTTTAATGCTGTCATTTCAACAAGCGTTTCTTTGCCCTGTATCTCTACATAGTCTACTGCATATGTTGTTGAAAGCATATAACCGCAAACTATAAACAGTGCTATAAGCACTCGCCTTGTATTTCTGCACCTTTTTGTTTCTGTTTCGCTCATTACAACTTACCGCAAAAGCCTTTCTTATATGATTCTATTGTAGACGCTATTATCTCCACAGCCTTTTCTCTGGTCAAGACCTCATCTACCGCTGTTTCTTTATTTTCAAGCGTCTTGTACACCGTAAAGAAGTGACACATCTCCTCAAAGATATGTGACGGGAGCTGTGTTATATCGGTGTATGTATTGTATGTCGGATCATTAAACGGTATTGCAATTATCTTCTCGTCATTTCTGCCGTTGTCTATCATTTTTATTACACCGATAGGATAACAGCGTACAAGCGTCAGCGGCTCAATCTGTTCTGAACACAGCACAAGTACGTCAAGCGGATCTTTATCGTCTGCATACGTTCTGGGAATAAATCCGTAGTTTGCGGGGTAATGAGTTGAGGTATAAAGAATTCTGTCAAGAATAAGCATACCTGTTTTTTTTTCAAGCTCGTATTTTAGCTTGCTGCCCTTTGATATCTCTATAACGGCAACAAAGTCTTCAGGTGCTATTCTTTCTTCGTCAATGTCATGCCAAATGTTCATCATACACACTTCTCCTTAGAATAATATGTTGTTATTATTATATAACATCTTTCTCATAAATTCCATAGAAAAATACAAATGATTGGAAAATTTACAATTTTGTAACCTTAATATACTCACCTAACTTAAACGAGTAGAGAAGGCACTCTGCAACAACTTTTCCTGTTATTTGCTCAACTGCCATTTTATACAGATCGAGTTGTTTATAATACATTTCTTCAAGCTCTGCAAGAGAAGATACTTTATCTGTTTTGTAATCAATTATGACTATTTTACCGTTTTCTTCAAACATACAGTCAACAGCACCCTGAAGAATAATCGGTTCTTCGCTGTAAGGAGATATAAGCGTACTATCGGCAACCCCTGCGGGTATTTCCACCGTAAAGCGATACTCACGCTCGGTATTTTCAGATGAAAGTATTCTTTTCATCAAATGGCTGTCAAAGAATGATTTCAGACTCTCTTTGTCAAGACAATCTGCTTGTGCTTCGGTTATAAAGCCTCTCTCAACAAGCCTTTGTACCTCGCTGTCTATATCACAAGACGCTTTTTTAAAATCACAATACTGTACAAAATTGTGCATTGCAGTACCCTTTTGTGCACCTGAGATTTTTTTATCTCTAAGAAAGTCGGGTTTACTTACTGCACGGAAATACTTTTCTGTTTCTCTGTGCGAAAGCGCAGAGGCTGAAACCTTCATAGGTATTGTTGTAAGCTCACGATACTTATACTCAGCGGTCAAGCTGCGCTCGATAAACTCTTTATACTCAGCTTTTGCCTTTTCTCTTACACTTTCGTCAACATTGTTATCTTCGGTTGTTTCATATTCGGTTTGTTCACTGTTATCCTGCTTATACAGCTCATTAATATCCTCGACTATATGAATATCCCACTGCTTTGCCTGAATGTGCGAAAATCCGCCGGTATAACCTGCTGTCTTTCTAAGCTCTGCCGAACATGGATGAACAAGCACACACTGAGCCAGCCAATCACCCAAAGACTTTGCGCTGCTGACGCTGTAAGGAGTAATGCGTTCATCAAATGCAAGCTTTTCGGCAACCTTTGACAGATAATCTGTTGTATCGCTTACAGTTGTCACAAGTATCAGTTTTTCCCTTGCCCGTGTTAATGCAACATACAGCACTCTTAATTCTTCGCTCATTTCGTTTCGCTTTATTTCAAGCGAAACTGCCTCTCTCGGCATTGTTGTATACTTGCAAAAACGCTGTTTATCCTTTTCCTTTATACCGATACCCAATTCATTGTGAAGAAGTACCTCGCCTGATAAATCACTGTTGATCTTATGCGATAAGCCTGCAACTATACAGAACGGAAATTCCAGTCCCTTTGATTTATGTATAGTCATAATTCTGACTGCGCCGCCGTTGATATGCGTTGGTCTTTTAGCAGATTCAAGATTTCCGCCCTGTTCACGAAGCTTATCAATAAATCTGACAAAACCGCCTAATCCCCTGTAACCCGATTCTTCATAGCTCTTTGCGTATACGGTAAGCAGCCTGAGATTCTTTCTGCGGTATTCTCCCTCATCCTCTGCGGATACTATTTCAGGGAAAGATGTTTCTGCATATATCTTGTTTATAAGCTCATCTGTGGGCAGCTCGATCGCAATACGCCTGAATTCATCAAGAGCTTCAACAAAGCTTTTTACTTTTTCATTTTCGTTCGCACTTTCATGCAGTATCGCAGCATAAAGCGAGCCTTTGGGAGAATTGGTGCGAATGGCTGCAAGATCATCAGGTGTAAAGCCAAAAATCGGACTCAGCATTACAGCCGCCAACGGAATATCTCTGACGGGGTTATCAATGATTTGCAGCAAAGACATTATTATACGAATTTCTTTGCGTTCAAAAAAGCTGTCTGAGATCTCACTAACAGAGGGAATACCTAATTTTTTTAGCTCTTCGCTGTATATATTTGCCCGCCCTTTTACGCCTCGCAGCAAAATGCAAAAATCAGAGTATTCGGGTTTGCGTCTGCTGCCTTTTTCGTATACATACTCCGTTTGTTTTAACTCATTGATTAGTCTGCCAATATACCGTGCCTCGTCAGCATCTTTGTTTTTAGATTCTGAGTTTTTCACTCCGAGCAAATGATAAGAAACCTCTTTGCCGCTGTCCTGATCATAATCTGCCTGCGGCACAAGCTTTTCTTCTTCTGTATAATCTATATCTCCTACTTGTTCGGACATCAGATTCTGAAACACGAAATTTACAGCATTTGTAACGCCTTTTCGACTTCTGAAATTTCTGTCAAGAATGATTTTTGCAGGGTACTGCTCATTTTCCCTTGAATACGGCTTATATCTATTCTTTCTGCGTATGAATATTTCAGGCATTGCCTGTCTGAAACGATATATACTCTGCTTTACGTCGCCAACTACAAACAGCTTTCTGTCATTGTCGCTAACTGCTTTGAATATAGTATCCTGAATATTATTTACATCCTGATACTCGTCTACCATTACATAATCGAAACGTGATGAGACCTCTTTTGCAATATTCGTTGTAACAATACAGTTTTCTGTGATACGAACAAGAAGCTTTAATGTCCAGTGCTCCAAATCAGAGAAATCAGCAGCAGATTTTTCTCTTTTAAGCATTGAGTATTCCTCGCCAAAGCTTTTAATTATTTCAAACAAGCACTTTACAATAGGCGCAAGCTCCCCGATTTCCCTGCGGCATTCTTCGCTGTTTATACTAAAGATGTTATTTAGTTCTGATGTTATCTTTTTTATAGTATCACGATAAGCAGCAATTGCCATTTTTGTGTAATTATCTTTAAAGCCTTTTGGTGTACTCAATGTTCCGAAAGAATAATTACTGATCGTATATCCGATACTATCCCATTTTCCTTCTTCAACATACTGTTTCAGAGTATCTATAAATTCTGCATCATTGTAAATACACTGCCCAAATTTTGCTTCAAGAAGTTTAGGTTCATCTGAAAGCATCTTTATACTAAGATCGCTGATATTCTTCATAAAGCCGACAGTCATACAAGCGTGCGACAGCACAACCTTTCCCCACTGTGTTTCATCAGGCTGAAGCTCAGGGTTAAACATAGCAGCTTTTTCCTCTAACCATATTTCAGGGAACGGATGTGAACGCAGGAATTCATATAGCTTCAAAACGACCTTCTTAAAAGCTGAGTCATCTCTGACGCTTGAAAAGGCTTCGAGAGTATTTATAAAATCCTCGCTGTTTTCATTATATTTACGTTCAAATACATTATTGATCGCTGCTTCTTTGAGAATGGAGAGTTCTTGTTCATCAGCGATCCTAAAATCTGCGGGAATGTCGAGAGAATAGAAAAACTCTCTCGCAAGATCGCTGCAAAAGCTATGTATCGTGCTGATCTTTGCCCTGGAAAGCAAAAGCTGCTGACGGTGAAGCTCCCTGTTTTTTGGATCATTTTTCAAAAGCTCGTCAATTCGTGCAGCAATTCGGTCTTTCATTTCTGCTGCCGCAGCACGAGTATAAGTAACCACAAGAAAGCGATCAGCGTCTACGGGATTTTCGGGATCTGTTATCATATCTATAACACGTTCCACAAGAACAGCCGTTTTGCCTGAGCCTGCCGCTGCCGACACAAGTACAGCGCCCTCTCTTGCCTTTATTGCATCTAACTGATTAGGAGTCCATTTTACCGCTGACATTATTTATCCTCCCCTGCTTCTTTTTTTGAAAGCATTTCCATTACCTTCGCTTTATCTGAAGAACTAATTTCTGATACTTTATCGTTTTCCTCATGACCGCAAGCATCATTGAATATACACCACTTACACGGCTCGTAGCTTCCTGTAACGGGAACTGCGCATATATCGCCGCTGCTCAAAGCTTCGCTCATTTCTGCAAGCTTGCTGTCTGCTTTATCAAAGAGCATTTTAAGCTGATCATCAGAAATAAGAGAGCTGTCGCTGTTTTTGTCATACTCTCCCGATTTTACAGTTTTGATCGGAATGTATTTTCCGGCAATATTTTTTTCCATGCCCTCTACCACGCATCTGTTATCTAAAATAATACCATTCATTTTCAACTTTTTATCACGTTCTGTTTTCACCTTATCATCGGAATCTTTTATATCGGCTTCAACCGCTGAAACCTCGGCAGGCATATAAAGTATACCCGCAGGCACTATTTTTTCTCCGTAGCGTTTTTCGCCGTTCTTCTGAATAGCCGAAAGATACAAAAGCATCTGCATATTCAAACCGTACAGTATATCAGATATATGAAACTGCTTTTTTCCTGTTTTGTAGTCTACAACTCTGATAAATTGTTTGCCATTTTTCTTCATCATATCGATTCGGTCAACATAGCCTCGCAAACTGACTGTATTTCCGTTTGAATCAGTTACGGTATAAGCGTCTATGTCCGGAGTACTGCCACCTATTGCAAGCTCAAAATCGACAGGTTGAAACTCAGACTGTGCAAGCTCCTCTGTAATATGAGCAATAAGTCTTTCGACATTATCTTTATATCGGAAATACAAGTATTTATATCTTTCTGATTTATCATCTTTGCCGCCAAGTACACTTTTGAGATATTCTTCAAGGAGTCTGTCTATCAGCGCTGACAAATCTTCATCTGACAAAGCGGTACACCCACGTGATCTGTATTCTTCAAG
>JAFPLH010000010.1 GCA_017402845.1 Clostridia bacterium
CTGCTCGCGTGCTGTGCGGTTTTGGTCTTACTTATACTTATAGCGCGTGCGTAGCCCGAATAAAAAACTTTGGTTTTCATTTCAATCGGTTAGTGCAATTAATGTCAGCGGCGACTCGCCGCCGTGCGTAGCCCGAATAAAAAACTTTGGGGGTTGTTTTATCGGTTAGTGCAATACAAGCTTACGACTACTCCCCGCCGTAAGCTTGTATATTCGTACGTTTAATGCTTATGGTCTTTAAGTATTATTTTAGCACCGACAGGGTAATAATATACAACAATACTATTAAGATGATCTGTATTAACAGTATCACCGGTATTCCCACATAAAACTTCGGTTTTTTCGTCTTGTGCCGAAATACTATCATTCCCGCAAGAGAGCCTATGCTGCCGCCTATGACCGCTAACATTATCAGCACTCTTTCAGGCGTTCTCCAATTATTCCTTTTTGCTTTTTGCTTGTCTATGCCGTATGCGGCAAAAGCAGCAATATTTATTGCCGCTGCATAAATTACTATAACTCTATCCATTTATAATCCTGTCGAGCCAAAGCCGCTGCCGCCTCGCATCGTTGCGCCAAGCTCCTCTGTTTCTTCTGTTTCAAACGGTATTACAGGCATTACTATTAGCTGTGCTATCCTCATCTGCGGTTCAATTATAAACGGCTCTTTTCCGTGATTTGTAAGCCCTACGCATATTTCTCCTCGATAGTCGCTGTCTATTACTCCAACCGCATTACTCGGACATATACCATGCTTTATACCCAAACCACTCCTTGCAAACACAAAACCCGCCATTTCTTTTGTTGGCAGCTCTATTGCAATTCCTGTTGGTATCATTACAAGATCGCCGCTTTCTATCGTTACCGGCTGATCTATACAGGCGTAGAGATCAGCTCCTGCTGCTCCGTCTGTTGCTCGTTTCGGCAAAACAGCGTTGGATTTTATCCTTTTTACCTTTATACTTTGCATATTATCTCATTCAACTCCCCTAAAATACAGTCCTGCCGTACAATCGTTATTGGGCTTTTCTCCGTTCAGGTATGCTTTATACACTCTTTCGCACTCCTGCTGCGATTCGTAAGTAAACCGCAAATCAATAAAATCAATATTCTTAAATTTTTCTTGCTTATCAGATAGTACCAACGGAACATAATTAAACAGCTCTGTACACCCGCCCGAACACATAAGCGTAAACTTGTTGCCCTTTCTGTCGGTTATCGTACTTCTGCCGCCGCACCGCTTACAGCCGTACCCATTCTTATTAGGACAGTTACGCATTATCATCAACGGAATATAACCATATCCGACAATACCTCTTTTTATCGTACCGCCAAGCTTGTTTATCTGTTCGGCTTTAAGCTCTATTGAAGCTTCTATATCCTTTGCGCCTAATTCCTCATACACTGCCGCTGTCTGACTGTTAAATACATTCAGCGCAAAACCGCCGTGAATGTTAAACCCGTGTTTTCTTGCCAATGCCACCGCACCTATATTATTGCAGTATACATCTGTAATTCCAAGCCGGCGCACCTCTTGCAGGGCTTTATCTATTCTTTCTTCCGCACCGAACATAATTCTCGGTATTTCTGCCGCAACATTAAAGCCTCTTTCAATAAGACTTTGCAGCTTTGATCTATCTGATGTTATAGGTACATAGACATATTCACATTCTTTAAAAATATCCGGAATATCGCAATTTCTGAAGCTTGCCCTGTATGCGGGCTGCTTTTGCCTTTTATACGGAATTACAGGCATTATGTTTATATCGGCGTATGTATGGGGCTTGACCTGTGTTATTTGATTTTCAAGCATTTGCAGCGCTTCACGCCTCATACGGTTTACAGACGACAAAGGCAGCGTTAAACCGTGCTCTATATCAATTTCTGTACTATTGGTATAAAATGACGTTCCGCCTGTTTTGCAGAGCTGTTCCTTTGCTTTATCAGCGCTGAGAGGTGTTTTGCTTGCCTGCTGCGGAATATCGCCCTCAACGCTTGCGAAATATCCGTGTGATCTTGCTGTTAATACGGCAGGTACACCGCTTCGTACAGTAAGTGTAAAATCTACCGGATTTGTTTGTATCTCGTCTTTGTACTCCCGGCGAATGTCGGCTAAAACTTTATCGGTTGCAGATATCACATCATCTTTCGAGCGTACACCGAACATAGTCTTACCCGTTTTTCCTGTATAATACCCGTCTGTAAAGCCGCTGCGTGAAAATACGGCTTTCAAACGCTCTATATCTTCATTTTCGGCATAACCTCTGTCGGCGGAATTTTTGCACGCCGAAACTGCCATTGCTGCGTATTCCGGACGTTTCATTCTGCCTTCGATTTTTGCGCTTGTAACGCCTATACTGTGAAGCTGTGATAATTTATCAATTATACAATTATCCTTTAAGCTCAGATCATACCCCGAACCGCCGCTGACCTTGAACGGCAGGCGGCAAGGCTGAGCGCAGCGCCCCCTGTTGCCGCTTCTGCCGCCTATCATTGCAGACAAATAACACTGACCTGAAACACACATACACAGCGCCCCATGTACAAATACCTCTGTTTCGGCGGGGCAGGATGAAACAACCTGTTCGATTTCAGAACGGTTCATTTCTCTTGCAAGAACCACTCGTTCAAACCCTAAGCTGTACGCCATATTTGCGCCTGACGGAGTATGTACGGTCATTTGAGTTGACGCATGAAGTACAATATCGGGATACATTTGTCTGAGAAGCTTAGCAAGTCCCAAGTCTTGTACAATAAAAGCGTCAACGCCAATCACACATGCCTTTTTTGCGATTTTCAGAGCCTCTGAAAGCTCGCTGTCGCTCAGCAGAGTATTCAGCGCCATATGTACTTTTACCCCGTGCAGATGACAATATTCTACGGCCTTTTTAAGCTGTTCGTCATCGAAATTAGCAGCGTATGCACGTGCACTAAAGTTCAAGGAGCCAATGTACACGGCATCGGCTCCCTTTCTTACAGCGGCAATTATCGAGTCGTATGAACCGCACGGGGCAAGTATCTCGATATTGCCGGTTTTATTTTCAATCTTCATCATCAAATAAAGAGTTCTGCTCAAAGAAGCTCATAATTTCAGCGGCTGCGTCTGCGCTTTCACCAAACGGATCATTCTCAAAATCTCCGCTTACAGGAGCTGCATTTGCTTCTGCTTTCTGCGGCGTTTGAGCCTTTTCAATTGTAACAGCCTTTTCTGGTTCGCTTGCTTCAAACATTACTTCGTCCTCGGTTTCTTCGTCTTCTGTAATAACCGGAGCTTTTTCAAGCACAGCCTTTGCAGGCTTTGTCAGTGAGGCAGGCTTTGTAGATTTTGTTTTGCTTATTTTCTCAGGTATCTGTGCAACTGCACGTTCGGGAACATTACGGGCAGAGATCCTATCTCTCAAAGCGTCAAGCTCAGCTTTGAGCATCTCGTTTTCTCTTGTGACCTCCTCAAGCTTCTTTCTTAAAAAGCTTGATTCCTGCAAATAGTCTTTGATCTGAGTTCTCATATCGCTGCCGTCGCCTTTGGCTTTTGTATACTGGTCGCAGTAATCCATAGCAACAAACAACGCAACGTCAACCAAGCTTCTGTTAGGCATTTCGTCGGCAAGACGTTTTACTCTGTTTTCAACCTTTGCAGTAATACTGTCAAGATACTGCTGGTCGTCGTCAGCTATAACAGTAATTGTCCGGTTTGATATTTTTATTTTACTCTTTGCCAAAGTAAACACATCCTTTAAAAGAAATAAAATTGTTATTCAGTGCTGTTCTGAATTTTCGTCATGTAATGTTTAATTTTTACTAAGAATTGCAATAGTTCTTTCGTCTGATTTACCTTTGAAATATTTCTCCAATACTTTGTTAAAAACAGACTGTTCATCTCGACATAAGCAAACAATGTCATGCTTGATCTTAGTTTTAGGTCATCAGGAGTATAAAAAACACTTGACGGATCATTTGTTTGCAGCTTCAAAAGCTCATTGCTTATCTCGATCAGATTTCCGCCCAGATAAGGATCATTCAAAAAGGCTCTCGCTTCATCTGCATTTTTTATTGCGTAATATTGAGTGCTCGCACTATATCCCAAACCCTGTATCTGCGGAAAGATATACCACATCCAATGCGTTTTCTTGCGTCCTGATCTTATTTCGCTAAGTGAAGTCTGATATGACGATCTGTGCCCATCGGTAAATCTTGAAGTCAATTGAACGTTCCAACTTTTCACCCCTCATGAATGATCGTAAAGGTAAAAGTACGATTATTATTTTTAATTATACAGCAATCAACAAATTATTACAAGGTA
>JAFPLH010000098.1 GCA_017402845.1 Clostridia bacterium
GTACTGTCGCTGTTTGTATCACTGTCGGACTGTGTACTGTCGCTGTTTGTATCACTGTCGGACTGTGTACTGTCGCTGTTTGTATCGCTGTCGGACTGTGTACTGTCGCTGCTTGTATCTGTATCTGTTGGTTCGTCAGGCGTATCTATATCACTCTCAGTTGGTACATCTGAAGTATCAGTGTCGATGTCAGAAAGATCATCTTTTTGCGTATCAGTGTCTGTTTCAGTATCACTGTCTGATGATTCTTCCTCTAATGCTACAAAAGGAATATTGTTTGCATTTGCATAGCTTTCAGCATAAGATCCGGTATAGCCATAAATTGTAAAGTCAGAACAATTTATAAAAGCCGCATAGCTGATCGTAGTGATACTTCTCGGCAATACTATTTTTTCAATTGAAGTACAACCATAGAATGTTCCTGTAGGTATTTCGGTCATAGAAGCAGAAAAAACTACTTCTTTTAAGTTTTTACATTCTTGAAATACATATTCTCCGATCTCTTCAATAGTATCAGGCATATTTACTGCAACAATTTTTCGCATTTTATAGAAGCAACCATCTTTTATGCCCGTTACTCTGTAACCAAATGCATAAGAAGGAATATCTACAGTTTCATTCGTACCGCTATATTCTTCAAGTAAAGCAGTTTTATTATTTGTATCCAGCGAATAATAAAAACCATCTTCTCCTACAAGTGCAGCAGACGCAGAAATACTTGTAAACATGGAGAAAATAATTAACACCGCTAAGGCTAATGGTAATACTTTTTTCATCGAAAGTTTCCTTCTTTCATTAGATTATTAAATATTTTTGTTTTTAATAATATTGGAACGCCGAGCGTATCGACGTTTCGACGTTCCAAAATTAAGGTTTAACTATTCAATTGAGAATATAAACTTTGAAGTCAGATTCACGTAACTAACTCACTATCATCAATAGGTACATTGTCAAGTGTACTGTCTTGTTGTTCTAATAAGCCGTCTTGGTTTTGCTGTGCTGTTTGGTTGCCTTCATCTGTAGGCTGATCTGTTTCGTTAGATATTTCGTTTTGTACATCTGATGTAAATGTATCAGTCTCAACAATAGTACCGGATGCTCCTTCTTCTATCACAGCAAGATGATCTTCAACCGTATCATCATCGCCTAAAACAGGATCAACAGGAGGATAACTTGTCGGAAGTATAAACTTCGCATCTTCTATGCCACAATTGCTTACAAAGTTATCACTAAGATACCATGTATGTTCATTTCCATAAAGACGAGAACCATTTGAATCTGTATAATTACGGCATCTCATTGCAACATATGCCATGAATGGTTGTGATTCATAATCTGTTTTCAACATTTTATACACAAATTGTAGTCTGTTTTTATTTGTAAGCTTAAAAGTTCCTGTATTAGTGTGATCGACAGAATCATATACTCGATAACTAAAGCAGTCAACAAGTCCATATTGTCCTTCACGCCCCGGTTCCGGATTTGTTAATTCAACATCTTCTATTACAATATTAACTGATAAATTACGATCTTTTGTGCGGTAATCGCTGTCATCATTTCCATTTTTGTAAAAGTTCTCCAATTTTCGCAGGTGACTAAGAATTTGTTTTCTTAACTCTTTCGAATAATAACCATTTTCTTCGTTGAAATATTCAACTAATTTTGCTTTATTTGCAGAGTCATTCCAGTTGATAGGCACAACCTGACCATTTTCTACTATTGTTCCGAAAGTCGGCAGCTTGAAATAGATAGAAGCAATATCAGTTATTTGTTTATCTGATTCTGTGATCTCAGTTCCGTAAACGCAAATCTCTGTGTTTACACGTACCTTATCTTCTCCATCAGAGTCAACAAGATAGTCAACACCGTTCCATGTAACCGCTAGACCTCTTTCATCGTGATAAGTATTTGTTTGTTGTTGTTTTTCAACAAATCCTGCATAGAGCGTCAAATTGCATACTACACGTTCACGATAAGAGATCTCTGACGAGAACTTATGGAAACCTAAGCTATCGTATATGTACCAACCGTCAAATTCATAGTCAACTGCAGTTTGTGCACTTTCTGCTTTATACTTTACAGTTTCAGGAGCTAATACCTCAGTTCCGTTTGAAGTACCGGAATCTCCAAAGAGAGCAGTTTCTATTCCGTAATCAACAAGATATGATGATCTATCAGTTCTGCCGCCTGCAGGTGTTCCTATTCTTTGGTTAAAGAATCCTTTTATCGAAACATTAGGTGTTACGTCAATTAGAACATTTTGTGTTTCAGGATCAACCTTATCGTAATTATATACATAAGTTGTAGCTTTGTCAACTTCAGTTATTATGAAATTCTTATTTACTAATACTTCATCTGTTTCTGCAGTTTCTTTTGATTTATCATATACAACAGTTTTGCCTTCTTGCTCCGGTGTATAGTAAGCTTTAAATGTGTACTCTTTAGGTGCATTATAGCCCCATATCACTACAGCATTAACATCTGACCACCAGTTACGGTTATCATAGTCTTGAATAGGAACACCGTTCCATTTAGTTTTATCTGAGTCGCTTGAATTATAACTGCTATAGTAGTTGACCCAATTCTCACCGTCAAAATAGTATTGTATATCATCGGGAGTGTACGTCGTATTATCTGTAAGTTCATACTGTGGAAGTCCATTATACATAGTATGATACTTCAAATCAGTTACAGTAGTTTTCTCTATGTAACTGTTATAACTACTATCTCCGGAAACTATGAATTCTTTAGCATGTTCGGATGTATCATTAAGGGTACTATAGAATTCTCCATAAGTAGAATCATTTCCTGGTGACTTATCTTTTGCATATCTGTAGAACTTCATTGACTTAATTCCGGTATCTGGATCAAGCGCCTGTTCTTGACTTAGCCAGAATTTATATTTATCAAGAATATTGTCAATGCCTTTAAACTTTTCAAAAATGCCTGTGTTATCAGCTATAAAGTTCTCTTCTGTGTTACCGCCTTGAGTGCCATATGGTGCTACAGAATAATTGATCTTATATATTGTAGGAGTTTTACTTATATGAGCTGCTGTATTATCTTGAACTTCTCTGTCGTAATATTTGATAATTACATCAATAACCTTTTGTGGGTCGGAGTAGAAACTGAGAACATTTGTCTTAAACTTGTTATTATCATAAATATTTGAAACAGGAATTATGTATGTGCAAGTCTCGCCATTGACAATATTTGCTTTAGTTCCTTGAGTATTAACATAAGTGTTTGTAGCTTCAGACGATTTGTAATATGATCCATTTTCTTCATAGAAGAAGTCATTAGTAGTTGGATTACCATTTGAATGAGAAGAAGTAAGAACTATCTTCAAATAAGTGTACGTATTATCACTAGCAAACTGAATTTTTGTTTTTGAATGGTCAACTACATCCTCGTAAATACCGATCTCCACACCATCTGTTCCATTTGCATTCGTACAACCGTAAACTGTAACAGTTGTATTTGTGTTAAACAAATCTTCATGCGGCATTATTTTATTGCCGTCTGTGCCGATAATAGTTTCCAATGCAGCCTCGACTGACTGACCGCTTAATCTGTTATCAACAACCTTTTTAAGTAACTCATGAGTTATTTCAAGCTCAGAGATGTTTTGATCCGATACCTGGTAAGGCACATATTTTGCTACGATTTTTGTATAACCACGCATATCGGCTGTAGATGCAGTTGCCTTGCCGTTTTCGCTTACGATGTAATCCAAAGGTGACAATACGCCGTCAATATCAACATACCAACCGTCAAACATATAATTTTGCTGTGTTGTATGTGATGCATCGGTATAACCCTCTGTAAAGAAATTTGCTGTAAACTGGAAACCATCAGAGGAAGAATATACATTGTTAGCATTATAATCGAGGTAACCGGGGAAGTTTACAGTTTTATTTTCGTTTGAAGTATCCTTATATGTATATGTTTTATTTGTAAAGTATGCCTTTGCATTAGTTACATGTCCGGCATATGGCTTCGAACCGCCTCTGATAAAGCTGTCGGTGAACTCATCACCGTTACCGTTTTTGTACATAACAACTATTTCGGCGTTGAATGGAATTTTCTTTGAGTAGTACCAGTTACCGTCGCAGCGCAAACCGGGGTCTGCGGGGTGTTTATGTGCTTCATCAGAACCACCAGCCTCAGCATTTATATCTTGAGCACGTATTGCTGTTTCATAAGTAATCTCTGCCGGGTGATGCAATGCACAAGTTGTTGTATCTGTTCCGTAATACAATTTGCAGTATGTTTGCCAGTATGCAAGCTTTTCTTGATCGTTTGTTTTTTCTTTATCATTAGTTTCGTTATACTGTGTACCTGAACGGAAAGGAAGGAACCAAGGAACATTTGCAGCGAGTAATTCTGCGGTATTAAACCCAATTGCGGTCGAATAATCAACTGGCATATCCCCTGTCGGTTGATAATAAAGCGCAGAGGAAGGTATAACACCTACAAATCTGTTTTGATCGTCATAAATATACCACAGTGTTGCAAAGTGACCGTAATAAATATCTCTGTAACCTGTTGAAACTATGTGGAACTTAGCATTATCATAGTTATTTTTATTAGCTCCATAAGTATTGTCAACGATCGTACCGTCTTTATTCTCGAGAATATTATTAAATACATCAATTGTATTACCATAATAATCATCATATACTTCCCAGCCATTACCGTTAGTGTCATTATAACTACTTACAGTCAACGTAGAACCGGGATCACCATTACCCCATGCTTGAACACCATTACCGGGTACAGTAGTTTGTGTGCCGGTTGTTTGGTTTTTATTTGTTTCATACTTAAAACGGAATACGATAAACTCAGGGGCTGGATCAGCATAAGAAAGAACAGCAAAGTCGTCATAGTCGTATGTTTGGCAGTTGATTGACGATCTTTGTGTATCGCTTGTTGCTCCTTTAATATAACAATGAACAAAATCCCAAACATAGTTATTCAATGTTATACCTTGAATATGGTTACCGGCATCATTACAAAGTGGAACCTGCATAATATAATGACCATTTTCATAAACCATAGGCTGACCGGGATAACCGCCAAGTGTAGATTTATTCGTGAATTTCCAATTCAATGTATCCTGACCTGTACCATACCATGCATAGCAAGCAAGTATGGGATCACCCGATTGACCATCACAAGTTTTTCCCCACTCATCATAAACTTCACCAACAAAATTCTCAGCTATAAATGTAATATAATTTCTATTGCCAAAACTTTCATTATAGAAAAATACAGGTGTTATTTCCAAATAATCCTCACTCATATCTGACGGAATAGTATATTCACATTCATATATACCACTTGTCGTATCTATTACACCCTTATCATTTGGCCATACTGTTTTACCATTAATATTGAAAGCTTTTACAAAATATTTTGAACGTACAGCTTCCGAATTTGAATCAGTAGTATCATGAATCTGAGTTCTTATTTTTATTGTTGTACCTTTTTCAATATCAGCAACTTCAGCATAATATGCACTACCGTCATAATAGTCTTCTTTTATTTTCGTTGAACCCAATGTAAAAGTATGATCACCGTTGTTTGTTCTGGAATTAGCATCTCCAATAGCAACTATTGAGGTATCACACATATAAGCATATTTTCTCCAATCGCCTCGAATTGTGCCATCTTTTGCAATAACATGAACATAACCGTCTGGTATAGTTGATGTAACAGGAACAACTGTATAAGTGTTAAAATTATTACCATCCAGACTATTAAAATATACTTTAATTTTTTCAGTATTCTTTTGAGGACGCACTAAACCAAAATAATGACCATCACGGCTTCGCTTCTCGGTGGGAGCAATTATTGAATTTGATGATTTTACATTGATAGAACTTCTGCCATTCTTGAACCACCAATGACTTCCATTATTACTATCAGTTCCGTAAACCGAAAGTACAAACCACATCTCATAACTTGCTTGAGCTGGGGTAACTTCAGAATAATACCATGTAGTACCATAAATGTCAGTTACTTGTTTAACATCAACCCAATCATCACCATTTTCAGTAGCGATATAATATTTGTTTGTACCAGCTGAAAAACTATTATCATTATTAGCAATGTACATTCTCCAATCGCTAACTGTACTTATAGTACTTGCCTGTAAATCACTCTCTTCAGGATAGGGATTTGCAGTTATCCATGTACCATATCTTTTACCGGCTTGACGATCATTCTTTCCTGAATCAAAATACTCTGTGGAACTACAAGAATTAAAAAGCATTAGGTGATCGTGGCCTACTAATGAGTAAGCGACAGTACAATCATTTTCGTTCCATCCCGTTGTCTTCTTAAATATCACTTTTTGATATTCAGAACCAATAGTTGCAGTATAATAGCCATCAGAATTTTTCGTCATCTCAACATCTACGCCTGTAGCGTTTGGTCCCCAAACATAAGCATACATAGTGGTTACATTCCAACCAACATTATCCTTAAAAAAAATTGTCTTTGAATTTGAAATACTTGCATTATACTGTGCTGCTGTTAACCACCAACCATCAAATCCAAGATCAGATCTTCCTCTATCTTTATAATTAGATGCTGGAACATAGATCTTATTCTCGTTGCCGGATACAGTTAAATCCAATGATTTACCATACCATGTTGATGATGTTTTACCTCCATGGAAAATAAGAGATGTGTAAGCACTTGTATCAAATGTAATAGAATACAATCCAGTCTGTGAATTATACGTTAGTTCTTTATCTTGATTAGAATTACCCTTCCAATAATAAGCATAAGGGGTATTCCAAATATTATCATCACCTTTAAAAATATTTGCAAAATAAAAAGTATATGTAGTGTCTCCAGATTTTTCAGGCGATTTTTTCCCTAAATTGCCCTTGTCTGAATATTCTTCGAGTACAGTGTTTTCTTCAACCTGTTCGCCCTTTATTTCTTCTTCTGTCAAAACTGTTGTCTGAACATCTTCGGGTTCAATATCAACAGTTACCGTGTTTTCGTCTGTTTGTGCCGGTGTTTCACCAACGGCAGTTTCGTCACCTATTGTTTCTTCAACCGTGTTCTCATTAACGGCTGTTTCGTCAACAGTTGTCGGTGCGCTTTCGGGCTTAATCGTTACAGCGCCCGATGATGTTACGCACGAAAACAGCATCATGAGCGTAAGCAATAAAGAAACTGTGCTTTTGCTTAGTCTTTTTATCTTTGTTTTCATAATTTTCTCCTCCACTAAATAGATTTTTGTTTAAGTGTACATCAAAAATTTCTCTCATGACTTCACCGCCTGACCAACGGGTAACACATAGGTAAAAAATATTAGACACTATGCATTATGCACTAAAAAATTTTGATCACACAAATATACAAATTAATTATACCATTTTAACGAAAAATATGCAATTAGTTTTTGATTTTTATTACTTTTCTTTTTGTCCAAATATTAATTGATTCTTTTAGACATTTTTTATATAGAGAAAAAATTTTCGGTAAACTTTATGCAGATTTACCGAAAATTTTGTGAAATGTTTTTGAACAGAATGATTTTATTTTAATAATTGTCACTCTGATATAGTAAAAGTCACACCACAAATGTGTATATAACAAATACTTTTTATTAGTGGTCTTAATTGTTTTTCCGTCACGTACAACTGCTGTGAGTACACCCAATATTTGATTGTCGGTTATACCGTATTCTTTATAAGTACAGTGATCGCCCGCTATTATATAATCTTCTTTTCTGACCTTTAGTATTCTGTGGAGTACATATTCTCCGCTTTTGCGTTTGTATAATACTATGTCATACTTTTTACAGCGGTCAACTTCTTTTTTTTCAATAATAATTAAATCTCTGTTTTCACGAATCAACGGAAGCATGCTTGTTCCTTTGTTTCTATATATGAGTTTTCCGTCTTTCTGTAATACCTCTTCGTATGTAAATGTTTTACTCATCTATTGCACCTATTGAACGCAGCTGCGAGATTATGCAGAGAACATCGGCTTTTATTGTTTCTCTTGATGCGTCGTATGTTTTGCAGAGGTGATCAGTTATTTTATCGGGGGTGGTGTCACTTTTCAAGCAGTTTACTATTTCAGCGGCTGTTTCGTTGCTGCGAACAAGGCCTTTGAATATATTTGCGCTTTCGCCTGCAGCAACCATAAGCTGCTCTCCGTCTGTTTCATATGTAATAAAGCCGTTTTTAAGTTTCATGTATGTTACTCCTTTATTGCGTTATAGGCAGTTAATGCTGCGGAAGGATGCATATTGCAATGCAATGTATATAGTTTTACTCTGTCTGCCAGCTTATCTATTAACATCAATGTTTTTTTTGCAGCCGTTATGCTTTCCGGTCGATAAGTCTGCGTATATAAATATTGCCATGCCTCTCCTTTTGTCATAGGCTCAATGCTGTTTTGCTCATGTCTGTTCAGAATACAAACAGCTTTCAGCGGAGCTGAAATATTGCTTCCGAGACGATGTTTGCCGTTCCAGGGAGTTCCGTATGCTGTAACGGCTGTATCGGTTATTTTCAAAAGCGGCTTGTCATCGTTTATCATTACAACACAATCACCGAAGTTTTCTTTCCATAATCTTGCGTGAGTTGATTTGCCTGTGCCGCTTTTTGCAGTGAACATATATGCCGAACCGTCTATCGCTATTACCGAACCGTGAACAAGAATTGTATTATATTCGGGCATTTTTTCAGCTATTTTTCGGTAAACTGCAAGGGTTTCGAGATATTCATCTGACCAACGTATGCCCGGTGTATATATTTGTGACTTGTTTTGTTCGTTAATAATATCTTGTTTGCTCATGGATATATAAAAATCATTTCTTTCGTTCGTAAGATACTCCGAGCAATATTCTTTTGTAGTATAATATAATGCCGTGACACCAACATTAATATCGGCTAATTTAATAGAAAAGGTTATCATACAATACACCAACTATACAAATAAATGCGGCTCTGAGTTATACGTCAATAAATGTACAAATCTACCGTATAATCCGAGCCGTATTTTGGAATATTTAATATTCGATAATATTAATCGGGTGAAAAGAAATAGTCAACATCACCGATATTAATATCGTCACGTGGTATTGTACGGTCGGTATCTGCATGACTTTCTTGTGCTTCGGCGTTTGTCGGATGCTTTGCATTATTAGGAATTGGTGTCTCACTCATGTTACCAGAAACATCAGCGTCATAAACGGTATTTTCCGGTGAGCTGGTTGTAATTATATCATCTGTATCGAACTCTACAATATCCATATACGGTTTTACATACTTCTTCATTGTAATCTCCACTTTCTTTATATAATTTATATAGCATATATACTATTTGACTTCTGTATAATATGTATCAAGTATAATCTTAAAAAATTCCTCGTTATCTGTATAATATTCTGCGTATTTTTCTCCGCCTACTGTTTTTCCTGGAACTTTCATCATATTATCTTCGGAAGAAAAGCCAGTTTTCAAAAAAATGCTTGTGTAGTATGTTATCATAGAAACGTCTATATCTGTTACAAGATAATCATAAATACTCTTATACATTTTCAAAGGGGTTGTTTTATCTTCTTTTGTAAGCTTTAGTGTTTGCTGAATAAAGCTTGTAAGAAAAATCTTCTGACGCTCCATTCTAAGGTTGTTTTGGTTTTCGTCGCCGTGAATATCTCTCTTTCTTACAAAGGTTTCAGCCTGTTTGCCGTTAAGTGTAACTGTGCTGCCTGCTTTGAACGCCGGATCACTTGACGTTAAATCTTCAGGAACTGTAACCGTAACACCGCCTACTTGATCGTTCAGAATTGGAATAACATCAAGGTCAACTGCGGCGTATGAGTTTACAGGAATACCAAAGAATACTCTTGAAACAGAGCGCTTCAAGTTCTCGCAGCTTTCTTCTTTACCGTCACAGTAAGCATATGCAAGACACAACTGTTTTTTTTCTGTACCGGTGTATTCACCGTCACGGTTAAATACGTTTACATCTACCATAGTATCTCTCGATACAGCCATAAGCTTATATTTACCTGTTTCGGTGTTTAGCGCCATTACAATAATAGTATCAGCTTGACCTGCTGTGCCGAAAACACCTTCTTTGTGTTCGTCTGTATGCTTATCTATTCCGGCAAAAAGAATTGTTGTTACTTTATCGTTATACTTATACTTTTTTCCATCGTGATAAATATAAAATTCGCTTGTTTGTGTATCGCTGTCAATTTCATATCCCTCCGGAACAATAATAGCAGGATCAACAGCATTTCCTGCGATAGCAGTCTCTTTTCCTTTATATACCAGAATTGCAAGCGTAGTTGCAGTTATTAAAAGGATTGAAATAATTACAATTAATAATATAATAAAGACTTTATTAATCTTGTTTTTTGGTTTGTTTAATTGGCTCATCATTTACTAAAACTCCTTGAACAAGATATCGTGATGTGTCTATTGTATCCATGCAAGTACTCAGAGTAATAATCTTATCGTCTGTGGTAATATCCAGCTCACGTATATTCCACGTCATAGAAGCTTCAGGGTGCTGAGCGTACTCCAGATATTCACGGAATATATCTTCATCATTAAAATCAAATGAATAAAGAAGATGTCTGTCATCATACTCATACGCAGCAAAAATTTGATAGGTCAATGTTCTTTCCGGAAGATATACATATATATACTCGTTATTTGCAAAGAAATATGGATCTCTGAAATTATGCAGACTGCGAAACATAGTTCCGTTCAGCATATTATGACCGTACAATACTGTGTTTGGATCGGAGAAATCCTTTTTATTCAAGCTTTCTGTATAAATACTGCCTGCAAAAGCATATTGTCTGTATACGTTATGACTTAAATAGAACGTATCGTCACCGTCAAATTGAAGTACAGGATAATCAACAAGGGTATTCGGAACCTTTATCCACGCATATATATCGGGGTTTATTTTCCATAGCTCTGTGAAATTCACATCACCATTTACTGTTTCTCTTACTTCTTCGGGCAGGGAATTATCACTGTCTGCTCTTCTTACACTTTCTTGATCTATCTGTGAATACGGCATTAAAGAGGAAATATCTTTATCTGCTCTGCTATCCGCCTGATCTTTTGATCGAACGCTTTCGACAGAAGCTACGCTTTGTATCTCCGCATTTTCTTTGCCGTCGGTATACAGTCTATAAAGATACCAGCATAATGCTGATAGTGCAATTATTGAAACAACTGCACACACAACAAACAAAACAGACCAAAATGATTTTTTCTTTTCGCTATTACTCATAATTTGCTTGTTAAACAAGTCTGTTGATCAATCTTTGATCTTTCTCTTAATTGTTACGGCTGCACAGCCAAACAATGCGGCAGCAGAAGCCAAAAGAATGCCGTATGAAGCAGGTGTGCCGGTTTTAGGGGAAGTTTTCTTGTCTGTGTCGTCACTGTCAGTATTCTTTTTCTGGCTATCGGTATCTTTTTTAGTAGAATCACTATCAACATCGGTAATAAATTCGTTCGGATCGGTATCTGTTATAGTATCAGTTTCAATTTTAGTGGTGTCGGTGTTAGAATCGGTGTCAATGCTAATAGATTCTGTATCGGAAGGTATTTCAGGACTGTCGTATGCTTCAACAGAAACAACGCCAAACATAAATACCAATACACACGCAAGCAACATAACTGTTTTTTTCATAAATCTGCCTCCTATATACACTTGTAGCATTATGATCGTATAACTATAATTAGTTTATCACAAAAAATCATTTTTGTAAATACCAACAAAGAATATTTTTAAGGTCATTAATACATTGTAATGGTTTTGTTTGTTTTTGTTTGATTTTCTTTATATAGAATATAACTGCCATGTATAATAGATATACACAGCAGTTATTTATTAATAGTTATTTGTTAATTTGTTGCAAACATTTGTGTTGCTTCACCGTTTTTATACAATACACAGTTATCACTAAGGTACCACTTTCCATCACGTTGGAACGTTGTAAAGGCAAGAACATTGCTATACTCTCCATCTGTTTTAACATCGGAATCTGTTTTATTGAGAGCAAATTGAACTCTGTTCATATTTGTTAGCTTGTATCCGTCGCTGCTAATAGGGTATGTATAGTAATCATACTTTAAATTTGTAAGAAGCTTTTCATTGAGTTGTTTTTTTCCAGAAATGATACTGTTTTCTCCCTCATTCAATGCAGTTTTTACAGCATCGATATTATAATCTGTTACCGAACTGCCGTATCTCACATATACAACTCCAACATTAGTAATATTGGTATCACTCCTATTACAATTGTAAATATTGAGTATGGTATTAAATCTGTGTTTTACCGTTCCTTGAGCGTCGGCTATATAATCGTCAACACCGCTTGTTGTTGTTGTTGCACCCGGTGAAACTTCTGTTCCACTATCTCTGAATACTGCGTACAGAGTAAGATTTGCAGTTACACGGCAATTATAATTGCGGAATGATGAAACCTTATAATAAGATTTGACAGTAGTATTTGAAATATTCAGGCAATACCAGCCGTCAAATTCTTTACCTCTCAAGGTAACCATATCGGTAATTATCGAGGTGCCATCTAACCCAATAGACTCGTTATAATAGCGTTTTTGGCTATGCATCTGAACGGTATTTCCATTGACAAACGACAAAGTTTGGTTTTTGAAAGTTGTCAACTCTGCATTTGCTGATGTCGGGTAAATAAAATCTACTTTATATGTTTTAGCTTTTGCCCAAAGGTAAACATCTATATTTGTTAAGTTTGACATATCAGGCTTGATCTGATCAAAGGAAACCTCAGTTTCCCCATTTTTGAAAGTAACCCATTTTTGTGATGTATTATCTGTGGGATAATCTTTTCCTATACCACTGAAATAGTCTGATTGGTTAACAAATTTATCAGGTGAAATATTTGCACCGTATGACTTTGCAAGCTCTTTTACATAATTGAACTGTGTAGTGTAGCCAACTAATTCATTATAAGCATTTTTGCCGTCGACTTCGGAAATTGCAGCTGCAACAGCATTTTCTGCTTTATTACTAGTTACCTGTATTTCTGTATCTGTATCGGTTGAAAAAAC
>JAFPLH010000099.1 GCA_017402845.1 Clostridia bacterium
ATAAAAGCCCACAATACTATCTATCACATACATTAATTTCAATGCACTGTATTTAATTTTCAGCTTACTGTGAATAACAAGCCGTTTATTTTTGAGTTTCCCCGTTATCAGCAACGAAGGTTACATCTACCTTAAACACCGATCTGTTGCTTCCGGCTGTCGCAGGTCTGAGTATCGTCAGAGTAACTGTATCTCCGGGAGAGTACTTTCCCATTTCAGAAAACAAGCTCTGAAAATTATTGGTCTGCACACCGTTTATAGCGGTAATGACGTCTCCTACTTTTACATCTGTTCCTTTAAGCGGACTATCGTCTGTTATATTTCTTATTGAAACACCGCTTGAAGTTTCTGTTGAAAAGTATGATGATACATAATTTGAGACCTCAATACCCAATCTTACTCTGTTTGCAACATAACCGAAAGAAATAAGATCGTTTGATATCTCGATTGCCGTATTCGAGGGAATTGCAAAACCCATGCCCTCATACTCTGTGTTTACCACTTTTATGGTATTTATACCCATAACCTGACCGGCACTGTTAAGCAAAGGACCTCCGGAGTTACCGGGGTTTATTGCAGCGTCGGTTTGAATATAATTTACAAGCTTGTTTGAAGATACTGTTCTGTTCAGTGCAGAAACGCAGCCTCTTGTAAGAGAGTGTGAGTACTCAACGCCGCCCGGACTTCCAACTGCAATTGCGTCTTGACCTACCTCTATCTGATCGGAATTTACAAAGCGTGCAGGTGTTAATCCGGTTTCATCTATCTTGACAATTGCAAGATCTGTTCTTATATCAAAGCCTACAACCGTTGCGGCATACGATTTGCCCTCAGACGTAATGATCTCAACTCCGACACCTTTTGAATCGTTTATAACATGACTGTTAGTTAAAATATAACCGTCCTCTGAAACAATTATTCCCGAACCTGTACCGTCTTTTGTTTTCTCGTCTCCGACCTCACCTTTGTATACTACAATGTTTACAACAGACGCTTCTACCTGTCTGAATGCATTACGTGCCGTATAATCACCGGAATCAATATTTTTCGGCTGATCCTCTGCTACAATTGCTTTTGCGTCAGGATCAATGACTGTTTCTGCATCCGGTGCGGATTTTATATCAGAAATATCCGGCTTAGGTAATTCATCCGTGATATCGGAATCAATATCCGGTGCCGGCTTATTATCTTTGTCATCACTGTCGTTGCCAAAGTCGGGCAAACCGAAGGCACCGAAATCATAACCGTAATCTGTATCGAGCCACTTTGAGATATCGCCGCCGAACGCACCGTCACTTGTGTATTCACGATAACACTCAAATACAAACAATCCCAGGAAAATCACACACAAACTCGTAATTACTATCAGATACGCCTTTACTCCCGGACTCAGCGGCTGTTTGGGAACAGCCCTTTTAACTGCTGCGCCTCTCGTATAGTCGGTAACATATCCGCCTGACGAATACGGATTCTGAACCTGCGAATAAGCGTTTCCACTAACTGCCTGCTGCTGCGGTATAGGTATATTCTGAGCCGGCTGAGCAGTCTGCTGTACTGCTTCTTCTTTGTCAGGCAAAGATTTTGAAAGACTCGCACCGTCAACAACCGTTTCTGTATCTTGTGTTTCTTGTGTGTTTGGTGTATCCGGTATATTTGACATATCTCCGCTTTGAGCTGTATTTTCTGAGAGAATCTGCATACCACCGTTTAATTCTCTGTCAATTTTCTCGGAAAGCTGTTCTTTTCTGTTGTCGAGCGTCAGCGGCTGAGAAGTGTTGTTTTCCGGTTCGTCAAAAAAATCATTTTCATTCATATTATCCCCTCACTTTCTGTTGTTAAGGCAATACCGCAAATGAACATGCAGGCTAATTTTCGGCTTACGTGCTTAAATTACTTCAAGCTGCGTTTTTTGTCTGTTGAGCTTTTCTTTGGCAGTCTGAACTTAAATCGTGTATATTTGCCTTCTTCACTTTCGGCAGAAATTTCGCCCTCATGAAGTCTGATAATTGTTTTTACAATATAGAGTCCTAAGCCCATACCATTTTTATCCACACTTCGAGATTTATCCGTCTTATAAAATCTGTCGAAAATATAGCCTATCTGTTCGGGCGGAATACCTGGGCCGGTATTTGTTATAGACACCCATACATCGCTGTTTTTGTCTTCAATATCAACGTCTATTCTACCGCCCACATTTGTAAACTTTGTAGCATTCTCAACAAGATTATACACTACCTGATGTATCATATCGGAGTCACCCTCTATATACAGCGGCGGATTATCTTCAAGACCGCGAATCTCTATCCTTCGTTCCTCTATTTTCTGTTCAAATGTCAGGAATGTAGTCAGTACCGTTTCAGAGATATTAAACTTTCTCTTTACCATTTTCAGCTCGCCGCTGTCTATCCTCGAAAGTGCGAGCATAGATGTAACAAGCCTTGAAAGTCTTTTCACCTCTACCGTTACAATATTGAGGTAGTAATTCTCTCTTTCTCTCGGAATAGTACCGTCAAGAATACCGTCTATAAACCCTGCAATAGTAGTCATTGGCGTTTTAAGCTCATGTGACACATTTGCAATAAAGCTTCTTCTCATGCCCTCAGAAGCCGCCAGAGAGTCTGCCATTGTATTAAAGGCTCTTGCAAGCTCACCTATTTCGTCGTTGCCGTTTGCCTTTACTCTGATAGAAAAATCTCCGTTACCGAAAGCCTTCGCCGCCTTTGCCATTTGTACAAGCGGCTTTGTAAGCTGATAAGAGAATACTCCTACAAAACTGAAGATCAAAGCAAATATTACTATTCCTGCCGAACAGAATATTTTTACGATAGTAACAACATACTCCGTATAATGAGAGGCGCTGCTTGTGACAAAAACTGTTCCGATAGGCTCTATGCCCGATTCGGTAACGCCCTGAACAGGCACGCCCACTACATAATATTTTTCGCTGTAAAATCCTGCTAAATCTGATCTTTCGTATATAGTATCTACCATAGCAAGCTTTACAAATTCTTCGCTTATTGCTGTATTCTTATCTATACCAACGGAATTATCGGAATACAAAACGATATTGCCCTGCTTGTCAGTGATAAGTATGTCAGAGTTAAGTCCTGCGGATAGTGTACCCATAGTTAGTCTGATTATTTCTCCTCCTGTTTCACCGAACGAGATCTCCCCCGCACCTATTTCTGCGTGTTCGCTCACCGCCGAGGAAATTGTAACCGCATTTTTTTGCAGAGTTTCCCAGCGTTCGGTCTGCCAGTTCTGCGTTGTGAAAAACACTATCATAACTCCGAGAATAGTAAAGCCTATCAGTATAACGAGCATGCTTATATACAGATATTTTTTAAATATAGTCTGTCTTTTTTTCATAGCATTATCAAGCCGGACGACCGCCGTCAGTCTCCTTGACTTCAAATTTATAGCCTACGCCCCATACAGTTTTAAGCACCCATTTGTCAGAAACGCCCTCAAGCTTTTCTCTCAAGCGCTTAATATGAACGTCAACCGTTCTCGAATCGCCGTAATAATCAAAGCCCCATACCTCGTCAAGAAGCTGATCTCTTGTAAAAACTCTGTTCGGGTTGCTTGCAAGATGATAAATAAGCTCCATTTCCTTTGGCGGAGTGTCTATCTGCTTGCCGTCGACTCTGAGCTCATAATTTGTAAGGTTAATTGAAAGCTTATCCCACTTTACCTCTTTTATGGGCATAGAGCTTGGCTGTCCTGTTCGTCTGAGTACCGCACGTATACGTGCAACAACTACTTTTGATTCAAACGGCTTTGTAATATAGTCGTCCGCACCGAGCTCCAGACCGAGTACCGTATCAAATGTTTCTCCCTTTGCTGTTATCATTATGATCGGGCACTGTGACTGTTTTCTGATCTCTCTGCACACCTGCCAGCCGTCAAGACCGGGCAGCATAATATCAAGCAATACAAAATCGGGGCGTTCAGTCTCAAAAAGTCTTAATGCGTCGTTTCCGGTATTTGCAATAACCACTTGAAAATCTTCTTTTTCCAAATACAATCTTAATATTTCGCAAATATTGGTATCATCATCTACAACCATTATTTTTCCTGCGCTCATATTTATCTTCCTCCTTTAAACTGTCCTTTAGGCAAATTATAAATTATCATAAGGCTTATATGGTGAACAAATTAATAATAATACATTACCAAATTGGGAAAGTTCAGAACAATTACAGCTCCTCGCCCATTGCCAAGGAATAATTTCTGTACCGTTCTACTCCGGACACATCAGCTATCACCTCAATAAAGGGCGGTACAAAAAATTGCTGTTCTTCACTTTCAAGCTCTATCTCCAGAGTTGCTTTTTCCTGACAAAAAGCATATATGTCAACCTCAAGCGTCAGACCTTTATAATCAAAGCAGCACCGAGTTTTGTTTATTGCTCTTGATCCTTCTGCTTTAAGCTTTGAAAGACTAACATATTCCTCATAAGAGATCTGTTTTTCATCTTCAAATCTTGTTAGTCCGGTAATATCTTCTTTATGAGTTTTAAAGTAAATGCAATCTCCGTTTTCATATCTTCTTGATCGTATTCTGTTGCCGTCAAACTCTCCTGTCTGCGAGATGTATATTTGTTCTATATATGATTCGCTGTAATTCTCCATTTTTTTAAGCTGACTCATATCCGGCATTTTTATTAACAGCTTTCTTTCTATTTCTACCGGTTTTCCGTCTATGGTTATATTTTTAGCCATTTTTTCACCTCAAATGGGTATCTTATCACTCGTAGTTTCTCACCAAAGTAACAACCTTACCCAGTATTTGCACGTTATCTGAGATTATCGGCTCATACAATGGATTTTCGGGCTGAAGTCTGATACTGTCTTTTTCCTTATAAAAGCGTTTGACCGTTGCTTCATCTCCGATAAGTGCGACAACTATATCTCCGTTTTCCGCAACAGACTGACTAACGAATACCACCGCATCACCGTTTAATATACCGGCATTTATCATGCTGTCGCCCTTGACCTTCAGAGCAAACAGCTCTCTGCCCCGCTTTATACTTTCGTCAACGGTTATATAACCTAAATAATCCTGATACGCATAAATCGGCACACCTGCCGTCACAGTACCGATTATAGGTACTGCCGCTGCCTTCGGCGGGTTATCTTCACGCATAACCCTGATAGCCCGTGTACAGCCTGACTGCCTGTTGATAAGACCTAACTTTTCAAGAGAATTCAAGTGTGCGTGTACTGTCGAAGTAGACTTAAAGCCCGTTGCCTCGCATATCTCTCTTACAGACGGCGGTACACCGTCATCTATTCTTCCGATAAGATAATCATATACTTTTTGCTGACTTTTCGTTAATTTCGGCATAATTGTCACCTCACAGTACAGTTAATATTATTATATCACACTCCTTTTAAAAAATCAAATAAAAACAGCCGGCATAAAAAAGCTATGTCGGCTGAGATCATCAATATTTTATTACGACTCGTTCTTTTTCTTATAGATATACAGCACGTTTCTTGCCCAATCGCTGTTTATGAGTACAAATTTACGTCCTGTATCTTCTTTGAACTGTGCAGCGATCTCTGCGCTCTTTTTATATATTGCGACCCTTGTTGTCTGCACATAGATCTGGTTTTCCTCTCCGACAAAGAAAGTAAATCCGATAGTCCCGTCTTTTTCGCTGTACTTAGAGAAATATCCGCCCTTAACAGTATCGCCCGTACGTTTTGACACAACATCATAGAGCGCTACTTTAGCTATCTCCATAGCACAGTCATCAAAACCTGAATCAAATATATGTACCTTTTCTTTAAACTCATTAAACGATCCTGCAAGACGTCTTGTAATATCGTTGAGTCCTTCATATGCAAACTCTTTTTCGAGTTTCTCGTCAACTGCGCTTGTTCTGTCTATTTCAGGTATATAGAATACCATGAACTTCTTATCCATATCATTGTAGAGAACCGGATAATTCAGCATTGCTTCATGTCCGCAGTTTTGACACTTAAAGCGGAACAATTCTCCGCTTAACATTTTTTCTTTAATTGCTTTTCCGTCGGTTGAACCGTTTATGGTTTTATATACCGTTACATTGTTTTCATAATTACATGACGGACACGATACAGTTTTCATTTCCGTACTTGACATAATTTTGTCACTCCCTGTAAATATTAATAATACAGCTTCAAGCCCTCAAAGACATAACCACACCTGTTCGGCGCTGTCTTAGTGCGGTATTGCCTATCAAAATCGGGTTTTGAACACCGTGTCTGCGTATATTATAGCACAAATCTTATATATTTGTATATAGTTATAAAAAATTAATTTTTTATATATTGACCTTATCGGAAAATTTAGTTAATATATACACATAGGATATTTTTTTATAAAGGAGTTTTTATTATGAGCATTTACCAAAGCTTAAAACAAACAGTAACAACAGCTTTTGACGCTGTTGTGGACAAAACATCAACTCAGGCACAAAAAAGCAGACTTGTTACCGTAATGAAGCACGAAGAAAAAACAGCTAACTCACTTTATCTTGAAATGGGTAAGTATCTTTATAACAATCTGCGTGAGCAAATGCCCGAAGATGTTCAGGCTCTCTGCGCTCAGCTCGATGAATCAAAAGAGCGTATGGCTCGTGCGCAGCAGAGATACAGAGAGGTTATCCAGCAGGAAATGATCAACCGTGAAATTAACAAGGTTGAAGTAAAAGACGGTCTTGGAAAGCTCAAAGAGCCTATTGTTGCCAAAGCAAAGGATACCGCCGCAAAGGTAAAGGATACTGCCACAGAAACTGCCGCAAAGGTGAAAGCCTCGGCAAAGGATACCGCAGTTAAGGTTGAGGAATTTAAAGAAGCCGCTGTCGAAAAAGCCGCAGAGTACAAAGCAAAGACTCGTGTAAAGCACGAAGAAGCAGAAGCAGAGGCTGATGACAATATCCTTATATTCGATGAAAACAATGCCGATCCCATATCCGATACGATAGAAGAAGTTCCTGCACAAACTGTTATTGAGTACGAGAGCGAACCCGAACCGGAAGCAGAAGCACAAATACCGGCAGTACCTACAGAGCCGGCAGCAGAACCTGCACCCGTACAAGAAGCTGTACCGCAGGAGTATGACCAAGAGTTTCAAAGAACTGTTCCCGTTGATATAATCAACGAAACTGAATTTGAAGAAAGCGAGCCTGTTGTAAAGCCGATAGAAAGAAGCAATCCAATTGCCCGCGCTATGAAGCTGAGAAGAATTATGACCAAGAAAGCTGAAACAGACGAGTAATCCAAGGGGGAAAACACTATGCCTTTCATTGACTGCAAACTTAATGTAGACATTACAAAGCAGCAGGAAGCAGAACTAAAGGACGAATTTGGCAAGGCTATTTCGCTTATTCCGGGAAAAAGCGAAAGCTGGCTTATGGTAAACATTCAGCCTAAATGCAGCCTATATTTCAGAGGAAGCAACGAAGAACCTATTGCTTTTGTATCCGTTACGGTATACGGAAAACCGAATCCGACTGCTTACGACGCTTTAACAGCACGCTTTAACACGATACTTTCACGAATTGCCGGAATAGAACAGATGTACGTAAGTTACAGTGAAACAAGCAACTTCGGTTATAACGGGAGTAATTTCTAAAGAACGAAAGCAGATCTCTTTTCAGAAGCTTTTCTTTGGTATAATTTTCACAAAACAGGGGAGAGGGCACACAAATACTCACTTATTCGTATTATTACAAAGCATTGTGAAAATCAAACCGAAAAAAACTAAACAAGCAAGTAATAAAACAGCGGCAGACTGAAAAAAGTCTGCCGTTTTTTCTTTTCTGTTGTTACACCATTATTTCACAAATTTCAGAAATAAACATTTTTTCACAAGACAGGGGAGAGGGCGCACAAATACTCACTTATTCGTATTATTACAAAGCATTGTGAAAATCAAACCGAAAAAAACTAAACAAGCAAGTAATAAAACAGCGGCAGACTAAAAATGTAAAGCCTGCCGTTTATTTATTGCCTGTTATTATTTGTTTTCGTCAGCGTCATCATAGACATAATGATTGCCGTGTTCGTCCTCATATACATACTCATATGAATGCTTGCCGTTGCCTTTACCTTCAATACGCTGATTACTTCCGTGTTTTTCTTTATTCTCGCGAATTGCTTTGCGGGTAAAGAACCACTGAAGTGCAAAGAAAAGCATATAAGCAGTAATGATAAGCATAATATGAACAAACGGTATCTCACCAGGTGCACCTATGTTTACATTCAATGCATAAAGCACACTCCACACGGCAATGAAAGCCATTACATAAAGCCATGAATACTTAATAGCTTTAAGCGTAACCCTCATTTCCATTTCGTCGGAACTTCTGAACCCTAACTTTCTGATATACTTATTCATACCAATTGCCCCTCTCCATGAATTAAAGCTTATATTTATATTATATCAATTTATTTCAAAAATTCAAGAGAAAAGTTGCATATTTTATACTTTATTTATAACTTTATTTGAAAATTTATCTTATTACCAAACTTTATGTTATTTAATTAGTATATTTTACCATTGGTGAGAATTATCTTCTCAAATCTCCCAAATAATGTTATCTATACAAGCAATTCTCATACGGTGCAATAATCTTTTCTATACTTTTTATTATTCCATCACAGGCAATTCCCAAGCGTTCAAACATTGTTTCTGTAAGTATTCCAAAGCATACGAGAGAAAAACACAGCGGTATTTCAAACCCGTCCAGACTACCCTTTGTTGACAAAACAGTTTCGTCAAACACTGTGCCAAACCTGACATTGTTACCCACAACACCGGAATGTGCTCTGTAACAAGAAAGCACATAGAGTATTTTCAGATTATCAAGCGTGACCTCGTTTTGAATCGCACCGAAATTCCGGCTTTGAATAACATCGCCTACCCACCAGTAGTCATGCAGATAATTCCCCTGCTTATTATACGACAAATACTCAGAGTACTTCTGTTTCAGCTTATTGTGTACTTTTCTCGCCTCTACTTTATGCTGCTGTGCCTCCTGACGCTCCTCCTCGCTCTGAGAGTAGTCGAGAAGATAATTACAGTATTTTATTCTGTCACGAGATACCTTAACGGCGTAATCATCTATATATCGTTTCAAAAGCTCCTCATTATCACTGTGCTTATGCAAAAACTGCATTACCACCATAGATTCATACAAAATTCTACTCAGAGCCATTGCACCCTCAGGGTAACCATGATAAAGCAGAGTCAATATTTCCTTTGTGGTTATTATCGCTTTTGAATATGACTCTGCTACTATTTTTGTAAACGTATCATGCGTTTTTAGCAAATCGCAGCTATGTGCAAGCTCGTCACATTCTTTTACCATTTCAACAGCCGAAGCATAATTCCACAGTTTAGCGTTTTCTTCCAAAACCTCCGCTGAAAAATCCACTCTCTCACCCCCGCAGATAATACTTATTATTATTTTATTATAACTCTACTTCTTGTCAAATAACAGCATATTCCAAAAAAAATAATACACAAAGATATAACTTAAAATTTGTTGAGTTTAAACCCTAAAAAAAAAATAAAAACCCGATAAAGCTTTTTTGCCTTTTCGGGTAATATTTTTATCTTATTTTAACTTTAAACTCTTTTCCGCATTTTGGACAATCTATTGTATGTTCGCCCTTTTTATAAGGTACTCTTATGTATGAATCACAGTTTTTGCACTTGTAATATCTGTGAGTCTTGATCTCAGAAATACGCTTATACATTATTTTAAACCATTCTACAACACCCTTGCGTTTTTTGCAGTAATTGGTGTTTTCGTCCTCTCGCTTATCTATATTCTTTGAAAATAATCTGAATATAGGCGCCAAAAACAACAATGCAGCCACGGTTCTTACGATCCAGCTTCCGATAAATAGATTGATAAAGTTCAACGCTACACAGAATATGAGCATATCCTTATTCAGTCTATCCCATAAGGCATAGCGTCCTACCATAAGATTATAATATTTTTCTCTGTATACAGCAAGTTTTTGTAACAAATCAAGCACTTCTATTACCTCTCGTTCATGGGAACATAAACTCTTTCAGGTGCAATACTCATATATGCCGGACGAATGATCTTACCAGCATTAATAAGCTCCTCTATTCTGTGTGCGCTCCAACCGGATATTCTTGCAATAGCAAACAAAGGTGTATAAAGATCCATTGGCAAATCGAGCATTGAATATACAAAACCGCTGTAAAAGTCAATATTAGCGCTAACGCCCTTATATATGTTTCTTTCTCTGCCGATAACAACGGGAGCAAGCTTTTCAACATTTTCATAAAGCGTATATTCGTGCATCATATTCTTTTCACGGGCAAGCTGCTCAACAAACTTTCTGAACACCCTTGCACGTGGATCAGATATAGAATAAACTGCATGGCCCATACCATAAATAAGACCTGATTTGTCAAAAGCCTCTTTATGCAGTATCTTCTCAAGATATGCGGTAACCTC
This sequence comes from Clostridia bacterium, assembly GCA_017402845.1. Lineage (GTDB taxonomy): Bacteria > Bacillota > Clostridia > Oscillospirales > Acutalibacteraceae > RUG592. Next base: position 10,493 of record JAFPLH010000099.1, read on the forward strand.
GTCCTCGTCGCTCCAATCCTTGATAGACGCTTTCATCTCGTCAAACATACCGCAAACCTTAACGTTAGCGCCGCCGTGTTTGGGACCCTTCAAAGAACAAAGTGCGGCAGCAATTGCGGAATACGTATCAGTACCGGAGCTTGTAACAACATGTGTTGTAAAGGTGGAGTTATTACCGCCGCCGTGTTCGGCATGGAGTACCAAAGCAATATCAAGAACCTTAGCCTCAAGCTCAGTATACTTTTTATCAGGGCGGAGCATCAACAAAATGTTTTCCGCAGTAGACTTTGCAGGATCGGGATTATGTATAAACAGGCTGTGTCTGTTTGCAAAATTATAAGCATGATAAGCATAAACTGCTATCATCGGGAATTCGGCAATAAGCTGGAGTGACTGTCTGAGTACATTCTCGATAGAAATATCATTTGCAAGATCGTCATATGAATGAAGCGTAAGTACGCTTTTGGCGAGTGCATTCATCATATCTGAATTAGGCGCTTTCATAATAACGTCACGCACAAATGTATCAGGCAGCGCTCTGTATTCAGCTAATATACTCTTAAAATCTTCAAGCTGATCTGCTGTGGGAAGATTTCCGAACAGAAGCAAATATGTCACTTCTTCAAATCCGAAATTTGAATCTGTCGGAAAGCCTGCAATTATATCTTCAACATTATAGCCCCTGTAAAACAGTTTTCCGTCACATGGCACGGTTTTGCCGTCAACAATCTTATTCTGTCTGATCTCAGAAATTTCGGTAAGACCTGTAAGCACGCCTTTACCGTCAAGATCTCGCAGTCCTCGTTTTACGTTGTATTTGGTATAAAGGGCAGGATCGAAATTTGTATTATCCTGACAAATTTCGGCATACTTTATTATATCGTTCATTGTATGCATTTTCTCCTGTATGAACTTCTTTCCGTCTGCCATGTTAAACACTTCCTTTTTATTTTCTTATACTGTTATTATACACCTTATTGTAAATTAATGCAAGTTTTACATGTTTTATATTTCCTGTGAAGTATATTTTTACATTTTTTCTGATAATTCTATCCAAGCTCTTTTGTAATATTATCAAGCAGTTCATCAGACAAGGATATCAGACTGTTTATCTTATCTTCACCCATTCGCTGTGTTACTCTTTCTACAAACTCGTTTATCGAGGTGCGCTCCTGCTCATATATCTTTTTTCCCGACTCAGTTAATCTTACGCCTGTGCTTCTTCTGTTTTCCTTGTCAATATACCGTTCTGCATACCCACGATTCTCCAAAGACGTTATAGTTCGTGAGATCGCAGGCGACGATACGTGCAGACTTTCCGCAATATTTGCAATACCGCTGTAATTTTTACAGTTCATTCTTTCGATATTCTCTATCGCAGACATTACAAAAAACTCCGATTGTGAGGTATGTGTGAGTACAGAAGAAAAATTCAGCATTGAAAGCGAATGTAGTGTATTAATAACTCTTGACCGCTGATCGCAAGTAAGCATATATCATCCCTCGATTTAACATCGTTATTACATAACATTGTTATTATACATCATACTTAATACAAATGCAACGTTATTTTTCTAATTTTTATTATTTTTTCTGTTTTTGGAAATTACATTGTATATTTCCTTATTACACTGTGATCGGTAAGGACAGTTTTTGCACTTTGATACTTTTCGTATGATAATAACTGCAATACAGCATAACAATGCAAATACAGCGGTTATGATAATGTATTCATATTTCATTATAGCTCCTTTTGTTTGACATTTACTGTCAAAGGGTGTAATATAAAGAAAATAAAAAAACGGAGCGTGCGATTTATTATGACTGATCTCACTCGTGAAAACCCTACAAAAACACTTATTAAATTTGCTCTTCCGATGATACTCAGCGTAGCCTTTCAGCAGGCATACAATTTAGCAGACAAAATGATCGCAGGCTTATATGCAGGCGAAAATGCACTTGCGGCTGTAAGTGCGTCATACCCTATAACAATGATAATTATGGCATTTGCACTGGGTACAAATATCGGCTGTTCTGTTGTAATTTCACGGCTTTACGGTTCGGGAAAATTCACCGAGGTCAAAACTGCGGTTACGACATCATTTATACTTGCGCTTTCGGCGGGTGCGGTATTATCTTTAATAAGCTTCTTTTTAGGTAATACAATGCTTACAGCGCTTCACACTCCGCAGAATATATTCGCAGATTCCTCTGCATACCTGCGAATATACATATACGGTTTCATCTTTTTGTACTTATACAACGTATGCACAGGCGTATTCAATGCGTTGGGCAATTCACGAACACCGTTATACTTTCTTATAGCTTCATCTGTTGCGAACATTATTCTTGACTATGTTTTTGTTGCTGTCTGCAATTGGGGAGTTGCCGGTGTAGCCTGGGCAACATTTATTGCACAGGGTATTTCTTCTCTGCTGGCAATTGCGGCGCTTACGCAAGAATTAAAAAAGCTCAAAACAGACAAAAAGCCTGCTTTGTTCTCTGTAAAATCCCTTAACAATATTTTGTCGTTGGCTATACCGAGCATATTACAGCAAAGCTTTGTTTCTGTCGGCGGTCTTATGATACAAGGTCTTGTAAATGACTACGGTTCTTCAGTAATTGCAGGTTACGGAGTTGCTATTCAGTTAAACACCTTTGCAATTACGATCTTTAACACCTCTGCAAACGCAATATCAAATTATACCGCACAGAACCTCGGAAGCGGAAATATAGACAGAGTTTACAGCGGCTACCGTTCCGCGCTAAAGATAGGCGCTGTTATAGCTATACCGTTCATACTTTTATACAGTCTTGCAGGCAGTTTTATTACATCACTGTTTCTTAAAGATCCAACTGCTCTTGCCTTGCAAACAGGAAAAGAGTTTTTGTTGATAATCTCTCCGTTTTACTTTGTAGCTATGATAAAGCTTGCGTCAGACGGTATTATGCGTGGGGCAGGAGCTGTCAGATATTTTGTGATGTCAACATTTTCAGACCTGCTTTTGAGAGTAGTACTTGCCTACATATTATCACCTATATTCGGAGTAAGGGGCATCTGGTACTCCTGGCCGATCGGGTGGACTATCTCAGCCGGACTTGTTGGATTTGTATACATAAAAAAGCTTTGGCTGCCCGCTTCCAAGCGAGGAAAAAAGACAGCTCAAGACAAACCGTAATTACCCGAAACAGGATCTTTAAACAGATCTATCTTCGGCGGTACATACGAAAAGTAACCAATCATAAAATAATAGATCACTATAAGGAAAATTGACAGTACAAAATACTTTTCTATAAACGGAGCTTTTACTATCATTTTATACGAAAGGACAAAAGTAAGCACAGTTATTGCAAAGCCGCTTAAAATATCTACAATTGCGATATTTGTACCAATAATACCGCTGTATGCATAAAAGAATACAGGCATAGCAATAAGCATAAAATATAAGCTCAACACCTTGCCTGAAACAAAACGCTTAAATGGTGTTCTTATACAGCACAGCTCAACAAAAGCCCACACCACATACGGTATAGAAAATATTTTGATATGCTCCCATACGCTCTCATTTACGGCAGAAAACAGACTCGCCCAAACTTCTTCACCACTCCATTCATACAAAAAGTGAAGTACACTTGCCGCTATGGATACAAAAACCGCACCGCATATCTCAAAATTACGAAAAGTTTTCGACTTCTTTTCACCTAACATATTCTCATACACATTACATGACCTCTTTTCGGGTAATACTAATTTGTATGAGATTTGTTTTATATTTATCACTATAAGTTTTACTATGAGTTATTTAGTTTTTCAAAAATAAATTGTGCCGCTGTGTCACGGCGGGCAAGGGCGCTGCCCCTGCACCCCGCAAGCCTTTTGAAAAAGGCTTGATCGAAAACTTTATTTTTTTACGTTTTGCATTTTTGTACGTTTTGCATTATTGATACATAAAAGAAAAAGCCCGATGTTTTACCATCGGACTTTCTCTTTTTATTATGAAAGGTTTCTTGGATGTTTTCACCATTAATGAGAAGATTCTGCAACAACACCATACATACCAAACATAGGCATAACGATAGATACAGCAACTACACCAACGATACCTGCAACAATAATTGTCATAGCAGGTGTCATAGCATCTGTAAGACGCTTTGTAGATTCGTCAGCTTGCTCCTGATAAAGGTCAGCCATCTTGTGCATAGAGTCGGAGAACATACCGGATTCCTCACCTACACGTACCATTGATACGAGAATAGAATCAAATACGGAATAGTGGCTCATAGATACGTTGATAGGTGTACCGATTTTAACGTCTTCAATAACCTGACTCAAACAGTCTTTCATAAAGATGTTAGATACAACGTCTCTTGAAAGCTCAAGTGCTTTAAGAATACTAACACCGGCGTCTGTAAGAGTAGCCATAATATTACAGAAACGAGCAACATATGTATTTCTCATAACGTCACCGATGATCGGAATTTTAAGGAGAAATTCTGCAAGCCACATAGCGAAAGCGTCATTATATTTCAACAATGCTCTGAAACCAACAACAATGCCGGCAATAATCAAGCCCATTAGCCACCAGAACTTTAACATAAAGTCAGAGAATGCCATAACAGCTTTTGAAATTGCAGGAAGATCAGAACCGAATGACAAGAATACGTTAGCAAACGAAGGCAAAACGAACATTGACATTACGATGATCATTGCAAGTGTAAGAGCCATAAGGAAAGCAGGATACATCATTGCACTCTTGATCTTACTGGAAAGAGCAATTTCTCTGTGAAGAATATCTGCGGCATTATCAAAAGCCATATCAAGACGACCGTTTGCCTCACCGGCTGCAACAAGGCTGATTACAATTTCAGGGAAGGTTTTAAATGAACCCATAGACTGAGACAGCGGAACACCGTTATAAAGCTCGCTTGATACTATGTTGAGTATTCTTTTCATGGTTCTGTCTGCTTCTGTATCGAGCAATACTTCCATAGCCATTGAAAGAGAAATACCTGACTTCATCATAATACCCATCTGGTGCATGGTTGTAAGAACTTTCTTTTTTGGAAGCTCAACATCATGAATATCTTTAGTTTGAATATCTCTTTGATACCATGCAACACCTGACTGATCGTCACCTGCTATTGAGTCTTTTGTTTCACTGATCTCAATAGCAGTCATACCACGTTCTGCAAGAATTCGCTTAACGTCTTCACGGCTTTCTGCCGTAACTTCACTTCTGTACTTTTTGTTTTTGTCGTCAATAGCAAGATAACTATACTTCAATGTTGTTCACCTCATCTTCGGTTCATATTAGCTGCGCCATAAGGTGGTTTTGCACCGGGCATTCCACCGCCAGCAATAAACGACTGATCGTTTTCACTTACATCAAAGCTATATTCACGAGCAGTCTGCTGGTTGATATAACCTCTGTTAAGAAGCATTTCAATACTCTTGTTTCTGGTAATCATACCGGAGCCCTTACTTGTTTCAATAACCTGCTCAATCATAGAGATCTTATTTTCACGAATAAGGTTCGATATAGCACTGTTTACAAACATGATCTCAAATGCGCCGATACGTCCGGGAATATCGCTTCTCGGGAGAAGTCTCTGCGATACAACGCACTTCAAAGATGTTGATATCTGACCGAGAGCCTGACGCTGCTGAGCTGCGGGGAACATATCAACAAGACGGTCTACGGTTTTAGCTGCACCCTCTGTATGAAGTGTGGAGAAAACCAAGTGACCTGTTTCTGCGGCAGACAATGCAATTGAAACAGACTCGAAGTCACGAATCTCACCGATTTGTATAATATCGGGGTCTTCACGAAGTACGGCACGAAGAGCTGTATGATAAGAACGGCTGTCAGGACCGATCTCACGCTGGTTGATAACGCAGCCAATAGGACGGTGCAAATACTCAACAGGATCCTCGATAGTAACAATGTTGAGGTTTCTCTCTCTGTTGATCTGATGAACAATAGCTGCAAGAGTAGTAGATTTACCCGAACCGGTAGGACCTGTTACAAGTACAAGACCTTCTTTAAGCTCAAGTATTTTTGCGATAGATGCAGGAAGATTAAGCTTGTCAAGCTCAGGTGTTGTTTCGTTGATAACACGCATTACGAGAGATGCGCCGTTTCTTGTTCTAAAAGCATTGATTCTGAAACGGCTGCAGCCTTCAATTGTAGCAGCACCATCGACATCGCAAGTTTCCATAAAGATATCAAAACGTTCTTTGTTAAGAACCTGGCTTATCATATATGTAACATCTTCATCGGTAAGCGGATCACCCTCCCAATATCTCATCTGACCGTGAAGTCTGTACGCAGGACAGTTTCCGGCAGACATATGGATATCGGAGCAGCCTGCTTCAACCGCTTCTTTTACCATAGAAATAAAATCCATTTGTAATTCCCCCAATCAGGTTTTATTCAAACCGAGCATTTTTCTTCTCAGTTTTGCGTATTGACTGAAAAGTCAACGATTTATTTATGATTATATCACATCAAATAAAAATTTACAACAATATTTTTTAAGTTTGCGCTTTTTTTTAGTGCTATTTTTTAGAGCATATCTTCGCTTGCAGCTTCCATCATAGTTTCAAGAGAAATAATACCGCTGATAACATTCATTCGCAGGTTTTCTCTCATCGAGATCATGCCTTCTTCAACAGCAATATCGTTAATATCTTCTGTTGCCTTATCCTGCTGGATAGCACGCTTGATTGCAGGTGATACCATAAGGATTTCGTGTACGGCAAGACGACCTTTATGACCGCTTCTGTTGCAGCGTTCGCAGCCGCCCTCAGGAGCTCTGTAAAGCTTAAGCTCAATGCTTGTATCGTCAATACCCAAAAGCTCAAGTTCTCTTGCGCCTGCAATATAAGGCTCTTTGCAGTTCACGCAAAGGCGGCGAACAAGTCGCTGTGCGATAACGCCGATTACAGTTGACGATACCATGAACGGCTCAACGCCCATATCTACAAGACGGATAATTGAAGAAGCAGCATTATATGTATGCAGTGTAGAAAGAACCAAGTGACCTGTAACAGCGGCAGATGCGGCGATTTCAGCAGTTTCCTTATCACGAATCTCACCGATCATGATGATATCAGGGTCTTGACGAAGAATTGAACGAAGTGCGCTTGCAAATGTAAGACCGGCTTTAGCGTTGATATCAACCTGATTGATTCCGGGGATAATCATTTCGACAGGGTTCTCAACGGTGATAATGTTAATATCTTCTCTCATAACGCCCTTAAGACCTGTATAAAGAGTTGTTGATTTACCTGAACCTGTTGCACCCGTTACAAGAATAATACCTCTGTTCTGGGTAAGAAGTCTATCAAATTTTGCAAGGTTCTCAGGTAAGAAGCCGATTGCGGATTTATCCATTTTAAGACCGATAGCGGTCGTAATACGGGCGCAGACCTTCTCACCAAATACAACGGGAAGAATAGAAATACGCATATCTACTTCGGTAGAACCAACTCTGTAATTGATACGACCGTCCTGAGGTATACGTTTTTCAGCGATGTTCATACCGCCGATAAACTTAATACGAGATGTTACAGAAGGTGCAAGCTGTGCGCTTGTTTCCATATATTTTTGCAGCTTACCGTCGATTCTGAATCTGATAAGCATTACTTCTTCCATTGGCTCTATATGAATATCGGAGGTTTTAAGTCTTACAGCTTCCTCGATCATGTTGTTTACGAAACGAATGATAGGCTGATCGTCGGCAGCAGATTTTGCAGCATCAATCTCATCTTCTTTGCCTGCCTGGCTTACCTGGCTCTGAATAAAGTCACGAGCCTCGTCATACGCTCTTTTTGAAGCATACAGAGCCTGATGAGCTTTGTGAATTTGCGAAGGTGCAGCAATAACTGTATACATCTGCATTTTTGTTGTAGTCTGAATTCTGTTGAGTCCCTTATAATCAAGAGGATCGGCAACAGCAATGGTCAATGTTCTATCATTCAGCTCCAACGGAACAACCATGCATTGTTCAGCCATTTCAGAAGAAATAATATTTGAAAGCTCGTCTTTCAATTCTATTTCATCAAGATCAACAAACGGAATAGAAAACTGCTTTGACAAAGCAAAACAAACTTTTTCTTCTTCGCACATTTTTTCTTTAATCAAAATTTCACCCAGTCGCAAATTATTCTGCTTTTGCATACTTAGTGCTTGGTCAAGATGATCAGGAGTGATCGCTCCCATATTAATAAGGATCTGACCAATTTTCAAATTGCTTGCTCTCATTTACCAGGACTCCTTTTTAATTTATACGTTAGATGTTATTTTTTTACTGCTGCAAAATGAATATTGTTTAGTAGTATAACTACCCGTGGGGCACACGGGTATTATTACGGCAGAACCTGCATTTCCATCAGGCTTCTGTACATATTAAATAAAGTCTCAAAATACGGCTGCATTATTATCACAAGACAGGTTCCTAAACAGATATAAGGTCCCATAGGGAGATATATTCCCTTCTTAGCCTTTCCTGCAAAAATAATAGCAACAAAATGACAGGCAGCCATCATGCATGAAAACACAAGCAATATGAAAACATACTTGTAACCAAACATTATTCCAAGGGCTGCCATAAGCTTAACATCACCAAAGCCGAAACCTGCTTTTTTAAAAATGAGCGTTGAAAACAGATCTAATGCAATAAGTACTGCCCCTCCGCACAAGCCGCCAAGAATCGGTGTATACCACGTCGTAATAAAATTTTGTGCAGTGAAAAGATCTGTCACAGCAAAAATAAGTGATAAAACAGCTGCGGCAATTGTAAACTCATCAGGGATTATTGTATATTTAGCATCAGATGCAGCTATCAGCATCAAAACAAGCAATATTATTATTATTATCGGAAATGTAGCGGTAATATTTGCTGTTAAGCTTGTAATAGCCAGAATCACAGCAAGAGTCAAACTCATTGCTATTCCATGAGGCTTTAGTTTATATCGTTTACCCGACAACAGCTCCTGAGAGGGTTCTTCATCATAATCACAAAGCCATTTGGCAGGTATTTTATTCAGTATTCTGCAGTTAAGCGGGCCCAGTGCAAGACCGAGCCCCGCTAATAATACAGAAACTATAATGTTTATTCTTTCAATCATACCGTACTATTCATACCGTATTATTCGGCAGATTCTTCAGCAGGTGCTTCTACAACCTGAGTCTGATCGTAGTAGTAGAGATATACATTCATGTATACCTGCAAATCTCCCTCTTTGACCTGAATCTCATCACTGACCTTCTGATCTTCTTGCATGGTTGAAGCTGCAAATGATTTTACATAATAGTGACCAAGCGACTCTTCCTCAATAAACTTAAGAAGATCAAGAAGTGTATCACGGTCTGTATAACCTGAGATACTAAGCTGAACATAATAAAGCGGAGAACCTGTAAAGCTTACTGCACCGTCTTCATCAGGAGTAGGTGTGCCTCTCTGGAAGTTTGAAAGTCCAAACTTAAGCTCTTTAACTTTATCATTGATATCTTTAAGTGAAGCGTCAGCGTCAACGAACATTTCCTTCTGGAAATCTGCCCACTGACCTTCAAGAGTGTCAATATCTGACTGTATGTTTTTCTGATCTGCAATAGCATCTTCATACATCTGGATCTCTGCTAAGACCTCCTGATGCTTTTCATCCATTTCAGGTTTCTTTCTCTTATAAGGAGAGTAAACCGTTGGGATAAATACGGCAACTGCAACTATTACAAGAGCGAGTGCAACTGCAGCTCCGGGTATTTTTTTACTATTATTATTGTTATTTGCTGCCATGGTTTAATTCCCTCCCTGAACTGACTCAAGCATCTCGTCAAAATTGGTGCCATTGCTAATGTCTGTATGGAATCCCTCATTTTTCTCCTCTTCGGTTTTTTCTTCTTTATAACCAACAACATTAAAGGTATGAGAAATATCCCATGTATCATTCTGATTGTTTCTGTTAGCGTTCATAGGCACTTCAATTGCAAAGAATCCGTTCTTCTTGATTTCCTCTGTGAGATCAGTATAATCTTCAAGTACATCTACTGTAAAGTTTGTGCTTATAGTATTCTTGTCGCTTTCAATATTATAACTGCTTACAAAAGGAACATTATCTGTAAGCTGCTTGAATACCTCGTCAAGCATATTGCCAACTTTAGCGTTAGGAGTAGGAAGAAGAGCCAGGTCTTCGTCAACGTGAGCCATCTTATCTCTCAAATCGGTCTGCTTTGCAAGCAAGGCTTTTATCTCGTCATACTTTGGATCGGTTCTCTTTGCTTCGTCGTTTTGTGCGCGCACCTCAAGTCCGTAAGACTTCAAACCGATAAACGCCATAATACCAACTGCCAAAACAGCAATACCGATAGCAATAAGATTTACAAAGCCTGTACTTACAGCGCTAAGGTCTACGCTCTTACTGCCTGAAATAACTGCCAGGTTGTTATCAGTAGCAGAACCGCTGTTTACGAGGTAAAGATATGTATAGAAGCATGCTGTCTTATAACCGGACTCGTCTGCCTCTTTTGTTATCATAGGAACATTTGTAAGAGAAGTAAACGCATCAGAAATAAGGTTGATCTCGTCAGCCTGTACGCTGATTGTTCTCAGATGCTTGAGCAAACCGGGGATATAAGCAACAAAGTCACTTGCATAGATCTGGTCAAGCTCGATACGGCAGCTAAGAAGCACCATACGAAGGTTACGTACAACTTCGTTGGAGAAGTTTTCAAATGTCTGACGCATCTCTCTGCCTGCCTGAATGGAATTACACTTTTCGGAAATGCCTACGCCGTATTTCCTGATTACTTCAAAAGCTTCTTCCATTGTGCATTTCTGGTCATTTGCAAAGATATTTACGATATCGCCCATTGGCAGCGAGAATGAGTGTGCGTATACGGGAACACCCTTCTGCATAACAAGAAGTCTTGCAGAACAGTAGTCAAGGCTTATGAGCGCAACAGACTTATCGTAGCTGTATATGCCTGTCTGAGCCATTTTGATCATGCTTACGGTCGGAGGAATAAGCTTAAACAGATTAAGAGACTGCTCTCTGAACGCACTCTTAAGCTCTTCAACATATGACTTCGGCATAATATACACGTTAGCGCTGAGCTGAGCGTTTTCCTCTGCCTTCTGATAACCCGAACCATATTCACAGTTGATAAGTGAATAGTTAGCGATATCATCATTTACAAGAGCTCTTGCCTCGTTCTCTGCAAAGATCTTGAGGTATTTGTCTTTTGCCGGTGTATGCTGATACTCCTGGCTAATGATCTGATCTCCTTCGGCGCAGAGAATAACGTCCTTAATGTCGATCTTGGCATTTCTCATTGCCATTCTTACAACCTCTGCAAGCTCTCTGGGGAAATTCCACGCCTGACTTCTGAGATTATCGGGAAGGAAAACAACAAGGGGCTCTTTAAAAGTCACCTCATAATCAGGCTTCTTTGCATTACGATCATTACCGCTGCTGACAAACTGTTTTCCTGTCTCAGCAGGTGTAATGCAAACATAATACTTTGATACCTGAACAATTACATATTTTGACATTTTGTGATTGCACCACCCTAAATAATATTTCCGACCAAGGTCTGTGATAATGCCCGAAAAAACGCAAGTATTATCACGCTATGATACGTTATAATTATACAATAGATATACTATTATTTTCAATGCAAATAATTGTACAAAATACGCTCAATTTTCTGTGCAATATTTCTTTATTGCTTAAATAGAAACTTAATATTTAGTTATTTTGGATATATTGCCGTAATATTCAGATATTATTTTTTTATTTTCATTCTCTCAGACAAAATATCCAAAGTGATTAAAATTATCATTATTTGAAAAAAGTATTGTTTATCTTCTTATTTTACACACAATATTTTTGTGTAATTTACAAAAGATGCATACACATGAAAAGGCATTTTATGTAGTTAGTATACAAACACTGAATTTTTAGCGAACTATTGAAAAACTATTGAAAAACCGCATTCTATCTGGTAAAATTATCATAAGGAGTAGAATAAGCGTACATTCCTTACACCGCATACGTGTTATTTTCATTGACGTTTTATTTTGTATACTATGTATACCATGTATACATGTTATCTGAGTTATGTTCTGAAAAGCGATCAGAGCCTTGATTCAGATCTAAAGGGAGGTTGTCATATATGAAAAAAACTTATAACGCTACAATGAACGAAATGCTTGCTTTATCGGCAAACTGCGGAAAAGGTACTATGAAGAAAAAAACACGCAAAGGCTTTACACTTATCGAGCTTGTAATTGTAATAGCGATCCTTGCGATCCTCTCTGCGATCGCAATTCCGGTTATAATTACAACGATCAATTCATCAAAACTCAGCGTAATGCAAAGCGACTGTTCTACAATGCAAATGCTGCTTGATTCTGCCGTTGCAGAATACGAGACAGGAGTTTGCACCACTGTATATAACAACAGGGTTATTTGCGGCAGCACACAGATCGCTGACATTATGACAGAGCATCATCTTGAAAATATTGATTTTTCACGCACTATCGGCGGTATTAATTACTATATGGTATGGAAACAAGGCGCGCTTTCTATTTCCAACACATCAACTAATCTCATTACAAACAGCACAACTGTTTTTCAGCTTCGCAATTCATAACTTTTATAAGCAAAACTTATCCCCGACAAATTGTCGGGGAATTTTTTTTTGGCGGCAATACGCTTATCCGAGTTTATCCCAGATTTTTTTGCCGTCTGTTGACAGGTAGAATATCTCCAGTACAACGAGTATAAGAAAATATGCTATACACAAGCCGTATGACATTACGGCTGAAAAATCCGGCAGATAGGCGGCAGGTATAATTGCAAAAACAAAGGGAATAGAGGTAAAGAACATTGCCACAAACAATGTTACAATAACGCTCAGGCTTTGCTTTATAACTGTAATTTCCGTTGACCAGTCGAAGCGTGGTATCTTCAGATTTATACAAATACCTAAAAAACCGGAAAACAGGCACGAGATCATGGGAATGATTATTATAAACGCAACATCAAACGAACTAAGCTCCAGCGTCAATGCACTTGCCAATGAAGTGAAGATCACACCGGGTAAAGACACAATAGGGGAGAGCAGCGCTTTTCCCCAGAATACCTTCATAGGATCAATAGGAGTCGATTTAAGCAGCCAGATCGTTTTTCCCTCAAGCGATATACTCGGTGCTGTAACATCGTTTATGGTGCAGCACAACGCAAGGCTTGAGCCTATCGCAAGCCCCATAAGGCTGCTTGACGCATCAGGAAAAAGAATAGGCATCCACTCTGTTATAACATCTCCTCGCATTATTATTCCTATCCCTAAGAATATTGACATTATCGTACTAAGACCGGAGTTCATAACATATGCGGGAATACTCAGAAAATATCCAAGCTCTTTTTTTATCAGCGCATACTGCAAGCCTGTTTTTTTCATCGGCTTTTCTACGTACTTCTTTTTCTTCATAGCCGTCTTTTTTGTAACAAGCTTTAAGAACTTTATAGACAAAAACCAGAATACTAACGAAGGCAGCCCAATACAAACAAGTATTATCGGAAGTATACCCCAGAACATACCTTCATTTGAAGCAAGCCCATACCAATAAAGCGGTACTATCAGCTCACGCACATTATACGCTATTATTTCTATGTAATTCATCAAGGCTACAACGATAGGCCCCAGATTAAGTCCCAGCGCCGCAACAACAGCGATCGTTGCAAAACCGAATATTACTGTCATAATATTCTTGTTAGGTATAATCTGCGTAATTTTACCTACCACAAATCCAAAGATACAGCAAAGACCGGTAGACAGCGAAGGTACGATCATCAAGGTGATTATATAGCATATAAAGGTAATAATTGAGTATCCGAAAAAAATTCCGTACGCCAGACCAACAGGCAGCAATATGATCGTGCTATATACAAGATTCAGCACATAAAGCGCAAGCATTCTGCTTAAAAGAACATCTGACGGACGAATAGGCATACTTAACAGCAGCTCATTATCTGTCGATTCAAATAAATACGACTGAGCAGCAAACACCGTACCCACAAGCGAAAAAACAGCCGCAGAAATAATGCCTAACGGAAAGTACAGCCATAAACAGTTTTTCATAGACATCTGAAAACCCAATGCCGCTGCAAGTCCGAAAGAAAAAGCCATCATAAACAAAAAAGCAATAATAATAATTGCAACTATAAAAGCTGTTCCCAGACTAAAACCGCTTTTCTTTTTTTCGTGTCCGCGCATAAATGTGAGCAGCGACGAAATTCCGCCCGTTATTTTTATTTTAACAAGATCGGCTACTGTTTTCATTGAACTGTTACTCATCGTTATCCTCCAGCTTCAAGAAAACATCTTCAAGAGACGCCGTTCCCTTGACCTCGTTTGTCGGACCGCTTATTATAAGCTGACCATCTCTGATAATAGCTATTTTATCGCAAAGCTTTTCGGCAACTTCGAGCACATGAGTAGAAAAAAATACTGCCGCACCTTGTTTGCAGGCGTCACGCATTTCTTCTTTCATGCGGTGAGATGCAATAGGATCGAGCCCTACAAAGGGTTCGTCGAGCAAAACAAGCTTCGGTTTATGCATAAACGCAGAAATAAGAGCCAGCTTTTGCTTCATGCCGTGAGAATAACTGCTTATTGGCTGAGCAAGATCTTTAGTAATACCGAACATATCTGCAAGCTTTTTTATTTGCTCCTGTCTGTCTGCAACAGTCATCTCGTAAATATCAGCGACAAAGTTCAGATATTTTATACCCGACATAAAATCGTACAGATCGGGGTTATCAGGCAAATAAGCCAGTCTGCGTTTACATTCAAGGGGATCTTCTTTTACCGAAATACCGTCAACATATATCTCGCCCTCGTCAAAATCGAGCAAGCCGCAGCAGCACTTTATGGTTGTTGTTTTTCCTGCGCCGTTATGACCTATAAAGCCGTATATTTCACCGCTTTTTATCTCAACGCTCAGATTATCGACCGCTATTTTATCTCCGTATTTTTTAGTAAGGTTTTTAATTACAAGCACTTGTCAACTCTCCTTAAAGAAACCTGCGTTATTATAAGTTATTACTACAAACATCGTTTTCTTACCATAAAATTTTAGCTTTATTATACCACAGTGTAGTATAATTGTAAAGAAAAAGTTCACCTTATTACTACATAATAAAAATTTCGCCCTCCTGTCATACAGAGGACGAAAAAAATTTTTTATTGTATCAATCTATTTCAACAATAACCTTGCTGTTTGTTCTTACAGCAGCAGCTCTGGCAACAGTTCTGATAGCCTTTGCTATTCTGCCCTGTTTGCCTATTATTCTACCCATATCTTCTTCGTCTACATGAAGATGATATACAACAGCACCTTCTTCGTTAGGCTCATCTGTTGTTACGCTAACAGCCTCGGGTTTTTCTACCAAGCCTTTAGCAATTGTCACAAGCAACTCTTCCATTTAGGAGTACCTCTCTTTATTATAATAATGACTGCACACCTTTATATCGGTGTACAGTCCAAACGGCAAAAATGATCAAAGAACATTTGCCTTTTTAAGCAAAGCCTTAACAGTGTCTGTCGGCTGTGCGCCGTCAGCGATCCACTTCTTAGCCTTCTCTGCGTCTACCTTGAGCTGAACAGGCTCGGAAACCGGATTGTAGTAACCGATTTCTTCAATGAAACGTCCATCTCTGGGGTATCTGCTGTCTGCTACAACAATACGATAAAAGGGAGCTTTCTTTGCGCCCATACGACGAAGTCTGATTTTTACCATTTCTTTTCACCTCCATAAACAAGGGTATCTATTTCAACCTGAATTTACAGTGTCGAAAAACTAACTAATTAAAAGCCGCCAAAGCCGCCCATTCCCATAGGACTGCCCATACCACCGAACTGACCTCCCAGTCCGGGGAGCTTTTTGTACTTTTTCTTGCCCTTTTTATTTGTAACCTTCTTTATCATTTTCTGCATTTCTTCAAGCTGTTTGATAAGTCGGTTTACATCTTCGACCTTCATTCCTGAGCCTTTGGCAATTCTGCGTTTTCTTGAAGGATTGATTACAGAAGGCTTTGCTCTTTCTTCAGGAGTCATCGAAAGGATAATCGCCTGTATTCTGTCAAGCTGTCTGTCATCTATATCAACGTTTTCAAGCTCTTTTTCCATTCCGGGGAGTTTTGACAAAATGCCCTTTATCGGTCCCATCTTCTTTATCTGTTCAAACTGTTCGAGAAGATCGTTAAAGTCCATTTTGCTCTTAGTGAGCTTATCAGCCATTTCCTCGGCTTTTTTTCTGTCAAGCTTCTCCTCAGCCTCCTCAATAAGAGTAAGCATATCACCCATACCAAGTATTCTTGAAGCCATACGATCCGGGTGAAATATCTCAAGATCGTCAAGCTTTTCACCGGTACCGGCATATTTTATAGGCTTGCCCGTTACAGCTTTAACGCTGAGCGCTGCACCGCCTCTTGTATCGCCGTCAAGCTTTGTAAGCACAACGCCCGATATATCAAGCAATTCATTAAATGATTTTGCAACATTAACTGCATCCTGACCTGTCATTGAGTCTACTACAAGAAGTATCTCCTGCGGCTCAACTGCCTTTTTAATGCGTTCAAGCTCGCCCATAAGCTGCTGGTCTATATGCAGACGACCTGCTGTATCTAAGATAACTATATCGTTGCCGTAATCTTTAGCGTGTTTTATAGCCTGCTGTGCAGTTTTTACAGGATCCTGCGTACCCTTTTCAAACACGGGCACATCTGCCTGCTTTGCAACTACTTTAAGCTGTTCTATTGCGGCAGGACGATAAATGTCACACGCAGCTACAAGCGGACGATGATTCTGTTTTTTGAGCATTTTGGCAAGCTTGCCTGTATGAGTTGTTTTACCGGAGCCCTGCAAACCGCACATCATAATAACGCATGGTGGCTGCTTCGGAAAATTCAGGCGCACATCTTCGCCGCCCATAAGCTCGGTGAGTTCTTCGTTCACGATCTTAATAACCATTTGTGCCGGAGTAAGACTCTCCATTACGTCTGCGCCGACAGCACGCTCGGTTATTTTTGCAGTAAAGTCTTTTGCAACTTTATAGTTTACATCGGCTTCAAGAAGTGCCATACGAACCTCTCGCATTGCCTCTTTTACATCAGCCTCGGTCAATTTACCTTTATTTTTCAAGCGTTTAAACGCATTGCTCAGCTTCTCGGAAAGCCCTTCAAAAGCCAATTGGTCCACCTCTTTTTTTATTTATAATGATATTATAAGACAATCATAATATTATTATAAAACTATTATAAGACTATTTATTAGATACTTATTCGACTAATCCTTTTCTAAGCTTTTCAGCAGTATCAATTATAATTTTCGCACATTTTACAGTTTCTTCATAACTCATATTATGCAGCTCGTTTTCTGTCTGCATTTTTAAAGCCTGTTCTCTGATGATATCAATATCTTCAAGCATACGTTCAAATTTAGACGCAAGACCAAGCTTTTCTTCCATCTGTGCAAGAAGTGTTTCGCTTCTTTTCAGCAGATCTCTCACGCCCTGACGGCTTATTCCGAACTGCTCGGCAATTTCGCCCAAAGACAGATCATCATTATAATAAAGCTCAACGGCTCTGCTTTGTTTTTCACTCAATATATCGCCGTAGAAATCAAACAAATATGAAATTCTGACATTTTTTTCCACTAAAGAAAACCTCCGCAGAACCAGCGCTGTAAAGTTTTTTTCTTTACAGAGGTATTATACACTACTGCACCCGACTTGTCAAGAAAAAAATATACTTTTTTTCGGTTATTTGATTATTTCACAGATTTTCCCATAGTATAAGCCTGTATAAACGCCGGAGTTGCTCTTATCTCTCCCGGCATAGAAACACCCGTACCGTAAATAATACCCATTTCGGAAGAGCCTTCAACGCAGTCGGCATATCCGCGAAAGCACTCGATAGTTCTTTCCTGCGAGTCCCTCTCGGCGTCGGCGCAAGTAATAATATAATAAAATTCCTTATCCTTTACCTCTGTCCAGCGTGCAATAGTACGGTCAATCAATGTTTTAAGCTGAGCGTCTATCGAATAGAAATAAACAGGGCTTGACAGCACAATTACATCTGCGTCAATGATCTTTTGAAGTATCTCGCCCATATCGTCCTTTTTAGCGCATACGCCGCCTGACTCCTGGCAATAATAACATGCGCTGCAATAACCTATTTTTTTCTCGGAAAGACGTATTTTTTCAACAGTGTTTCCCGATTCAAGCGCACCGCGCATAAACTCATCGCAAAGCATATCGGAGTTTCCGCCCTTTCGGGGACTGCCTGATAATATTAATACCTTTTTGCTCATTTTAATATATCTCCTTTTCGCATTCAAGCAATTTATCTTTAAAAAACGCACAAAGACCGCCTGTCGGCTTTGTACGGTATTACTTCTCTTTAGGGCACCTCTAAAAACAGATGATTAGAGTTACCCTTTTATTATACAATAAAATAATTATATATTTCAATACTAAACAAATATTTATTTATTGTTTGTATATTTTTGTACTCGATTAATACAAAAGACAATATAAAAGAGCTCACCGAACCAAGCTCTGATTTTACGAATAATTCCTTATCATACAAAAAATTCCTTCATATCATCAAGACGCAGCAAAACCGGTGAATTTCCGTGACCGCAGCCTGCGTCAATATTTATCCATGTATCAGTTTTAAGAATTTTTCCGTTGTATTCTTCACCGTAGAAATACGTCGGAGTATGCCCGAATACAGTTATGGTTTCGTCATTATACTTATCGGTGATCTTGGGACGATTCCACAAAAGCTCGTCAGCAGTATAATCTGATAGCTCTTTATCTGCCGAGTAATTACCAAGACCGCTGTGCGTCAGAATAAAATTTTTCCCGTCAATATCTAATTCTTCATAAAGCGGCGCTTCTCTCAGATACTCAAGTATATACTTACGCTCAGTCGGCCGTATGATAGACAATTCCTCAAGAGTGCGGCTTGCGCCGTTAGCTAACCACGTTTCAAGAAGCTTCAGCTTTTTAACAGAAAGTCTTGATATCGATTCTTCGCTGATATCATCAAACAAAAAATCACATGAAAGCATCATCGCTTCGTGATTGCCTAAAACCAATTCGACATTAGATTGAAGCATAAGCCACTTGAGATACTTTATACCGTCTGCGCCCCTGTCTATTACATCTCCAAGCACAAACAAGTAATCGTTATATGAGAATTCTGCTTTGCTCAATAAGCTTTTAAAATTATCAATAGGATAACCGTGTAAATCTGAAATAACATAAATCGACATAAAACCCACTCCTTCAAACAGCCTGATAAGGCAGCAGCGCACCATAACTGCAAATTTAACCTGCTCTTAAGAAAACACTGATTAAATCGAGTGCCCGTATCGCTTAGAATTTTTTCAGGCAAATTGTGCGAAAATCACGCCGGGTGCGGTCTGCCGGTGGCAGACGTTGCCGTAGGCAACAGCACCGACCGAGCCGGCAGGCGAGACTTTACTGACGTATTTCAAGTGATTTGAGTGCAATTTGACTAAAAAAGGCAAGCGAGAGGGGTGCTCAGTCCGCAGGACGTGATTTATTCAGTGGTTCCTTAACATATTAGCAAAAAATAACGATATTTTCAAGCGAAAAACACAATATTTTGCGATATATACAAAAAAATACTGCATATATTCCCATATCATACTGACAAGCCATAGGATATCAGTATCAAAAATCCCCCTCTGCCGGCTTTCGTTGACAGAGGGGGCAAAAACTATAACATATTAGGGCAGTTCTAAAAACCTAATGTCGTTCAGATGTGCCGTAGATTTAGTCGGCAGATTGTACAAGAAATCCGAGGGAATACTGACGTATTTCAAGGATTTATTGTGCAAGATGACGGCTGAAGATACGGTGCAGATGAGCGGCAAGAGGTTTTTAGAGATGCCCATATATTATTTATATCATTTATTCACATAAAAATCAAGTGTGTATGTATATTAAAACGTATATTTATCCACAAATCATATAAATACTATTAAATTTCACAACAGCACAAAAAGCAAAAAAAGATCTCCCTTTGCAATATCATTAAAGGGAGATCAAATTCACAAACAACGCTGAAAGATATGTGATCGTTAAATGCGTCCGGCAAACTGTTTGTCAGTAGTGAAGCCGAAATACACATTCGGATTCTTCTCACGGATAAACGCACAGAATGTATCGTAATCTGTCTTTGCAGTTTTCTCCGGTGCAATAAAGCGGGGCGGCAGCGCACTCTGATAACGCTTATCTGCACTTGTTACACAAATATAATAAAACACTTTGTTATCTTCATCTGACGCTCTTTCAAGATATACAGCCTGAATCGCACTGTAAGGCATTATAAGCATAGCTAAAGAACTCTGACGCTTAATAATAAAGGTATTGCCCAATATTACCTGACCTAAAAATAAAACCTGTTTATTCTTTTCATAATCTTTTAACAATACATCAAGAAGTCCGTCTTCATCAACAGCCTTTATTATCTTTTCAAAATCACTTGCTGCAAATCCGGCATATATACTGATCCCAGCTACCGAAAGTATAATTCCAATAACCGTTACAAGATAACCGTTTTTAGATTCTCCCATAAAAACACCGTATTTCGTAGTACTCATAAAATCCATTATTCCGGGTATTAATGAGAATGCCAATAACAAAATAAGAAGTGCCCAATGTTCACGATTGCATGCAAATCTTTTAAGATCTTTTATTATTCTTTTTTGATCGTTCATATTTTTACCTCCGTTTTAAAGCAGATTCCCACTGATATACAGCCGATCTCATGCGGTCTTTGTGCGGTGCTGCCTTATATTTTAACACAACTGCTCTCATAATTGCAATAGAATATAAAATATTTTACTTTGCCTACATTATCTGATACATCATAGATATTCTTATGGCAATACCGCACAAAACTCCCTCGAAATACGTCGGACTGTTTTTTCGGTGCTGCCTAAAAAACTCCTTGCCTTATATTGACGTAAAGCAAGGAGTTTTTATCAGATGTATTAAAAAATAATAAAAAAAAGCAGCCGCCCTATTGGACGACTACTTTGAACAATATTGGCATCTCCCTATTTTCCCGGGGCGTCGCCACCCAAGTATTTTTGGCACCACCAAGCTTAACTTCTGTGTTCGGAATGGGAACAGGTGTACCCTCAGCGTAATTAACACCAATTGTTCTTGTCTTTCAATATTAGATATTATATCACTGTTTATTTGAAAAATCAAGAGGTTTTTGAAAAAAATTTGAAATTTTTCCGCATATTATATTTTACGCAGATCATCAGTTTTATTCATCGGTGACAAACACTCAAATACTATTCTCATAAGCCGATAATATTTGATTTGCCCTGCTGTCTATCTTTTTCAATATATTAGTAATACACTCGTTGACTTCTTCTTTATTTTTTGGAAAGGGATATTCTAAGCTTTGATTATTAAAAAGCGGCTTTCCTTTTAGTTTATTGTTTTCTATTGTATAATAACCCGATAGGCAATACCTCTCTTGATTATCAATAAACCATTTTTTCCACTCTCCCAATTTATCGACTTCAATCTTTCGATTATTATTATAAAGTAGTGGTTCATTATGATCGATACAATATTGTATCAGGTCAATCATCAGCGGTAAATAATCCTTTGCACGGCTGGTTCCCTTTGCCGAATTAAAAAAATTATCCGGACAAGGACAAAAGTTTGCAGCACAATGACAACGTGCCGCAAATTCACTTATATCAGGGTTTTCTTGAATTAATTCACTAACTTGTTTGCGAATTTCATCTTCTTCGTTAATATATTTTTCGGGAAATGAGGGTATATTATATTGCTTATTATAATTTTTATATATTTTTACATTTCCTGATTTAGCTTTGGGATACTTCTCCGGGAACGAAAAATGCATTGCCCAAGAAAATGTCTGCCAATATGAATTTATCACATCAAAATTATTTGCTTTCCATCCAAGTGTACTATATATTTCTTTTGCAAGTTCTTGATTCTCATAATCTGTTTTTCTGTTCTTACAGCTATCAGACGCAAATGACTGCATTAACAAATGAAAAGAACCTTTATTTTTATCAAGATCTTCTTTCGATTCTTCTTTTGCGTCTTTCAATAATTTTGCTTTTGTTAAAGTCATTTTCTACTTCACCTTAACTTATTTTTTTGACAGCAGTACCGCACACTCCACATGCCCGGTATGCGGAAACATATCTATCGGCTGGATTTTTCGCACCTTATAGCCGTTCTTTGTCAGAAAATACAAGTCCCTTGCAAGCGTTTGCGGATTGCACGATATATACACAACCTTTTCGGGCATCAAAGCACAAAGCGACTTCAAAAATACTGTGCTGCACCCTGCACGAGGTGGATCAACAAAAGCCGCATCAAAAGAATTCCTCTCTTTTGCCTGCTCGCTCATAAATGCAGCCGCATCACCTGCATAATAAACTGCATTCTTGACATTGTTTATTTTTGCGTTTAACTGTGCGTCTTTTACGGCGGACTCATTCAATTCAACACCCACTACCGAAGATACATTATCTGACGCACAAATTCCTATTGTACCAGTACCACAGTAGGCATCGAGTATCTTTTCACTTCCGTTAAGCCCTGCAAACTCTATCGCTTTTTTATAAAGAACTGCCGTTTGACTCGTATTCACCTGATAAAATGAATTTGCCGAAATACGAAATCTTTTTCCCAGCAGCACATCTTCAATATAACCTTTTCCGAAAAGAACTCTTTCACTTTTGCCCGCAACCATTTTTTCGCTTTTGCTGACGGTCAGAACTATTGTACTTATCTCGCTGAATTTTGCGGTAAGCTTTTGTGTGAACAAATTCCAGTCACGCATATCATCACAGGCGCACACAAGTATTACCATATATTCGCCTGTTGCCTTTGCTGTACGAACGGCAGCATGACGAAGTATTCCCTTTTTCGCTTCAATATCGTATACCGGAATTTTAAAAGCGGGCAGGAGTGTACGTATATAGGCTATTATTTCATTGGCTTTTCTGTCGTTTAAAAAACAATCGTCTGTTGCAGTAATGCCGCCCGTTGCAGATTTATATACACCCGAAATTATTTTACCGCCCGAAATTCGTTTAAATACCATCTGAGATTTGTTGCGGTAGTAATACGGATATTCCATGCCTATAATATCTTCAACACGGCAAAATCGTCTTAAAAGCTTTACAGCCATAGCCTGTTTATAATTAAGCTGCCTTTTATAGTCCATGTTATTGAGCTGACAGGCAGAGCATTTTTTTGCAACTTTGCATATAGGAATATTTGTGTTATTATCCATTAAATTGTACTCCTCGGTTTTTTGTGTGTTATCATTCTATCATATACATAAAATTATGACAAGTATTGATTTTACTTTTCTAATATATTATAATTTTTTAAGGGTGAGAAATTGGATACAAAAATACAAAATTTTAAAAAATCAGCATTGGCTTTTTCGTGTGCCTTTGCGTGGGCGTTTGCATTTCCGCTGATAAAACTCGGAATTTCCGAATTCAATATACATTCTGAAGATGTCGCCGCTAAAATTCTTTTTGCCGGAATACGTTTCTTTTCGGCAGGTATTTTAGTTTGGACAATATCATCTTTTTCACGAAAGAACAAAATAATTGATAACATGAAAACAGTTTTTCTTATACTTGCTTTCGGTTTGATAAACATTTCGCTTCACTATGGATTCTACTATATCGGACTTTCACGTTTGTCGGGTTCACGCTCTGCGGTAATAGATTCGCTGAGTACCTTTATACTTATAGCGATATCCTGCATATTATTCAAAGACGAACATTTTACCGTAAATAAAGCTGTCGGCTGTATTCTCGGTATTTCCGGTATCATTACCGTAAATATCGGTTCGGGGCAGGACTCGGCTTTTTCCTTGGGCGGCGACGGAATGTTGATTCTCAGCGCTGTTTTTTCTGCATTCGGCGGTATACTTACAAGAATAGTATCTAAAAAAACCGATATTTTAAATGCTACGGGAATATCTCTCTTTTTCGGCGGCGGTATTATGATAATATCGGGTTTAATATTCGGCGGCAGACTCAGCACAGTAACGCCTGAGGGTATCTTTATTCTTTTCTGTTTAACGCTTATTTCAGTGTACGGTTTTTCGATCTACAATTATCTTTTGTCAAAATATCCGGTAGGGGAGATCGCAATTTTTAACTCGCTTATACCGATAATGGGAGTAATTCTTTCCTGCATTATATTAAACGAACCGTTCAAGGCTCAATACATTATTGCAGGAATACTTGTATCGCTGGGGGTATATATTATAAATTCGCAAGAATTCGTAATACAAAAAAGGAGAAGTAAAGCTTATGAAAAAGAATAGACTTTTAGTTGTACTATTGGCGGCTGCCGTATCATTATCGGTTTTTTCAGCTTGCGGCAAGTCTGAACAGAGTACAAGCGAACAAATAAATTCATCTGTTCAGACAGAATCAGAAGTACATACAGAAACAGCAGAACAGCCCGATATTTACCGCTTTGAGGACTACGAATGCGACGAAGTATTCGATATCCAAAAAATAGCCTTAAATGAACAGCTTGAACAGAAATGCGTATCGTATAAATTCACTTATCTATCTGACGGGTATAAGATAAAAGCCTATATCGCTATACCAAAATCTGCAATCGAGTCACAAACACCTCAAAAATGTATAATGTACAACAGAGGCGGCAACTCACAAATAGGGCAGCTTCAAGACGATACTGTCGCAATACTTTGCGGTATGTTCAATTATACTATTGTTGCCACACAATACAGAGGTGCAGGCGGTTCAGAGGGTTCTGACCAATTCGGCGGCGATGATCTGCACGACGTAATAAAGCTGATAGATCTTTGCGAGAATAATTTTTCGTTTATAGATATGACCGACTTCTGCATTGCCTGCACTTCAAGAGGCGGAGTTATGACATATCCGGCAGCCCGTCAGGATAACAGAATAAAGCGTATTGTTGCTGTTTCTGCACTGAGCGACGCTATAAGCGGATACGAAGAACGTGATGATATGAAAGAAGTTATGGTAAATTATATTGGCTGTACTCCCGAAGAAAACCCCGAAGAATATAAAAAGCGTTCGGTCATATATTGGGCAGACGAAATTACCATACCTGTGCTTATCATTCACAGTAAAGAAGATAAAAAAGTTTCATACAAACAGGCGCAGCAGCTATATGAAAAGCTTGAAAAGCACGGAAACTGTACCTTTATTTCTCATGATGACGACTTACACGGTCTGAATCCTGACGATATTCCAAAGGTGCTTGAATGGTTGGAGAATACATAAAATACAGTTCAAAAGCCCGTCAATTTCAATTGAAATGGCGGGTTTTCTGTATTATTTACATTTTTGTATTAGTGTACAAAAATTTGTTTGGTAATATGTTACGAAAGAGTACTGCTTGTTTTGTGAAAAACAGATATTTTTATTAAAAAGAAAGAATATGCATTGCTTTTTTGTGCAAACGTGATATAATTAATAATCAGTGAGGGTGTTTATTGTTTGAAATGCGTATTTGACATAATGCGCCCAAATTAGTGATCTATCGACATAAAATCAAAAGTGACGATCACGAAAAAGTATCATTACAGCAGATACAGCGCTGTAACGATATTCAAGGCTGAGATCATATCAAGATAACAAGCATATAGATCAAAGCATATAGAAAGTATATAGAAAGTATATAGATTGAAAGGAGTTATTCCGATTGAAACAGTACGAACCAAATAAGATTTTTAATATTGCGCTTGCCGGTCACGGCTCTTGCGGTAAAACCTCTCTTGCAGAGGCAATGCTTTATTTGTCGGGTGCTTCAGACAGACTTGGCTCTGTTGCAGACGGCAACACAATGCTTGACTTTGATCCTGAAGAGATCAAGAGAAAGGTATCGGTTGTATCTTCAATTGCACCGCTTGAATGGAAGGGCAATAAAATAAATATTATCGACACTCCCGGTCTGCTTGATTTTCAGGGCGGACTTTATGAGGGTATGCGTGCAGCAGATACTGCGGTCATAGTTGTTTCGGGCAAAAACGGTGTAAGCATAGGCACAGAAAAAGCCGTTAAGCTTGCAGAAAAGCAAGGTCTTACAAAGGTATTCTTTGTAAACGGTCTTTGCGACGAAAGTGCAAGATTCTACCGTGTTTTTGAAACACTAAAAGCAGAGTTCGGTCCGTCGGTATGTCCTGTTGTAGTTCCATATATTGAGAATGGTCAGGCTAACACTTATGTAAACCTGTTTGATTATAAAGCATATAAATATGACGGCAAAAAGGTTACGCAAGTACCGCTGCCCGATATGGGTGACAGACTTGAGGGCTTGCGTACAGCTATTAACGAAGCCGTAGCAGAAACAAGCGAAGAGCTTCTCGACAAGTTCCTTATGGGCGAGGAGTTCACTCCCGAAGAAATTATACTTGGCGTATCACAGGGTGTTAAAGACGGTACTATCTGTCCTGTATTCTGCGGTGACGCTCAGCTCACATACGGTATAGATCAGTTCCTTAACAGTCTTGTATGGCTTGCTCCGAGCGCTGCAAAGGGCAGCGAGGTTGCTTCCGATACAAACGGCGAGCCTGTTGAGATAGCTGTTAATTCTTCTGCCGCAACTGCCGCTTTGGTATTTAAGACAGTATCCGATCCATTTGTAGGTAAGCTTTCATACTTCAAGGTTATTTCGGGTAAGGTTTCCACCGATACTCCGCTTATAAACATGAGAACAGGCGAGACTGAAAGAATTACAAAGGTAATGATACCCAAGGGCAAAAAGCAAGAGGACGCAACCTTTGTAGGCGCAGGCGATATAGGCTGTATACCAAAGCTTCTTAACACTAATACAGGCGACACATTATGTTCACCCGTAAGAAAGGTTACGCTTGAATCTATCGAATATCCGAACGCTTCATATTCAATGGCAATTGCGCCTAAGAAGAAGGGAGACGAAGATAAGGTAGCTCAGGGAGTACAGAAGCTTTGCGAAGAAGATAAAACTCTTGTTTTCAAGACAAATCACGAAACACATCAAATGGTATTGTCCGGTTTGGGCGAACAGCATTTAGACGTTGTTGTATCCAAGCTTAAAAATAAATATGGTATAGACGTTGTACTTGAACCGCCGAAGGTTGCTTACAGAGAAACCATTCGCAAAAAAGTTCAGGTTCAGGGCAGACACAAAAAGCAGTCCGGCGGTCACGGTCAGTTCGGTGATGTATGGATAGAGTTTGAACCATACGACGGCGATGATCTTCTCTTTGATCAGAGAGTTGTCGGCGGCTCCGTGCCGAAGGGATATTTCCCGGCAGTTGAAAAGGGCTTGCGTGACAGCATTGCAAAGGGACCTCTTGCAGGTTATCCGGTTGTAGGATTAAAGGCTACATTGTACGACGGTTCTTACCACCCGGTAGACTCATCTGAAATGGCATTTAAAACAGCCGCTTCAATCGCTTATAAGAACGGTATGCCTATTGCAAATCCGACGCTTCTTGAACCTATCGGCACATTGAAGGCAATTGTACCCGACTCAAACATGGGTGATATCATGGGCGAGGTTACAAAACGCCGTGGCAGAGTATTAGGTATGTCACCTGCGGAATCGGGTTATCAGCAGATAGACGCTGAAGTACCTATGGCAGAAATGCATGATTTTGCTGTATTTCTCCGTCAGGCAACACAGGGCAGAGGCTCATTTACATTTGAGTTTGTAAGATATGAGGACGCACCCGCAAATGTTGCGCAAAAGGTTATTGAGCAGAGAAAAGCTGAGCTTGCAGAATAATTAATTCAGAGATTTCCATACTTTTTCATATTTTTCTTTCCTTAAAAGGGGCAGGTGTCTAAAAAGCACCTGCCCCGACCTTTTCGGCGGCGAGTCGCCGCCGACATTATCGCAGTTATACATAATAAAATCGTAAGCTTATTTCTTGCGGTCAAAGCTGTTTATTATTAAAAACAATAATTCTTTGCCCACTTTATGCCCACTTTTTAAAACAAAAGTGGGGCGGCGAGTCGCCGCTGACATTATCGCAGTTATACATAATAAAATCGTAAGCTTATTTCTTGCGGTCAAAGCTGTTTATTATTAAAAACAATAATTCTTTGCCCACTTTTATTTCTCAAAACCGGGGC
>JAFPLH010000100.1 GCA_017402845.1 Clostridia bacterium
CGGTGTTTAAGGTAGATGTAACCTTCGTTGCTGATAACGGGGAAACTCAAAAATAAACGGCTTGTTATTCACAGTAAGCTGAAAATTAAATACAGTGCATTGAAATTAATGTATGTGATAGATAGTATTGTGGGCTTTTATTTATGTGAATTAGTTTGGAACTGTTATACGAATTTCCCGATTAATTCAACTCAAACCGATTGTTCAAAAGAAAATTTCAAAAATTTATAAATTTTTTTGAAAAAAGTATTGAATTTTATCGTAAATATAGTAGAATATATATAAGAGATTTTTTTAATTGGGTGGGATAAAATTATGCGTGGAGTAAAAATCGTAAGTAGAACAGAAACTACCAAAATCATCGTAGACGACGAAACAAGACCTATTCCGATCATACTCTTTATATTGTTCACCATTGCGGCGACAACAATTAGTATTTTGGGAATAATCAAACACGGAACGCCCTTTGCAACTTTTGCATTTGTATTTGCAATCACTTTTTTCCTTGTAAGTGCTGTTATTTTTACTCGCTTCTCTACAACGGTAAGCAAGCAAAGCACATATAAATATAAGGTTATCGTAGCAGAAGGTACCGATATGGATGAGTTTAACGAAACATATGAGGTTCTTACACAAAAGGGACGTGTTTACGAGGTTATAGAAAAAACTTAAAGCCTGAGAAATTACTGACCAAACCACGCCCAATGGGCTTGAAACTCATTTTGCTTATATCTTTTCGTCAAATTGACCTTAAATCTGGCGGCGCAATATGAGCACCGGTTTTATTCAGAGCTTCACTAATGCTGACAAGGCAGTCACGATCAGAAAAGGTTGTGACTGCCGCTTTTTTTCTAAGGAAACACTGATTAAATCGAGTGATCGTATCGCTTAGGGCAACACTGCACAGATATTGTGCCGGAGATGCGCCGTCAGATTTTTCGGCAGAGTGCGTAAAACGAGCGCAGGACGTGATTTATTCAGGGGCTAACTAATAAGGAGAATGGAAAAATGAAAACAAAAAAATATGATTCACTGATATTCGATCTCGACGGGACACTGTGGGACGCTGTTGCCGCAGTAGTACAGCTATGGAACAATGCTATGATAAAAGCAGGTCTTGAACCTGATATGACTTACGAAGGACTGAGCCAATGTATGGGGCTGAGAATTGACAGTATATTTGATAAGGTTATCCCACACGCAACACCTGAACAGAGAAAAGTTGTTAAAGATAGCATTATTACTGATGAGTCTGAATTTTTGTCGCTTAACGGCGGCTTGCTTTATGAAAATGAGGAGTCTGTATTGGAGGAGTTAAAAAAAGAGTATAAGCTCTTTGTGGTGTCGAATTGCCAGGACGGATATATTCAGGGCTTTTTTACTGCACATAATATGCAAAGATTTTTTGATGACTTTGAGTGCGCAGGCAGAACAGGTAAGTCGAAAGCAGAAAATATTCAAATTATCGCAGAGAGAAACGGACTTCAGGCTCCTGTGTATATCGGGGATACGATCTTAGATCAGATATCGGCTAAGCAGGCAGGCGTGGATTTTATCTTCGCAGAGTATGGATTCGGTTTTGCAGATCAGCCTTGTATGTCGGTCAAGTCGTTTGAAGATTTAAAGACGCTGTTGGATATGTAGAAATTAAGTATTTTTCACCAAATAATCACAAAAAGGAACATATAAAAAACATATTCAATGTTTACAATAATAATAAATATACAATTTTTAATATGTGTACTTTATTCTATATTTAATAGTTCGATAAACTTTTTGCCTTATGTCAAACTGCACAAAGAACGGGTGAAAAGTTTGGAGGGCGAGAAAAAATAATATTCTCATAAAGAATTATTCACTTTCTTTAATTTAATATAATTGAATAGAGAATATGCGAAGTACGCATAAAAGGAGGAAATGCTTAATGTCTAAAAACAGAGGAAAGACTGCGGCAAGAGCCATATCGGTGCTTTTGGTCATTATGATGCTTTTTGCAGTCTGCGGGAACGTATTGATCAGTGCCAGCGCTGCCGGCAGCTATGGCAAAACCATTTATCTTAAAACAACTACAACAAAAACACCGTATATTCATTATTGGTGTGACGGCAACAAGGAGTACAGCTCAGCATGGCCGGGCGTTGCTATGCAAGCCATTGATAATGATGTATATTATCTGGATCTGCCCTGCGATGTAGGTGAGCTTACAGGTATTATTATCCTTAAAGACGGCGGCGGTGACGGCTCCAAGCTTACAGATGATGTTACAAATATCACAGGTAACTTGTATGACCTCGAAGCAAAGTCATGGTCAATGTATGACACAAGCGCTATAAAGATCAAATCTTTCAGCGGAGATTTAGAGTCCCCTGCATACGTTAATGCAAACATTACACTTTCTGTTGAGGCAGAGGGCGGCGACGGCAATCTTCAGTATAAGTTCTCAGTAAGCGGTACTGCAAAAGAAGTTATACAGGATTTTTCAACAAAGAATACTGCTGTATGGACTCCTACTGCTGAAGGCACATATACTCTTACAGCAGAGGTAAAGGACGGCGCAGGCGAAACTAACAGCCGTGAGATCACTTATGAGATCAAAGATCCCGCAAAGGTTGAGCAGCCTGTATTTTTGGGCGCATCTCCTGCAAATAACGCTCAGATCAAAAAGGGCGGTTCAACAACTGTTATCGTTGACGGCGCAGGCGGTAATGTAAACAATAAGATACTGTTCTATAAGACAGAGGTTATTGATCCTGACGGCAGCCCCGTAAATACAGTTTATTATCAGACAGGCAATAGATTATCATTTACTCCCGACAAGCTCGGTACATATACGGTTAATATGTCTATTCAGAATAATACAGTAAAGAACGACACTGTAACCGTAACATATACTTATACGAGCGTTAATGATCTGATCGAATCCGATACAGATGAAAACGTAGCAGTTACAGGCGTTACTCTCGACCAGAAAACAGCTTCTTTGAAGGTTGGCGATACTGTAAAGCTTAACGCAACAGTTAACCCAAGTGACGCAACAGATAAGTCTGTAACATGGAGCTCAAGCAAAGAAAGCGTTGCAACAGTAGCTTCTGACGGTACTGTAACAGCAGCTGCAGAGGGCGAGGCTACAATTACCGTAACAACAAAGGACGGCGGATTTAAGGCTGAGTGTGTTGTTACTGTTACAGGCGACGATACAGAGGTAGCAACAGATACAAGTTCAGATGATACCGATACAACAACCGATACAACAACCGATACAGCAACTGATGTAACCTCGGATACTGAAACAGACAGTGAACAGACAACTGATACTACTTCTGATGCAGATACCGACAGTGAGACAGTTGTTACAGATCTCCTCGGTGACGTTGACGGAAACGGAAAGGTAGAGCTCAAGGACGCTTACCTTATTCAGAGTATGGCAATTGGTAAGAAGGTTCCGACAGACGCAGAGTTTAAGAAAGCTGATGTAAACCATGACAACAAGGTTAGCCTGAAGGATGCTTCAATGGTTCAGCAGTGTTCTGTTGGTTTGATCAAATTAAGCTGATCTAAGCATTAATAGAGAATAACAATAAGGCAGTATTGACCAGTGCAAATGTGTCATATACTGCCTGATTGTAATTAAAATGAGGTGAAAAGTATGACGCTTAAAAAAATACTTGCGATAGTATTATCGGTTGTTATAATGGCTTCGGCTGCAATTATTACAACAAGTGCCGCTGATAACGGACAAACAGGTATAACTGTTCATTATTATACTGAGGCTTCTGCTCCGACAGTCTATTATTGGAACAGCCTTCCTAAAAATATCGAAACAGATTATCCCGGTGTGGCTATGAAAAAAGATGCCGATATGGGCGATAATTGGTATAAACATACATTTGAGAATGTTACAAAAATAAATATGCAGTTTATTTCCGGTAACGCTAAGACTAAGGAGCTCACAAGATCGGCAGCCGGTGAATATTGGTATTACAACGATAAGTGGTACACAAAAGATCCTATACATAAAGATGTCGTTGATTATGACCGTACAGATCTTCGTGAAGATTCAATCTATTTTGTAGTTACTACACGTTTCTATGACGGCGATACATCGAACAATGTACACTGCTGGGCTGACGGTGAATATAATAACCCTGATAGTGATCCGGCTTGGCGTGGAGATTTTCAGGGCTTGATAGATAAGCTCGACTATATCAAGGCTTTGGGCTTTAGTGCGATCTGGATAACTCCTGTTGTAGAAAATGCCAGTGGATATGACTATCACGGTTATCATGCATTTGATTTTTCAAAGGTAGATCCACGTTATGAAAGTCCCGGAGCTACTTATCAGGATCTTATCGACGCCGCACACGATAAAGATATGAAGATCATACAGGACGTTGTATGGAATCATACAGGTAACTTTGGCGAGTCGACCTTCTGTCCTCTGTTCACAAAAGAATACGAAAATATCAGCGATCTTGCAGATATTGAAAAATGTATGAAGCCTACACAGCTTTTGCTTGATACATTTGGTTTGTCCTCTGCTGAGGAGTATTGGGCACAGCCCGGTCAGAAGCAGTATGACCAGCGTTTGATGGTTATGAAGGACACAGGTGTTAAAACAAACAACGCAACAGACAGTCCGCTTTCTGATAAAGGCGATACGGGAAAGGTTTCCACAAGCGATAAGTATAATGTTAATAACTATTATCATAATGGTCACTGGAGAAGCCTTAACTGGGACGACTGGACTTGCAAATATGCTCAGATCGCCGGCGACTGCGTAGACCTTAATACTGAAAATCCTGAGGTTGCAAAGGCTCTTGTTGATATTTATACAGATTATATTAATATGGGCGTTGACGCTTTCCGTGTTGATACAGTTAGACATATTTCAAGACTTTCACTTAATGAAATGTTTTTGCCGCAGCTTATGAATGCTGCCGATAATTTCTATATGTTCGGCGAGGTATGTACAAGATACGGTTCTATCTGGTACAGAGAGCATGTTTCTGAATCTGTACAGTTCTATACATGGAAAGAAACAGATCCGTCTTTTGACAAAGATTGGAAATGGACAAGCGACGCTGCAAGCATTAATTCAAATATGGATCTCACGCTCCAGCACTGGGCAGACAATGATAAGAATATGTCTGCACAGCCTAAATCAGATAATGCTTTGCTGAAAGGTAACGATTATCATAAGCCCGATTACAGTCAGTTCTCCGGTATGGGCGCTATTGACTTTACAGTTCATTACAACTTTAGTGATCCTAACAGTGCGTATAATCTTGCACTTGAAGAAGATCCTTACTTCAACGATTCAACATGGAATGTTGTTTATGTTGACTCTCACGACTACGGCCCTCAGCCTAACGATAAGATCAGATTTAACGGCGGTACTGCTGCATGGGCAGAGAATTTAAGCCTTATGTTTACATTCAGAGGTATTCCGTGTATCTATTACGGTTCAGAGGTAGAGTTCAAGAAGGGCGTTGTTATTGACGGCGGTGACGGTCATCTTCCTTTGGAGAGTACAGGACGTGCTTACTTCGGCGATTATCTTGAAGGTACTGTAACAGCAAGCGACTTTGCAAAGTATTCTGCAAACGGTACTGTTGCTGATACTCTTGAAAGTCCTCTTGCAAAGCATTTGCAGAAGCTTAATCTTATCAGACGTGAAATTCCTGCTTTGCAGAAAGGTCAGTATTCGACATCAGGCTGCAAAGGTTCAAAGTTTGCGTTTAAACGTCGTTATACAGATGGCGATATAGACAGCTATGTGCTTGTAACAGTATCAGGCGGCGCAACATTTACTAACGTTGAAAATGGTACTTACTACGATGCAGTTACCGGCAATAAGGTTGTTGTAACAAACAATACACTTACCACAGACAGCATCGGACAAGGCAACGCGCGTATTTATGTTCTTGATACTCCAAGCAATACAGTTAAAGGAAAAATCGGAGAAGACGGTACATATCTTAAATAAAATTTAGTGTTATCAATTACCCCAAAGTGATAGTTTTGCGGACTGTTGCTTTGGGGTAATCTTTTCTTACAAGAAATATATTAAATCTTCACAAAAAATTCATAGATAAATCTAAGCAATAGTATGAATATCTGAAAATTTGTATTTATTACATAAAAATTTGACTTTTAATTAGTAAAGGTGTATAATAGCATTAGGCTAAATAAGAGTTATGCCAAAATATATTTGTTAATTTGTTTTGCATAAGTTTAAAAGAGAGAAAACGAAAGAAGGTAATTTTCAATGGCAACATCAAAGAAGAAATCAACTGCTGCTAAACCGGCAGCAAAAGCTGAAACAAAGGTTACAGAGGCTAAGAAGGCAGCTGCAGCTGAGGTTCAGGAGAAGCCCGTTGTTAAGGCTGCAAAGGAAGAAACAAAAAAGACAGAAACTAAGGCTGCTAAGGCTGCAAAGGCAGAAGCTGCTGTTGTTGAGGAAAAGAAAGCAGAAGTAAAGGCAGAGACTCCCGTTGCTGAGGAGAAGAAAGCTGAAGTTAAGGCAGAGACTCCTGTTGTTGAGGAGAAGAAAGCTGAAGTTAAGGCAGAGGCTCCTGTTGTTGAGGAGAAGAAAGCTGAAACAAAGGCTGCTGCTAAGAAGCCTGCTGCAAAGAAGGCTGCAAAGGCTGCTGAAGTTACAACAGATGTTTTTGTAGAGTTCAATGGTGTTCAGAATGCTTGCAAAGAGGTAGTTGAGAATGTTAAGAAGACCTATGCAGCACAGGGCAACACAGACGAGATCAAGACAATTAAGGTTTATATCAAGCCCCAGGAGAATGCCGCTTACTACGTTGTAAACGACACTGTTGAAGGCAAGATGGACGTATACTTCTAATTTAGACATAACTTAGAAAATAATTATACCGGACGGTGACGAGCTGTCCGGTTTTTTATTTATAATAAAAATTATAAGAAAAAAATAACCGCCCATGAAAATGGACGGTAAATGAGTTCTCAACTATAAATTACTGAGCATCGTTGAGTTTCTTAACAAGAGCAGACTTGTTTCTTGCAGCCTTATTCTTGTGGAGCAAACCCTTAGCAGCAGCTTGATCTATTCTCTTAATAGCAACTTTAACTGCCTCTGCCTTGTCAGCAGCATTGTTCTCAATAGCGGCATTAGCCTTTTTGATAGTTGTCTTCAATGCGGACTTTGTAGCCTTGTTCTGAGCTGTTTTGGTAGCGATAACCTTAACACGCTTTTTGGCTGATTTAATATTAGGCATTGTAAGCACCTCCTTAATTATATCTCATTCATTAATATAATAACATTAATTGAGATAAAAATCAAGAGTTTTTAATAATTTATTTCAAACAGCGGCAATTTCTGCACACTGTATGATACAAATGCAAATAATACAGAAAAAACTATACAAATTTTATTCCGTATAACTCAAGCTTTTCTTTAATTTCGGCATGCTTGCTTCTGCTTAATGGTATTTCGTCATAGCTTTCTTTGAGTATGATTGAATATGTTTTTCCGAACTGATTGTTTTTAACATATCTTATTTTCTTGATTGGTACAATAAAAGATTGGTGACATCTGAAAAAATCATGCGGAGCAAGAATTTCTTCAAGCTGAGTCAGATTATATTTAGAAACAAGAGATTTTTTACCTTTCGTGTTTATGTAAACCTTTCTGCCCTTCTTTTCAATAAACAGAATATTGTCAACGTCCATTATCTGATAACCGCCCTCGGCGTTTATTCCGATCTTTTTACTTTTGGTGTCTGGCTTTTTATCGTTGGCAATGGTTATTTCAGAGATAGTATTTCTCAGCTTTTTCTGGGCACGTTCGATAGCACGCTGTATTCTTGCGGTATTTATCGGCTTTGTTACAAAATCGACAGGTTCAAAGTCATAGCAGTCTGCGGCAAAGTAAGCGTGTCCGGTACAGAAAATGATCTCTATCTGAGGGTGCTTTTTCTTTACGAATGAAGCAACATTCATTCCATTATTATGCGGCATTTCGATATCAAGTATTAAAAGCTCGGCGTCTGTATTCGGAAGCTTTGAGATAAGCTCTGCACTGTTGTCGATATAATCTATCACCTTGATCTCAGGAAATTTTTTGAGTATTGCAATTGTTGCCTCGGCTGACGCGTGTTCGTCGTCTATAACTATTGTTCTGATAGGCTCAATAGGCATATTATCACCTCAAAATAATTATTGGCGGTACACTCATACTGCACCGGATCGAAGAAGCATTGACGCCTTCAAAACTGCTGTTTGAGTTTTTCCGTCAACTATGATGTTATTCAAAACCATTTCAACAGCTTTGTCAAGCGGTATTCTCAGTATCTCCAGAAATTCATCTTCATCAGGCTGCTGCTGTTCAAAATGATCTATTCTGCACATATACATGTGTACTACCTCATCGCAATAGCCGGGAGATACCATTTGTTTGCCCAAAGAAATAAAATTATATCCTACAGCGCCGGTTTCTTCGAGCAGCTCTCTTTTTGCGTTTTCAAGAGGAGTTCCGGTTTTTTCTAATTTGCCGGCAGGCAGCTCCAATACAATTTCGTGAAAAGGGTAGCGATATTGACGAACAAATAAAAGCTCGTTATCATTTGTAAGAGCTGCAACCGTAACACCGCTGGGATGATTTACTACTTCTCTTGATGCGGTTTTTCCGTTGGGCAGCTCAGCTTTGACAAGATTAAGCTTTACAACAGAGCCGTTGTATATTACTTCTGAGGACAGTGTCTTTTCTTCAAGATTCATAATAGTTTTCCTTTCAATATAGCACAACACCGCTGTGGGTGACATCAGCCACAGGCGGTGTTGAATGGTATCGGGGCAGTTATGAAAAACTGCCTTCGTTCAGATGTACCAATTATCTGTTACCGATATAGTATAAAGCCACAGCACCCGGACCGCAGTGTGCGCCGAAAGTCGGACCTATTTCAGAAATAACGAAATTTGTTATTCCGTAATTTTTTGTAATGGAGCGTGCGAGCAATTCAGCGTCTTGTGGGCAGTCTGCATGGTTGATAAAAATAATATCGTTTTCATCGGGATTAAATCGTTCGCCCATTTGCTCAACAAGCTTTGCGATCGCAATTTTCTTGCCTCTTGCTTTGTACATAATTTCAAGCCTTCCGGCAGTATTGACCTGAAGCACGGGCTTGATGTTCATAACAGAGCCTACAAAAGCAACCGTAGGAGAAATTCTTCCGCCTCGTTTCAAGTGGAGCAGATCGTCAACTGTGAACCAGTGGCAAACGTGAAGCTTGAGCTTTTCTGCATAAACATAGGTTTCCTCTATTGTTGCACCTTCACGCTGTTTTTGTACGCAGTAGTATAACAGTAATGCCTGTCCCATTGAGCCGCAAAGACTATCTATTGTTAATATCTTTCTATCGGGAAATTCAGATGCAAGCTCCTCTGCTGCAATTCGTCCGACATTGTAAGTGCCGCTTAGTCCTGAAGAAAAGCCAATGTACAAAATATCCTTTCCTTTGTTAAGCTCTTTTTTAAAGTAGCGCAAAAAATCTTCAAGCGACGGAGAAGATGTTTTTACGTCAATTCCCTTGCGAATAATGTCATAAAAACCGGAGCTGCTGATATTAAGCTTTGTTAGTGATGAATCCCACTCTTTGTCGGCAACGATTACTTTAAGCGGTACTGCACTCAGCTTGAGTTTATCTGCAAGTGCAGAGGGCATATCGCAGCCTGTATCGGTTACAATTGAATACGTACTCATAAAAATCCCCTCTTGTAAATAATATCTAACGATCAACCTTTATTGAATTATAATGGCGTCTGTAAATGGTATTTTATATATTTAAAGTATATTACAAAAGTTTCTGTTCGTCAATAGCCATACGTAATACTTAAAAGTATGTAAACATATAATATAATACCCAAATAATAACAGCAGCACCGTACAAAGACAGCGAAAGCGTATCTTGGCGAGCTTCGTGCGGTGTTGACAAAAACAAAACGGAGTGATGTCGATGAAGGTTTTTATTCTGACAAGGAAACGCTTAACGGTAATGGGCATAGCGCTTGCAGTATTAATGTGCGTGGGTATATTCAAAGCAACAGCCGGCAGCAAGACTGTAAGCGTAAATGCAACCGAAAGGAGAATACCTATTTACTGTGTAGAAACGCAGGAGAAAAAGGTTAGTATCAGCTTTGACGCAGCGTGGGGCAACGAACAAACGCAAAGTCTGCTTGATACTCTCGAAAAGTATAACGTAAAGTCTACATTCTTTTTAGTTGGCGACTGGGTGAGAAAATATCCTGATGACGTTAAGGCGATAGCAAAAGCAGGTCATGATGTGGGAAACCATTCCGACACTCACCCTTATATGACTCAGAAGGACACCTCTGAAATGCGAACGGAAATTGAGAAGTGCAGCAGCGAGATAGAAAAGCTTACGGGCAAAAAACCGACGCTGTTTCGTCCGCCTTACGGAGATTACAATAATAATGTAGTAGATACAGTAAACGATATGGGACTTTACTGTGTTCAATGGGACGTTGACTCTCTCGACTGGAAAGGGCTTTCCGCTGAGGAGATGTGCGCAAGAATAAAAAGCAATATAAAAAGCGGATCAATTGTGCTTATGCACAACGGGGGAGAGAATACTCCGCAGGCGCTGCCTATGATAATAGAATGTATACAGGAGTTAGGCTACGAGATCGTACCTATATCTCAGCTTTTGCCTAAGGGCGAATATACAACAGATCATACAGGTAAAATGATACCTCAGAATAACAGCGGTACAGATACAGAAAAGAATTCAGACAGCGATAACGCAAAGCAAACTGCCGCACAGATAGAAAGTATGGTATCAGGCAGCGTATCAGGCGAAAGCGACACAGAAAGTATGTCTGTGCAAAATTCTATGGACTATAATGAAAGTCAGCCGAGTACGCTTAGAAGTTTTTCGTCAACGGGACAGGGGCTTAAACGAGAGCTTGACGATATGATAAATTCAAGCTATTCAAAAAAGAAATAAGAAATGTAATACTTGTTACAAACTGAATTTACACATAAAAATGCAGCACCGCATAATAAGCTTTTCTTTATGCATATTGTGCGGTGTGTACTTAGTTTGTTTTTTCTTTGGGGTAAATATATACAAAAATAGAAATGTATTTTTTGTAATAATTTTTTCGTGAAAACTTGAAAATGAATTGATAATGTTGTATAATAGCTTTGTGAGAAAACGGTCGGAATTTTAGAGAAACACTGAAAAATTCGCTGCTTATACTGCACCGTAGAAATTTCAGTCAAATTGGTTGCAGAGCTTTCAGGAATACTGACGTATTTCAAGAAAATCAAGGTCGGTTTGACGAAAAGCTGCGTGCGAGAGAGCGTTATGCCGTTCGTGCGTGATTCGATCAGTGTTTCTTTAGTTTGTATTATCGGCTGCTTTGTATTCTCGGGGGTTATGGAAAAACAAGGCAGAAGCGGTATTACTGTTATTCGAGAACAGATTTTTTTAAGGTGTTCTCGATTTTTTTATCTGTTAAAAATGTATTTATTTAGTTGATTTTTGTTTTTTGTGCAGGAATCTTAAAAGAAATAATACTTTTTTGGGGTTTTTTTTACTAATGTTCTATTGACCGACCTCATATTATTTTATATAATGAATAAAGTATCGCTTTTTTTACCGACTACACCGAGATACGATCGGTATTTTCAAGCGGCGAATTTCTAAATAGTCGAGAAGGTTTTAAGAGGTAATCTTTTATATATTAAAATTGTTTAGAATTATTTAGAAATTAAAGGCAATACCGCACAGATATTGTGCCGAAGATGTACAGTGGATTTTTTTGTCATAGTGTACGGAAATCTCTGTGCAGTTGACGGAAAAGATCAAGCAGATTCGGTACAAAGCCGTCAGGCGGTATTTGTGATGTGTCGCCTTAAATTTAAAATATTTTAGGGAATATTTTAAGAAAAAATTTTAAGAAAAGGAAGATGTGCATGAGTGATTTTATCGATGAGACTCCTTTGACTCAAGAAGAGATCGAAGAAGCAATACGTGCGGCAAGACGTGCAAAAGCAGCAAAGCAGAAGCAGCAGCCCGCCGTTGAAACTGCTGAAAAAGAGTCGGCTGAAGAAGACTTCAACGAGATCGACTCGGCGGTAAAGGCAGACAGCGATGAAGATTTGTCGCCCAAAATGAAGTCTGCAAAGTCATTCAAAAATGCGTTTGCGGCTGCAAAGAGCAAGCGTGAAGAAGACTTGAAGAAAAAGAAAGCGGAAAAGAAAGAGGAGCCGAAGGAAGAAAAGCCCGAACAGGAAGAAACCTCTGGTGATGAGATCTCATCTGAATTGGATGATGACTTTGAAGATGAATTTGCAGCAGAGTTTGAGTCCGATGAAGAAAAGGAAGAACCTGAGGATAAAAAGGAAGAAGAATCCGACGACGATGAAACTGATGACGAGGATTTTGAAGACTCCGACTTCGATGTTGACGACGAGGATTATGAGGAGTACGAAAATAACAGCGAGGAATACGATGAGATTTTCGAGCCTGATGACGAGGGTACAGTAACATATACAGGCAAAGCTAAAATTGCCGATGAAGAAAACGAAGAAACCGACGATGACGAAGACGAAGATGAAGATGAAGACGCTTTTTCTACAAAGACAAAGGTAATTATTGGAATCATTATTGCTCTTTTGGTAGCGCTTATAATTGGCGCAGGAATTTATTTCTACACTCATAAAGATCAAGGTCAGCCCGAACCTGCTGTTTCATCAGCAGTTGACGAAAACGGCGTTAAGTCAATAAAGTTCCCTGAATCTTCTATCAGCCTGAGAGTGGGAGAGTCTGCTTCTCTTGATATCATTATCGAGCCTGAAAGCGCAGACGATAAGGTGCTTAAACTTAAATCTAACGATCCGTCTATTGCAAAGGTAGACGAACAGGGCAGAGTTACAGGCGTATCTTCAGGCAGCACAACTATTACGGCAACACTCAAGAGCAACGAAACAATTACTGCTTCTCTTATTGTAAACGTAATAGACGAAAAGCAAAATGCGATAAATGTATACAATAAGTTTATCAATTCTATTCTTGACGGTTCAACTGATATAGATTCTACCGACAGCGAAAAGACTGATGACGAGAACGAAGAAAACTCAGACAGCGATTCAGATTCCGATTCCGATTCTGAAAATACAAAGACTGTT
Organism: Clostridia bacterium; assembly: GCA_017402845.1. Classification (GTDB taxonomy): domain Bacteria; phylum Bacillota; class Clostridia; order Oscillospirales; family Acutalibacteraceae; genus RUG592. The sequence continues at coordinate 13,184 of JAFPLH010000100.1, forward strand.
GTTAAGAATACTCTGACAGGTTCGATCATCAGAGATCTGGACAGCGACGGTAATCCGGAGCTTGCACTTTATTATAAGCGTGATAATGATGAAGATCATGTAAGAATCTTCTATCTTGCAGAAGAAGGCAAGGACAAGGAGCAAGAGGAAACAGAGCCTCAGTATGACGAGGAAGGCAACCTTATAGAGAGTGATTCTGATACTGCTGCTGATACAAGCTCAGACAGCACACCTAAAGAGAAAATTCTCACAGAAGCAGATGTATATTCAGAGATGTACAGCGTATGCTATTCAACGATCGAACAGGACGCTACCGGTTGGGATACATGCTTCGTTGAAGTAAAAGAAGACGAGGTAGCTAAAGCAAGAGTAACAATTCTTTCTGAGGATTATTCAGCGCCTACATACGTTTATGAGTCAGAGGACGAAACAATTGCAACAGTTGATAACCAGGGTAATATTAAGGGTATCAAGCCGGGTATAACCTTTGTAACGGTAACATCACCGCTTAACTCTGAAGCAATTGCAAAGATTAAAGTTAAGGTCAAAGATGATACTGATATGCTTGACGAATACTATGCAAATATTCCTAAGGTACAGTCTACAAATGATTCGGTAATACCCACAATCACTCTTACCGGCAAGGCGATTGTTGATATTGATAACGACGGTATGAGCGAGCTTATCCTCAGATATAACTACGGCGGCAATGTTGAAACTATCAGCATAGTTAAGGTTGAAAATGAACGTTGTGTAGAATACAAGACATACAATAATCTTTCTGATCTGTATGAGTATTACGAGGGCAACGGCTCTTATAAGAACTCTATACTTATCCACTATACAACGGGTGCTGTAAACTTAGAGTACAGAGCTAATGTTTCAAAGACAGATTCCAAGACAAGAACATCTGAGCAGAGAATCTTCAGCCTTGAAAATAACGGCAGCCTGAGCGAGCTTATCAACTTTACAACTACGACAGATGTTACTACCAAGACAGTAACTTCCGAGGTTGTAATAAACGATGAATCAACAGTTACATCTTCACGTATAATTGAGGACAGCGAAACAGATACAACATATTACGATCCCGACGACAGCGAAGAAGATTCAGAGTCTTATGAGGACAGCGAGGAATCGCAGGAGATCAATGATTACGACTATGAAGCAAACTATGCAAGATTGTCATTTGATGATATTGTAAAGACTACTTTTGAGCTTTCACGAGATGAAGACGACGAGGACGAAGACAATAACGACAACGATAACGATAACGATGAAGATGACGACGATAGCAAACCTAATACATCAACAGTAACAACAGAGATCACAGAAGAAACAACAAAGTATTTTGTAAACGGTTCTCCTGTTGAGCAGAGTGTTTATGAGGAGTTCCTCAACACATGGGCAGCACGTTTTAGCGTTTGGAACGCTTGGGAAAGTGTATAACAGCATAACTTAAAAATGTGTCCTTTCTGATTTAGCAATAAGTCGGAAAGGACTTTTTTTATAAATGTTTAAATATTACCTTGTAATAATTTGTTGATTGCTGTATAATTAAAAATAATAATCGTACTTTTACCTTTACGATCATTCATGAGGGGTGAAAAGTTGGAACGTTCAATTGACTTCAAGATTTACCGATGCGCACAGATCGTCATATCAGACTTCACTTAGCGAAATAAGATCAGGACGCAAGAAAACGCATTGGATGTGGTATATCTTTCCGCAGATACAGGGTTTGGGATATAGTGCGAGCACTCAATATTACGCAATAAAAAATGCAG
>JAFPLH010000101.1 GCA_017402845.1 Clostridia bacterium
ACTTTAGGGCAGTTCTAAAAACCTAATGTCGTTCAGATGCGCCGTAGATTTAGTCGGCAGATTATACAAGAAATCCGCAGGAATACTGACGTATTTCAAGGATTTATTGTACAAGATGATGGCTGAAGATACGGTGCAGATGAGCGGCAAGAGGTTTTTAGAGGTGCCCTTTAATTATTCACAATTTCTTTACTCGTTCAACAACCGTGAATTCTAATTGTAAACGTATTAAGCACAAATACCGCCTGACGGCTTTGTACCTAATCTACTGCATCTTTGGCACAATATCTGTGCGGTATTGCCTTAAATTTTACTGGTTTTTTTAAATTATTTTTTATTATTGTAATATTGTATAATTGAAAATTAAATGCTGATATGGTATAATGAAAAAAATATCAAAAAGTGATACCGTTGTTAAAAGATCTGCTTTTTATACCGGAACAAAAATCGCTTTTTATTATTTAATTTAAGGAAGGAACGATAAGAATGAATGTAAATGTACAGAAAGAAGGTACTAAGCTTATTATAAGCGTTGAAGGTAAGCTTGGCACAACCACAGCCCCTGCACTTGAAAAGGCAGTAAAAGAGAATATTTCCGGTGTTACCGAGCTTGTGTTTGATTTTTGCAAACTCGATTATATGGCTTCGGCAGGTCTGCGAATTTTGCTCTCCTCTGCAAAAAATATGAAAAAGCAGGGCCCTATGAAGATAATCAATGTTTCGGCACCTGTTATGGAGGTTTTTAACCTCACCGGTTTAGCAGATGTCATGGATATTGAAACTGCTTAATAATATATCTATGATCAATACAATAATATTAACTTTAGATATTATCTCAGAAATATTAAGTTATGGTTCTGTTCTTCTTATCATAGCTTTATATTATTTATCTATCAAAAAGTGCTTTTATAAGGGAAATATAAAAAAACGAAAACTGTTCTTATTATCATTGCTTTCAAATCCTGTCATACTTTACATAATTTTATTACTTGGAACAGCTAATATTATATTTTATCTTAATATGATAATCGTAGGACACAGCGATCGTAATGCACACATTGCTTTAACTACTATAATTACGAACATATTATATATGTTTCTTTTATATTTTTTCTCGCAGTTGATAGCAAAACGGATTGGTGCACATAATAAAGAACTTGTGTTCTTTGTTACTATGATGTACAGCGTCATATTTTCTCTGATGATGAGAAGTGATATCACAGATACTGAAAATGCACCTACGTATAGTGTGATTATTGATGTTGCTTCTAATATTACCTTATATTTTTCCGCTATCCTATTATACCATTTCGTTATTAATGCACTTTCAAAACTCACGGATAAACCAAGAATTATTAACTCGAAGCTGTTTAACATTCCGCTGATAATTTTTACTCTTTTTTATAATTCATTTGCAATCACAGCAACATTCAACTATTACGATCCTGACGGATGTATTATTATTACCCTGTTCTCAAATATTATTTTGTTTATCTTTATCTGGGCTTTTTATGTTATCATCAATAATATCAATGCTACAAACGAAGCAATAGAAGCAAAGGATATGGCTGCGGCTGCCGCAAGAATGGAAGCAAGAATTGAAGCAGATCTTACTATTGCCAAAGATATACAATCTTCTGCGCTTCCTAATGTATTTCCGCCGTTTCCCGAACAAAAAGAATTTGAGCTTTTTGCAAGTATGAATGCTGCAAAAGAGGTTGGCGGTGATTTCTATGACTTCTATATGCTCAATGAAACTACACTCGGCTTTCTGATCGCTGACGTATCGGGAAAAAGTATTCCCGGAGCTATGTTTATGATGATATCAAAAACTATTATCAAAAGCCTTGCAGAAAGCGGTTTGCCTCCGGCAAAGGTGTTTACGCTTGCAAACGAAAAACTCTGCGAGGGCAACGAAGCCGAAATGTTTGTAACTGCATGGCTTGGTTATCTTGATCTGAAAACAGGACTTATTCGTGTTGCAAATGCAGGACATAATCCTCCTGTACTGGTTCGTCAAGGAAAAGCAGAATATCTTAATCTTAAACCCGGTTTAATGCTTGCCGGTATGGACGGTGTACGATATAAAGAACAAACAGTACAGTTAAATAAGGGTGATATGCTGTTTTTGTATACAGACGGCGTTACAGAAGCAATGAACAACGATGAGGAGCTTTACGGCGAGGACAGACTGCAAAATATACTGTCTTTTGGCGATAAGTATTTAGAAAATCCTTCAGATACACTGATCGCTGAATCTGTATGCAGAACAGTAAAAGATGATATTGACCGATTTACAGACGGAGCAGAACAATCTGATGATATTACAATGCTATGTATCAAATATATTGGAGGAGAATAAAAAAATGAAAGAACTAAACATTGAAGCAACACCTGAAAATATAGACACCGTGATCGCTTTTGTAGACGAACAGCTTGAAGAATACGGCTGTGGAATGAAAGAGCAAATGGCAATTGATGTTGCTGTTGACGAGCTTTTTGCAAACATTGCTCATTATGCATACAATCCGGAAACGGGTTATGCAACAGTTCGTATTGACGTAATCAAAGAGCCTCTTTCAGTAGAGATAACGTTTATTGATAACGGCATATCATATGATCCGCTTGCAAAAATTGATCCCGATACTTCACTCTCTGTTGAAGACAGACCAATAGGCGGTATGGGTATTTTCATAGTCAAAAAGAGTATGGACTTGGTAAATTACGAATACAAAGACGGCAAAAATGTTTTAACCATAAAGAAAACTATCTAAAGCGTAGTTCTAAATACAAAACACTCCCAATAGTTTCAGAGTTTTTCTGACTAT
>JAFPLH010000011.1 GCA_017402845.1 Clostridia bacterium
CATCTGCACCGTATCTTCAGCCGTCATATTGCACAAAAAATCTTGACATACGTCAGTATGCCGGCGATTTTAAAGTGCCGTCTGCCGACTAAATCTACGGCACATCTGAACGACGGCAGGTTTTTAGAGATGCCCTTTAATTATTTATAATTTCTTTAATAATTCAAAAACCGTGATTAAGCGCACTTGACCGTGAGAAAAAATGCACGTATAATATAAAAGGAATATAAAAGGGGGGAATTACATTGTCAATGAAGGATAAAGCAAATGTACAGTGCCGCAAATGCGGAAAAACTATCGAGGTCAATAAGTGGAGCGCCGTAAACGGAGATAAAAATCCCGATCTTAAAGAAAAAATATTAAGCGGAGAGCTTTTTTCGGTAAGGTGCAGAAGCTGCGGCGCAGTATCGCAGTTAGGGTATCCTATGGTATACAGCGATCCGACAAAAAATATAATGATCTGGCTTGTTTTTGATGATGAAGAAGTAGGTCATATAAAATCGTACTATAAAACGTGCAAAACTCAGCCCGACGAGAACGGGAAAACAGCAGACAAAGAATGCAGGCTCAGAATAGTTCGCAATAGCTTTCAGCTCAGAGAAAAAATAATGATAGCCGACTGCGGTCTTGATGATAAGATAGTAGAGCTTGCAAAGCTTGCCTATGCAAAGAGCGCACAGCAGAAAAACAGCTCAGATAAAATAGCTGTTTCGTTTTTCAGCAGCGAGGGCGGAAATAATCGGATAGAGATGTACTGCGCAAGCGGAAAGGCTTTTGTGTCTGTTTTGTCTGCCGATATTATTAAAAAGCTTGAGGATAAATACGGCGGAAAAGCAAGCTATGCAGAGGACAGAGTTTATATTATAGATGATGTGTGGGCGCTGGAGCTTGTAAGACAATATGAAGCTGAGCATTAACGGGGGAGATCAACAATGAATATACTTGATAAAATTAAAACTTCAATAACTTATTTTGACGGCGGTTTTGGCACAATGCTCCAGCAAAGAGGTCTTGCCCCCGGAGAGCTGCCGGAGCTTTGGAATATTTCTCACAGTGATGTTATTACAGATATTCACAGAGAATACTTAAAAAGCGGCTGTAATATAGTTACGACGAATACCTTCGGCGCAAACAGATTCAAGTTTTCTAACCTTGAAGAAATAATTACAAGCGCTATTGCGAATGCGAAAAAAGCCGTAAGTGAGTTTGACGGCGAAAGATACATAGCCTACGACATAGGCTCATTGGGGAAAATGCTTAAGCCCTTGGGCGAGCTTGATTTTGAGGAGGCTGTTTCTGTTTTTGCAGAGGGTATAAAAATAGCGGCAGGCGCAGGCGTTGATCTTATACTTATAGAAACGATGAACGACTCCTACGAAACGAAGGCCGCACTTCTTGCAGCTAAAGAAAACAGCGATCTGCCTGTATTTGTCACCTGCGTATATGATGAAAATGCAAAGCTTATGACAGGTGCCGATCCTGCTGCAATGGTTGCTATGCTTGAAGGCCTTGGCGCAGACGCAGTAGGTATGAACTGTTCGTTAGGTCCTGCGCAAATGGTAAAATTAGTACCCTTGCTTGCTGCCGAAGCGAGCGTTCCCGTAATAGTAAACCCGAATGCAGGCTTGCCAAAAAGCGTAGACGGGAAAACCGTTTATGACGTAGACGCAGACGCATTTTCTGATTATATGGTACAAATTGTAAAATCGGGTGCGTCGATAGTCGGCGGCTGCTGCGGTACCACTCCGGAGTACATAAGAAAAACAATCGAAAAAACTAAAGACTTACCGTTTATACCGCAGACGTTCAAGAATCATACCGTAGTATCTTCATATACTCACGCAGTTAAAATAGGACATACGCCCGTGCTTATCGGTGAAAGGATAAATCCAACGGGCAAGTCGAAATTCAAGCAGGCTTTGCGTGACAATAACATTGATTATATTCTTGGCGAGGGCGTTGCGCAGGAAGAAGCCGGAGTACATATTCTTGATGTAAATGTAGGTCTGCCTGAGATCAACGAACCAGAAATGATGGTAAACGTTGTTAAAGAGCTTCAGGCGGTGAGCAGTCTGCCTTTGCAGATAGATACAGTTGATCCCGCAGCAATGGAGCAAGCAATGCGTATATATAACGGTAAACCGCTTGTAAACTCCGTAAACGGTAAGAAAAGCAGTATGGACGCTGTTTTTCCGCTTGTTAAAAAGTACGGCGGCGTTGTTATCGCTCTTACTATCGGTGAAAAGGGTATTCCCGAAACGGCGCAGGGCAGATTTGAAATCGCAAAGAATATCGTTGACGAGGCTGCAAAGTACGGTATAGACAAAAAGAATATAGTTGCCGATCCGCTTGCTATGACTATTTCTTCTGATGTACAAAGTGCGAATGTTACGCTTGAAAGCATAAGACTAATTGAAGAAAATCTCGGTATTCATACAAGTCTTGGCGTGTCTAACATTTCGTTCGGACTGCCGAACCGTGATTTTGTAACGTCAACATTTTTTGCAATTGCGCTGCAAAGCGGTCTTGACTGCGCTATAATGAATCCGTTTTCTTCTGAGATGATGAAAACCTATTTTTGCTATAAGGCGTTAAGAGGAATGGACGAAAACTGCGGTGAATACATTAACTTTGCCTCAAACATAACAACGCAGAGCGTGGCGCAGTCAAAGCCGCGTGAACAGGAAAAAAACGAGCCAGGAGAACCCTTGACAAAGGCAATAATAAAAGGGCTTAAAGAAAAAGCCGGAGTTATTGCAGAGGAATTGCTTAAAACGGAAGATCCGCTTGAGGTTATAAACAAAAAAATAATCCCCGCACTTGACATAGTGGGCAAGGGATTTGAAGAAAAAACAGTATTTCTGCCGCAGCTTCTTATGAGCGCAGAGGCTGCAAAGTCTGCTTTTGAGGCAGTAAGAGCGTCACTCAGCACAGAGGGCGGCGAAAGCAAAGGTCAGATAATCCTTGCAACCGTGAAGGGCGATATTCACGATATAGGGAAAAACATTGTAAAGGTATTGCTCAGCAATTATGGGTATGATGTTATTGACCTCGGAAAAGACGTGCCGCCCGAAGCAATATGCGAATGTGCGGTGAAAAACGACATCAGGCTTGTAGGTTTAAGTGCGCTTATGACAACTACTGTTCCGGCAATGGAAGAAACAATCAAACTGTTGAGAAAAAGCGGGGCGAAAGCAAAGGTGGTTGTAGGCGGTGCAGTTCTAACTCAGGAATATGCCGATATGATAGGCGCCGACAAATACGCTAAAGACGCAATGGAAACTGTAAGATATGCGGAAAGCATATTCGGTCAGTAAAAACACTCGGTCAAGCTTTGGTTTTGCTTGACCGAGTGTTTATTTCTTCATGAACTCGTGTTCTCTTTTAATTTCTTCAAAAAGCTGAATACCCGTCCAGTTGATATTTGTGTCTGTAACCAGTGCCTTGTAGTCTATCTTCCCCGGACCTGCCGACTTGAAAGCCCAGAGAAGCAAGCTCAGCTTTTCACTGTCTATACCTGATATTACCATAAGCTCGTCTTTGAATATGCGCTGTGATACAGCAGGCTTTTTCTTTTCAAAGCCCTTTTCACCGAGCATAAAACCTATGGTTTGTATCTGATCTTTTTCGCTTACAGCTTTAACGGTACATTTCAGCGGCAGCAAAGCTTTTCCGGCAAGGCTTATTCTTTCGGGAGAAAAATTATACAGAAGTATCGTTGTTTTCATTTTTATCGTCCTTTAGAAAATCCTTGAGCTTGTCAATAATGCGTTCGGCGTCTGCCCGTCCTATCTGATACACCGCCTCAAGATGTTCGGGAGAAGTGTCGGTGCGTGATATTTTCAGCTCCTCATGCGGCCGTATAAAGAAAATATTGCCTTTCTTTTCCTCTGAAAGGATATAGTCCTTTTCGTCGTTGTACATCTTCGGACGCTCTTTTATCGCCTGCAAAAAATTCGGGTATTTTCTGTATACTATCGCAGAAAGTGCGGGCGTTTCTTCCATTTTTACATAGCTGTCTGTACGTGTGGCAACAACAACGTTCTTTTCATAGCCCATTTTCTGAAATGCTTTCAGCGGAATACTGTCTGTCATGCCGCCGTCAAGAAGCTTTTTGCCGTCTGCCTCAACCATTTTCGATACCAAAGGCATTGACGCAGACGCACGCAGGTATTCCATTTGTATGGGATCCTTCAGGTCGGTTATGCGTATATACTCGCTTTTGCCCGTTTCAACGTTGCAAACCACCGCATAAAACTCTGTGGGTGAGCTTTTGAAGGTATCATTGTCGAAAATGTCAAGCTTCCACGGAATATCATAATAACAAAAATCTCTGCCTACGATATCGCCCGTTTTTATGAGAGTTGAAAAGCTCATAAAACGCTTGTCTGACGCATACTTTTTATAGTAGCGAATACCTCTGCCGGGCTGATTTGATACATAGTTTGCACCGTGAACAGCGCCTGCCGATACACCGATTATACCGTCAAATTTGATATTGTTCTCCATTAGCACGTCAAGTACACCGATAGTATATGTAGCGCGCATAGCGCCGCCTTCAAGCACCAGTCCTGTTTTCATTGTATAAGCTCCTTATTTCGATTTGTAGTATAAACCACAGTGGCAAAAGCCTTCAAATTCAGGATCAGCTATCTGATCTCTGAATTCTTTGCACATACATTTGTTTTCTTCTGTCATCTGTATTCTGCAAGGACAATAACCGTTTTTCTTTTTGAGTCCTTCTTTTATTCTGTCAACGACGTTTTTGTCGGGATTAAGCGTTACCGGCATTTTTACCACCCTCTATAAATTGTAAAAGCTGCTGCTTGTTGTGAAAGCCTACTGTTTGTGATACAACCTTGCCGTTTTTAAACAAGAACAGCGCAGGGATCGAGTTTACTCTGTATCTCATAGCAAGATCAAGTGCGTTGTCTGTGTTGACCTTGCAAACCTTGACGCCTATGTCTGAGTCGGAAATATCTTCAAGAATAGGCGCAAGCATTTGACATGGTCCGCACCAGTCAGCATAAAAATCTACAAGAACAAGCTCACCGCTTTGTAATACTTCTTTTTCAAATGTTTCTGAGTTTACGTGTAAAGCCATATACATTTTCCTTTCTGTAATAAAAATATTGTATTCAACATTAGTATATCAAAAAAGATTTATGTTATCAATGAAAATATTGTAAATTATTGGTTGAAATATTGTGGAAAAAAATATCCAGCAATGTGACGGTTTTGTGAAAGAAATGTGATTGTATGATGAAATAAATACTATACAATACAATAAAAAGATAAAAATATTCACAATTAACTATACAAGGGAAAGCAAAAAATTATATTTCAATTAATTTTATTACTATTTTGTATAAATTTCTCAAATTGACCTTTACAAGAATTGAATTTTGTTTTATAATTACTATAAGTCTAAGTGTGCGTCGGATGAGGGTAACCATATATAAAAATATATTTTCGGCAACACAGTCAGAGAAAGGTTGGAATGGAAAATGAGTATTGAAAAAGCAAAAGCAGAGCTTGAAAATTCAACTGCTTACAAAAGACTTTCTGCTCTTTTTGACGAGGGAACATTTTCACAGCTTGCACCTTTCACTGTATCGGGCGACAGCTTTGCAGAGGTAGTTGCCGGATTTGGTGAGGTAAACGGTTGTGCGTGCTATGCTTTTGCGCAGAACAGCGATATATGCGCAGGGGCAATGTCAAAGGCACACGCACAGAAGTTAAAGAAGGTATATGAGCTTGCTCTTAAAACCGGTACGCCTGTAATAGGTATGTATGATTCAGCCGGCGCAAGAGTAAACGAAGGCATCGAAATGCTTACCGCATACGGAGATCTTCTCAATTACAGCGGCAAGCTTGCAGGCATAGTACCGCAGATCTCAGTGATCTTAGGGCCTTGCCTCGGTTCGGCTGCAGTAATGGCTGCAGGCGCCGATTTTATAATAATGAGCGAAAAAGGAAAGCTTACCGTAAATACAAACGGCGAGGGCGGAAGCGCAGACTCAAACAAGCGTCACGGTGTTGCCTCAGTTTGTGCGTCAGATGAATTTGCAGCTATTGAAGCCGCTAAAAATCTTATAGTAATGCTGCCGCAGAATAACCTTTCAGATCCGTATGTATCGGACGAAATATCACCTGTACCCGACGACAGTATTATCTCGGCATTTGCCGACGGCGGAAGCTTTATACAATTATACGACGGATATGCGCCTCAGGCAACCGTAGGTTTTGCAAAGATAGAGGGAGATACGGTAGGCGTAGTACAGACAAACGGCGATATGCTCGACAGACGTGCATGCGAAAAGTGCGTAAAGATCGTAAGATTCTGTGACGCATATTCTATCCCCGTAATAACATTGGCAGACGCAAAGGGCTTTGAATGTATAAAAGCCGCATCTAAATTTACAGCCTCATACGCAGAGGCAACAACAGCGAAAATAACTGTTGTTACCGGCAATGCATACGGAGCTTTCTATATGGCAGCAGCAGGAACAGGAGCCTCAACCGACATTACCTTTGCTCTTGAAAATGCTTGTGTATCTCCGATTGCACCGGAAGCCGGAATTATTATTCTTGAGCCGGAAAAGCTTAAAACAGATAAAGCAGGCAGAGAAAAAGCCGTAGAAGATTTTAAAAAGAACGAATGCTCGGCAATGCGCGCAGCCGAAAAAGGTTATATAGACAACGTCGTTGCGAAGGATGACCTCAGAGATGTTTTGATAAATGCGCTGAATATGCTTTCGGGCAAGAGAGAAACAACGCTGCCCAAAAAGCACAGTACGCTTTAATTCTTGAATATTACCTGATGAAAGGAAGTTATATATATGAGAAATCTGAAAATTACCGTAAACGGTGTTGTATATGATGTACAGGTTGAAGAAGCTGACGGCTCAGCAGTAAGCACAGCAGCTCAGGCACCGGCAGCAAAGGCTGCACCAAAGAAGGCTGCTAACGCACCCGCACCGAAAGCCGAAGCCCCCGCAGGCTCGGTTCAGATAACGATACCTATGCCCGGTACTATTGTCAGCGTAAATGCGTCTGTTGGACAGACCGTTAAGAAGGGCGATGTACTTGTTGTATTCGAGGCTATGAAAATGGAAAACGATATTCAGGCTCCGCAGGACGGCAAAGTTGCAAGCGTGCTTTGCTCTAAGGGCGAAAACAAAGAGTCCGGAGCAGTTCTCCTTACACTTGAATAAGATCGTTTTTGGTGAAAGGAATGTAAAACTATGGCAAAGAAAAAAATACTTGTTACGGAAACGATTTTGCGTGACGCTCACCAGTCGCTTATTGCCACAAGAATGACCATGGACGAAATGCTGCCGATATTGCCGCAGCTTGATAAGGTGGGCTTTCATTCGCTCGAATGTTGGGGCGGAGCTACGTTCGATTCATGCCTGAGATTCCTTAATGAGGACCCGTGGGAAAGACTCAGAACGATCAGAAAGAATTGTCCCAACACAAAGCTTCAAATGCTTTTCAGAGGTCAGAATATGCTGGGTTATCGTCATTATGCAGATGACGTTCTGGAATATTTTGTTCAAAAGAGTGTTGCAAACGGTATTGACATTATTCGTATTTTCGACGCTCTTAATGATATAGATAACTTAAAAACAGCCGTTAAGGCAGCCAAAAAAGAGGGCGCGCATGCACAGATAGCTATTTCTTATACTACCGGCCCTGTTTTTGACACAAAGTATTATGTTGATTACGCAAAGAGGATCGCCAACATAGGCGCAGATTCTATTTGTATTAAAGATATGGCTGCTCTGCTTACGCCGTATCATACCGAGGAGCTTGTAAAGGCTATAAAAAAGGCCGTAAAGCTTCCTGTTCAGATACACACTCATTATACCTCAGGTCTTGCTTCGATGTGCTTGCTTAAAGGCGTTGAAGCAGGCGCAGATATAATAGATACAGCAATGTCGCCTTTGGCTCTGGGCACATCTCATGCGCCTACCGAGTCTATGGTAGCAGCACTTAAAGATACAGATTACGACACAGGTCTTGATCTTGTTGCTTTGACAGAGATCAGAGATTATTTTATGACGCTTCGTAAAAAGTATCTCGACAGCGGACTTCTTGATCCTAAAATGCTTGCAGTAGACGCAAACGCACTTATTTATCAGGTACCCGGCGGAATGCTCTCGAACCTTCTTTCACAGCTTAAGCAAATGGGCAAAGAAGATCAGCTCGAAGAAGTTCTCAAGGAAGTACCGAGAGTAAGAAAAGACGCAGGCTATCCGCCGCTTGTAACTCCGTCGTCACAGATAGTAGGCACACAGGCAGTAAGCAACGTTATTTTCGGCGAACGCTACAAGAATGTAAACGGTCAGTTTAAAGACCTTGTTCAGGGAAAATACGGAAAAACTCCTGTACCGATAGATCCCGCTTTCAGAAAGAAAATTATCGGCAGCGAAAAGCCCGTTACCTGCCGTCCGGCAGATCTGCTTGAACCGGAGCTTGAAAAGCTCAGAAAAGAATGTGAGCAGTGGTGCGAACAAGAAGAAGATGTACTCTCCTATGCACAGTTTGACAGAGTTGCTATCAAGTTCTTTGAAAACCGCCGCAACAGCAAAGCAGGAATTGACAGCGAGCATTTCGACAGTAAAAATAAAGTACATCCTGTTTAATTACAATGAAGTAAGTGTTAAGGCGATACCGCGCAAAGGCGGCGCCGAAGATGCGCAGCAGATTTTATCGTCAGAGTGCATAAAGCGACCGCAGGAATACTGAAGTATTTCAAGGGAGATCTGTGTACTGTGACGGAATATATGCACGCAGAGTTGGTACTGAGCCGTTAGGCGGTCTTTGTGCGGTGTTGCCTGAAATGTTTATGGGGTTGATTTATTTACAGTAACCTTATATAATTAAAATACAGACAGCAATCTAACATCAAAAGCCTTTTGGCAGAAAGCTGCTTAAAGGTAAGGAAATGTGAAGAAATATCGTTTAAATTTATGTTTAGAATAATTCGTTCTGCAAAAGGCAAGGTATTTCAAGAAGATCTATCGCAGTCAGAAACGAATTAGTCAAGCTGAGATTTAAAGCTATTGATGAACAGTTCATGATTATATGTCAAAAAAGACATATCTATAATTTCATCTGCAGAGGAAGTTATATAATGGAAGAACAAGGAAAAATAAATTTTCCCGTTGAAAATCAAGCTGATGAGGCGAAAGCAAAAGAAGAGCAAACAGCGGAAAGAAACGGGGAGAATGTTTCGGAGGTGAATCCTCCGGGAATGCAAAATGCGGCGGCTCAGACGCCTTACGCCGCAAATATGGGTATGAACAATCCGTATGGCGCACAAATGCGCGCAGGACAGCAGTATCCGACTGCCTACGGTCAGCAAATGCCTGCTATGCCGTATCAGACTCCGTATGCGCAGGGATACCCGCAGCAGCCGGCATATAGAGCTCCGCAGGCACCGGCGGCATATCCCGCACAGCAGCCTGCACGTCCGTATACGTCGTTTCAGCAAAACGCACCGGGCACAGGTCCCGGACAGTATAACTATAAGGCAAGTATGACTCAGCATAACGCCGGCGGCAGCTATACCGGAGCAGGTCCGGGACAGTATGATTTTCGCAGCGCTACTCCCAATACCACAATGGGCGCAAAGCCGCAGACTGTTCCGCAGACAACGCAGCAGGCGCCTATGCCGTATGGGTATAACAGCTTTGGTCAGTACCCCGGAGTGTATAATAAACCGCAGACGGGTTCGGGATACGGTTACTATCAGCAGCAGTATCCGACAGGTTATCCGTCGCAGTTTAGTCAGCCCACGCCGGCAGGTCAGCCTTTTTTGTCGTATACTCCGCAGTACGGATACGGAAATAATATGTATAATCAGCAGCGTCCGGTACAACCCGGCTACCCTGCTGCAAATCGTCCGAATACAGCCGTACAGCCGGGGGTAAATGCACCTGCCAATGCTGCACCTAACGGAGCTAATGTTGCTTCGTTACAGAAGAAAACTCCTGCGCCTGAGCCGGCAAAGGAAGAGCCGAAGAAGGCACCGGAGGAGGAGAAAAAGCCTGTAACTACTGCCGAGGGTGACGAGTATCGTGAGATAGTTGGTCCTGACGGTCAGAAAATCAGGGTAAAGCGTGTTGCAAAAGAGCCTGAGCCTGAGCCTGAACCGGTTAAGAAGGCTGACGGCCCTTCAAAGTTTATACAAGAGCAGATAAAAGCCGAAATGGGCGGTCTGCGTGAGGGCGAAGAGCCTATTATACAGTATAAATCGAATCAGAAAAAGGGCAAGAAAAAGTCTGCCAACGAAGGACAATACAAACCCGGTCTTAAAGATATGATCTTAGGCCCGCCGAAAAAGGATAAGACCGATAAAGCGGCTGATCTCTGGGAGTGGAAGTGTCCTCAGTGCGGTACTGTAAATAGTGACTATACCTCTACTTGTCAATGCGGCTGTACTCAACAGCGTGCTAAGGCTATCGCAAGAGACCGTGTGATAAACGAAAATATCAGAGAGAATAATCCTATTCCCGGCGGTATGAATAACCAGCAAAGACCGATGGGACAGAATGTTCAACAGGGACAAAATGCTCAGCAAAGACCTATGGGACAAAATGCAGGTAATCAGCAGGCACCGGTCCAGCCGATCACAATGCAGCAGCGTCCGCAGGCAGATCAGAAAGCTGCGCAGAATATTCTTACCTCTGATGATATGATAATGACGCCCGGCAGCGGTAACGATATTGCCGAACAGCCTGTTGCAGCAGTTACTCAGCCGGAAACTGCAACTAAGATAGAAGAACCCATAGTTCAGGACGATTACGATCCCGAAATGCCCGAAAAGGTTGAGCTTACCGAAGAACAGATACAAGCCGAAATAGACGAGTGGATGAATCAGCCTATTCAGGTATGGAGACCGAAATCTCAAAAAGAGGACGACAAGAAGAAAAAGGTTGTTACCGAGATATATCTGACTCCGCAAAAGGCAGCCGAGCAGAAAGATGAGTCAAGCGACGAGAAAAAGCCCGACGAAAAAGCCGAGGAGAAAAAAGAAGAAAAGATATCCGACGAACCAAAGAAAGATTCTATTAAACTTGCTGAAAAGACGGAGAAAAAGGATACAACAAAAGAAAAGTCAGACGTTCAGCCGGCTGAACCCGACGGTCTGATAAACGATAACGAGTGGAAATGCTCCAATTGTGAGAATATCAACCCCGTTTCAAATGATACCTGCAAATGCGGTCATAAACGTGGAAAGAAACAAATGTCTTATGAAGATATTCTTCGTATGACAAGACAAAAGCCACTAAAGAAGAACGAAAAAAACGATGATAAACCGGCGGAAAAACTGAAAACTGATGTTAAAGTGGGTTCTCAGTTAGGTAAGGCTGTTCCTACCGGGATAATAACTCAAACTGCGGCTAAAGGCTTGCAGGGCGATAAGATGATCGACAATCAAAAGCCTACCGAACAGAAAAAGAATGTCAACGAGCTAAAAACAGAAGAAAAAATAAAAGCAGAAGCGGAAGCAAAGCGCAAGGCAGAAGAGGAAGCTAAACGCAAGGCAGAGCTTGAAGCGAAGATCAAAGCCGAAGAAGAAGCAAGAATAAAAGCTGAAATGGAGGCAAAGCGTAAAGCCGAGGAAGAAGCACGCCGCAAAGCTGAAGAAGAGGCAAGACGCAAAGCAGAGCTTGAGGCACGTATAAGAGCCGAAGAAGAAGCAAGAATAAAAGCTGAAATGGAGGCAAAGCGTAAAGCTGAGGAAGAAGCACGCCGCAAAGCCGAAGAAGAAGCAAGACTCAAGGCAGAGCTTGAAGCACGCATAAGAGCCGAAGAAGAAGCAAGAATAAAAGCTGAAATGGAGGCAAAGCGTAAAGCTGAGGAAGAAGCACGCATAAGAGCCGAAGAAGAAGCAAGACTCAAGGCAGAGCTTGAAGCACGCATAAGAGCCGAAGAAGAAGCAAGAATAAAAGCTGAAATGGAGGCAAAGCGCAAAGCCGAGGAAGAAGCACGCCGCAAAGCCGAGGAAGAAGCACGCCGCAAAGCTGAGGAAGAAGCACGCCGAAAAGCTGAGGAGGAAGCACGCCGCAAAGC
>JAFPLH010000102.1 GCA_017402845.1 Clostridia bacterium
AACAGATGAAGAATTACCTCGTTTTTTGGCATTGTTTGAAGGATATTCAGATTTTAACACTATGATAAAAGTTCTATTGCATACAGGTATGAGAAGCGGTGAACTTCTCGGACTATCTTGGAACGACATTGACTTTGAACATAACCTAATACATATTAATCACACTCTTTCAGATGTGGGCGGTAAAAAAATATTAACAACCCCAAAAACAAAAGGCAGTAAACGAATTATTTATATGAATACAACTGTTTATGATCTTCTCAAAGAACACCGTTCACATCAGTTTGAGTTACAATGCAGTCTTGACAGTTTCGCCCACCCCGAAATGGTTTTTACAAGCGGACTGGGAAATTATAAAGATAGAAGTAGTTTAAATACTTCTTTTGAAAGAAGATTAAAGAATACCGAATTTGATTTTATGACACTTCATAAATTAAGGCATAGCAACGCAACACTGCTGTTAAATGCAGGTGTTGACATCAAAGTAGTATCTGAACATTTAGGACATTCAGACATAGGCACAACAGCCGACATATATGCAGATGTATTGAACGCTACAAGAAAGAAAACCGCTGATATTATCAATTTCAAGTTAGCATAAAAAATAAACCACGGAAAAATACAAATCCGTGGTTTTTGATTAATTCACACCAAATTCACACCAAAAGGGCGAATTTGAAATATAAAAATGTCAAAAAATCCGCTAAATAAGCCGATTTTTGAAGTCTGCTTATTATCTCTTTGAGAACTGCGGAGCACGACGTGCTGCTTTAAGACCGTATTTCTTACGCTCTTTCATACGCGGATCACGTGTAAGGAAGCCTGCTTTTTTGAGAACAGGACGAAGGTTTTCTTCATCATACTTGAGCAATGCTCTTGAAATGCCGTGACGAATTGCACCTGCCTGACCTGTAACGCCGCCGCCTGCTACTCTGCAAACAACGTCAAACTTGTCAGCTGTTTCGGTAAGATTCAACGGCTGTCTAACGATAAGCTTAAGAGTTTCAAGACCGAAGTAATCGTCAATGTCTCTCTCGTTGATTGTGATCTTGCCTGTGCCTTTGTAGATTCTTACTCTTGCAACAGAGCTTTTTCTTCTGCCTGTGCCGTAAAAATAATTTGAGTTATCGTACATGGTTTAGTCCTCCTTCCTTACATATCCCAAGCTTCGGGCTTCTGAGCCTCGTGAATATGCTCAGCGCCTGCAAACAAACGAAGTCTGAGCAAAGCGTCTCTACCAATAGAGTTATTGGGAATCATACCCTTTACTGCAAGCTCCATTGCCTTTGTCGGCTTTGTTGCCATTAATGTATCGTATCTTGTTTCTTTAAGGTGTCCAACGTAACCTGTGTGACGCTGCCACTTCTTCTGTGTGAGCTTGCTGCCTGTAAGAACAGCCTTTTCACAGTTAATGATGATTACACGATCGCCGCAGTCTACATGCGGTGTGTATGTCGGCTTATGCTTGCCTCTGAGAAGAACAGCAGCCTGTGCAGCTACACGTCCGAGCGGCTTGCCTGCTGCGTCAAGTATATACCACTTGCGTTCAACTTCGCCTTTTTTTGCCATAAAAGTTGACATAGTCTTTTCCTCCTGAACAATTTGTTGTATTATGTGAATTTACAGTTTCACATTCGTGCTTTGTTATAATACCATACTTGGAAACGAAAGTCAACACAATTTTTCAATAAATTTGATTTACTTTGCAGTAATCTCTGATATTCTCTTGTATACTCTTTTATTCTCTTGTATTCTCAAATGTCATTTTTGCATTTCTTATCTTATACAGAAAAATTCATATTATTTCTGCATTTGCAAAACTATTGATTATATAGAAAAAATGTGTTAAAATCAATATTGAACTATTTTTTATGAAAAGGACTGACAAAATATGGAATATGTATTTTCTGACAGAGTTCAGAGCTTAAAGCCCTCTGCTATCAGAGAAATATTTAAGTATGCAGCCGATCCGACTGTTGTTTCTCTTTCGGCAGGCAACCCCGCACCTGAGGCTTTCCCTACAAAAGAAATAGCTGAAATATCCGCAAAGCTTTTATCCGAAAACCCGATAGCCGCTTTGCAGTACAGCATTACAGAAGGGTATGCTCCCTTAAAGGCAACTCTTACCGAGTATATGAAGAAAAACCATAATGTAGGCACTGATGACGATGATATTCTTATCACTTCAGGCGCTCAGCAGATTATGGATCTTGCTTCAAAATCAATTCTCAACGAGGGCGATGTTGTTATTTGTGAAAATCCTTCTTTCATAGGCTCTCTTAATACTTTTCGTTCGTATAATGCACGTCTGGTGGGCGTACCCGTTGAAAAGGACGGCATGAATACAGAAAAGCTTGAGGAGGCTTTGAAAAACGAGCCCCGTGCAAAATTTATTTATACTATACCTAACTTTCAGAATCCGTCGGGTGTTACAATGAGCCTTGAAAAGCGTAAAGCCGTATATGAGCTTGCAAAAAAATACGGCGTACTCATAATTGAAGATAACCCCTACGGCGATCTTCGTTTCAGAGGTGAATTTCTGCCCTGTATAAAGAGCTTCGATACCGAAGGTATCGTTATCTATTCGGGCAGCTTTTCAAAGGTCATCTCTCCCGGTATGCGTGTAGGTTATGCTATCGCACCAAAGCCGATCATACAAAAAATGGTAGTATGCAAGCAAGGTCAGGACGTACATACAAACATCTGGTCTCAGATCGTTTGCAACGAGTTCATAACAAAATACGACTTTGACGCTCACCTGGCTAAGCTCAGAGAAATATACAGAAAAAAAGCCGGTCTGGCTATGGACCTTTTAGACGAGCATTTAGCCCCGAATATTACATATAATAAAATTGACGGCGGTTTGTTCATCTGGTGTGATCTTCCTGAATATGTTGATGTTGCGTCATTCTGTATGGACGCCGTAAAGAATAAGGTATGCGTTGTACCCGGTACCGCATTTATGGCAAATCCTGAAGATGTTACACACTCTTTCAGAATCAATTTCTCTACACCCACAGACGAACAGCTTAAAAAGGGTATAGAAATATTAGGTCAAATGGCAAAAAAGCTTTAATAAAAGGAATTTTTAACTATGGAACAGCAAACAGAAAAGAAAAAAGTTGTATTCAGTGCAATACAGCCCTCCGGTACGATTACGCTCGGCAATTATTTGGGAGCTATCAGAAATTGGACCGCAATGCAGAATGAATTTAACTGTATATATGCGCTTGCCGATCTTCATACAATTACAGTACGTCAGGAAACAGCTCAGTTCCGCAAAAATATTCTCGAAGCTTACGCTTCTATATTAGCCTGCGGAATTGATCCCGAAAAAAGCTTATTCTTTATTCAAAGTCATGTTACAACTCATGCACAGCTTGCATGGATCTTGAATTGCTATACTCAGTTCGGCGAGCTTTCGAGAATGACTCAGTTTAAAGATAAATCCGCACGTCATGCCGATAATGTAAACGCAGGTCTGTTTACATATCCTTCACTTATGGCAGCAGATATTCTTTTGTATCAAGCCGATATGGTGCCGGTAGGTGCAGATCAGAAACAGCATCTTGAGCTTTCAAGAAATATTTCCGAACGTTTTAACGGTATTTACGGTAATGTATTCAAAGTACCGGAGCCGTATATTCCGCAAAACGGCGCAAGAGTAATGTCGCTTCAGGATCCCACAAAGAAAATGAGCAAATCCGACACTAACGTAAACGCTTGTGTAAGTCTTATGGATGCACCCGATACTATCATGAAAAAATTCAAGCGTGCCGTAACAGACAGCGAAGCCGTTGTACGCTTTGGTGAGGGTAAAGACGGTATCAATAATCTTATGGGCATTTACTCCGCTGTTACCGGCAAAAGCCTTGAACAGATAGAAAACGAATTTGAAGGCAAGGGCTACGGCGATTTTAAAACAGCAGTAGGCGAGGCAGTTGTTGAAGAACTGCGTCCTGTTAAGGAAAGATATGATAAATATATTTCTGATAAGTCCTACATGGAGGAGTGCTGGAAAAAATCTGCCGAGATCGCACAGAAATTCTCTCAGAGAACACTCGACAAGGCAATGAAAAAAATAGGGTTTGTACTTAAATAACAAAACTATAAAGAGCAATACAATTTCAGGGAGCTGCAAAAAGCTCCCTTTTCTGTTTTATACAAATTATTCTTTTATGTTGAAAACTTTTCGGACTAATATATGTGTGAATTTTGCTTGAAATATATCATTCTATGCGTTATAATATATGAAATTTATTCCAAAACATGACGGCGTTCATATACGGTATAATGAGTGGCGTAGGGTTTTCGGAGTTGAACTAAAGGGAGTGAAATTATGATCTATGTTACAGGCGACTGCCACGGTGATTTCAGAAAGTTTACAACATCTGCTTTTCCCGAACAGCGTGAGATGACCAAAGACGATATTGTTATTATTTGCGGTGATTTCGGCGGTGTGTGGGACGGTCCGATCGAAAGCAGCAACGACGCTTATTGGCTCAACTGGCTTGACCAAAAGCCTTTTACCACCGTATTTGCCGACGGCAACCACGAAAATTACGATCGTCTTTATAACGATTATGAAATAGTGGATTTTTGTTCGGGCAAGGCTCACAAAATAAGAGAATCCGTTTATCATCTTATGAGAGGTGAAATATTCCTTTTTGACGGACTAAAGTTTTTTGTGTTCGGCGGTGCAAGCTCCCATGACGCTGAGGACGGCATACTTTCAAGAGAAGATTTCGACTCAGACAAAGCCTTTACAAACGAAATAAAGCGTTGGCACAAGCAGAAAAAACGCTTTCGTATAAAGGGCTGGAGCTGGTGGGAACAGGAGCTTCCAAGTGATGAGGAATATCAGAATGCCGAAAATAACCTTGCAAAAGCAGAGTATAAGGTTGACTATGTTATAACCCACTGCGCACCCGAAAAAATAGCGCAATCCTTAGGTATTAAAGACTACGTGCCCGACAGATTAACACTCTATTTTGATGAGCTGCGCAAAAAGCTTGAGTTCAGATATTGGTTCTTCGGGCATTACCATAATGACCTTATCATAGATAAAAAGTATGTTCTGCTTTACGATCAGCTTGTAAAGGCAGCACCGTCAGGCAAAAAAGACGTGTAAAAAATATAAATGAAGTATACGATCTCTTTGCAGTTTAAAAACGGTATAGACGAACGCACCGATTTATGCTATAATTTAGTTATAATTTTTATAAATAACAGTAGGTGAAAAAATGTCCTTTCCTAAAGATCAGATACGCAATTTCAGTATAATTGCTCACATAGACCACGGTAAAAGCACGCTGGCAGACAGAATACTTGAACAAACAAAATCTGTTGCTCTGCGTGATATGGAAGATCAGCTTCTTGATAATATGGAGCTTGAGCGTGAACGAGGAATTACAATAAAAGCTCACGCCGTAACGCTTAACTACTCCGCAGACGACGGAAAAGAATATGTATTTAATTTGATAGATACACCCGGTCACGTCGATTTCAATTATGAGGTATCACGTTCTCTTGCCGCCTGCGAGGGCGCTGTTCTCGTTGTAGACGCTTCGCAGGGCATTGAAGCCCAGACCTTAGCCAACACTTATCTTGCATTCGATGGCGGACTTGAAATAGTACCCGTAATAAATAAAATAGATCTTCCCAGCGCAGATCCCGAAAGAGTCATAAAAGAAATAGAAGATATTATTGGTATACCTGCCGAGGACGCACCAAAAATTTCAGCGAAAACAGGCATTAATATTCATGCCGTTATGGAAAAGATTGTTACCGATATACCATGCCCTGACGCAGACGAAACAAAGCCGCTGAAAGCTCTTATTTTCGATTCATACTATGACAGCTACAAGGGCGTTATCATATATGTAAGACTTGTTGACGGTCAGGTTCATGTCGGTGACGAAATAGAGCTTATGGCAGCCGGCAGCAGGTTTACCGTTTCTGAGTGCGGTTATCTGCGTGCTACCTCGCTTGATCCTGTTGGCTCAATATATGCAGGCGAGGTAGGTTATATCGCCGCCTCTATAAAACAGGTTCGTGACGCTCAGGTTGGTGATACCGTTACTCTTTCAAAAAACAGAGCCGACAGTCCTTTGCCTGGATACAGACCTGCTCAGCCTATGGTATTTTGCGGTATTTATCCTGCTGACGGCGCACGTTATGCAGACCTGCGTGACGCCCTCGATAAGCTTCAGCTCAATGACGCTTCTTTATCGTTTGAACCCGAAACATCTGTTGCACTCGGATTCGGCTTTAGATGTGGCTTTTTGGGGCTTCTGCATATGGAGATCATTCAAGAAAGGCTTGAAAGAGAATATAACCTTGACCTTATCACAACTGCGCCGTCTGTAATTTACAGAATAACAAAAACAGATGGTACAGTAGTTATGATAGATAACCCGACAAATTATCCCGATCCTTCAATAATAGCTAAAGCCGAAGAACCCGTAACAGACGCTCATATATATGCGCCTAACGATTATGTTGGAAATATTATGGAGCTTTGTCAGGATAGACGAGGTACATTCAAAGACATGACTTATATTGACGCTGACCGTGTTGATATACATTATGAATTGCCTTTGGCTGAGATAATATACGACTTTTTCGACACGCTGAAATCTAAAACAAGAGGTTATGCTTCTTTTGACTATGAGCTTAAAGGTTATGCAGAAAGCAAGCTTGTTAAGCTTGACATAATGTTAAACGGTGACGTTGTAGACGCACTCTCGTTTATAATTCACGCTGAAAAGGCATATCCGCGCGCAA
The DNA here is from genome assembly GCA_017402845.1 of Clostridia bacterium. GTDB lineage: Bacteria > Bacillota > Clostridia > Oscillospirales > Acutalibacteraceae > RUG592. The sequence goes on from JAFPLH010000102.1 coordinate 6,787, forward strand.
GAAAAATGGCTGAAAAGCTTAAAGAGAAAATTCCTCGTCAATTATTCGAGGTACCTATTCAGGCTTGTATCGGCGGAAAAATAATTGCAAGAGAAACCGTTAAAGCCTTGCGTAAAGACGTTCTTGCGAAATGCTACGGCGGCGATATTACAAGAAAGAAAAAGCTGCTTGAAAAACAAAAGGAAGGTAAAAAGCGTATGCGTCAATTAGGCTCGGTAGAAGTGCCTCAGGAAGCATTTATGGCTGTATTAAAGCTTGATACCGACTAAGAAATCGTATCATCAAATCTTTTTCTAAGGAGATCATTATACTATGTATTTAAGACCTTATAAAAAAAATGATGCCAAAACAATTCTCTCTTGGTGTGAAGATGAGACCGTATTCAGAAAATGGACGTCTGACAGATATGATTCATACCCCATAACAGAAGACGATATGAATTATAAATACTTTGACTTAAACGGCGACTGCATTGAAAAGGATAATTTTTATCCTTTAGTTGCTTGTGACAACGATAACAGTATATTCGGTCATTTTATACTAAGATATGTAGGCGGCGATCACACTATACTTCGTATTGGTTTTGTTATCGTAGACGATAAAAAACGAGGTATGGGTTACGGCAAAAAAATGATAAGGCTTGCTGTTGATTACGCTTTCTTGGTTGCAGGCGCTCAAAAGGTGACTATCGGAGTATTTGAAAACAATCTTCCGGCATATAACTGCTACAAATCGGCAGGTTTTAAAGAGCTTCAGACAGATCAAGACGAAATATGCGAGCTTTTCGGGGAAAAGTGGAAAATAATTGAACTCGCTCTTGATATAAACGAGTATATTTCAGAGAGAAATAAGTATTAATGATAAATCGGGTGCCAATATCGCTTAGTCAGATTTTTAGGCAAATTACACGAAAACACCGCAGGAATACTGACAGGCACCTCTAAAAAACCTCTCGCCGCCCATCTGCACCGTATCTTCAGCCGTCATATTGAACAAAAAATCTTGACATACGTCAGTAT
>JAFPLH010000103.1 GCA_017402845.1 Clostridia bacterium
CCTTGCAAAGGGCTGGAGCGTGCCTCCGGCGGCTAATGGGGTGCGGTTCTCCGGTGGAGAACTCTGCGAAGCAGAAGCACCGACCGAGCCGGCAGGCGAGACTCGCTGCCCCTTAGAACCCCGCAAACTTTTTTGAAAAAAGTTTGACAAAAAACTTTAATTATTTACAATTTCTTTACTCTTTCAACAACCATGTGATACCATTTTGCGAATCTTGACAATTATTGTACTATTATGATATAATAAAATTTAACTTAAACTGTTTATTTTTATAAAAATATGATAAAAGGATTGACCAGAATGGCTTCAATTAACCTTGTTCTTGACGGAGCTTCTGCCTGCGATAATACAAGCTTCTCAAACGATCCTCAAAGCCTGCTTGCAAAGGTTGAAGAACTGTCTTTAGAAGAAAAGCTTCAGACTACTCAGTTTTCCCGACAGATCGATCTAAGCAGAACCGATATTGCCGCAAGCTACGGCTCAACCGTTCAAAGACAATCTGCCGATATTGCAAGAAAAACTCTTGAAAGCGTTAGAAGTATGCATAACGAAAAAATCGGCAGCCTGCTTGTTTGTCTTGTTGCTGCTATCAATTCTCTTGAAGGCAGCAGCGATAATACCATAATGAATTTTTTCAGAAAATTTGCGTCTGCTGCTGATGATCTGTCTGTCAAGCGTGAAAACGCAGAAATAATCATAGATCAGATAGAAAGAAAGCTTGAAGGACATAAGCTTTCTCTGCGAAAAGATATTATTATGCTCAACAACCTTTATAATGAAAACTGGGAGCTGTACAAAGCACTGACTATGTATATAAAAGCAGGAGAACAAGCGCTTGACTATGCTCAGAATACTATGCTGCCTATGCTTGAAGCTCGTGCTCGCATTACTGGACAAATGCAGGACTCTATGAATGTTGATGTATATAAAGGAAACTGTGAACAATTTGAAAGTCAGCTTCATCAGCTAAGATTAACAAGAACTATCTGTTTACAGTCTGCTCCGCAGCTAATAATGCTGCGCAGAAATAACGAAGATCTTCTTATAAAGCTGCAAAGCAGTATTGTCAATACCATTCCCCTTTGGAAGCAAAAGGTTGCAGTATCAACCGCTATGCAGAAAAATCTAACCGCTGCAAAAGGTATCAATTCTTTAAACAATTCTACAAACAATATGCTTCAAAGCAAGGGCGAAATGCTCAGATTGTCGCTTGCCGAATCTGTAAAGCAGGCTCAGAAGGATTCAGAAAAATCTTCAACAATTGAGATCATGAACAGCGAAATTGTAAACGTCGTTTCAGATTATATAAATACCGAAAAACAAGGCTTTATTCAGCGTGAAAATACTGCACAAGCAGTATCTCATTCTCAGACAGAGCTTAATCGTATATCATAAACGGGGGTGACTCTTATCAATACACATAAAATATTTCAAATCGGCGGTGCTGTGTTGTCCGCAGGAGGTTTAGTCGGATTGGCTGTCGGGCTCAGTGCTCCTCCTGCGCTTATAGTTGCGATTGGTATAAAGGGAGTTTCCTCAATTGCCGCATTATCGGGCATAGTTGCAGCTACGGGTGCTGTATCACTCGCCGGCGGTACTGCCGCAGCCGTTGTAAGCTCAGTCAAAAAACAAAATTCTACAAAGCTTCTTGAATCGGAGCTTGAATCAGAACGCAAAAGCTTCTCTGATTACGCACAAGACAGCCTTAATCCAGAAAAAACAAGAGTACGTTTTGAGCAGTTGAGGAAAAATAATCCTTCACTTGGCGATATTATCGACAAATGCATAATACAAATGGATAAAATGGACAGCTTTCAGAGCCGTCAGCAAAGTCTGCTCGACGCAAACGAAGCAGTTTATCTGCTTGATACCGTTGAAGTTATTCGAGAAAGTGAACGCCGTATGTGTCGCAACTTCCGAAATATCATTAATTGCTGTATTCTCGTTGAGGACAGCACTTCTGATGTGTCAGAGCTTGACTATGACGTTATTGATTCTTCTCTTAACGATAACGAGGAAGAATTGAAGTCGGTTTCAACACTTCTGAAATACTCGGTAACTTATATTAATAATTATAACCGGAACGGCGTTAAAGACAGAAGCGAGCTTGACGCATGGTTAAAGGTTATGAAGGAATCAATTGGAGGTTAATATGAAACAGCACAAGAGGATCAAAGCGGCAGCCGCTGCTTTGGCAATGGTTTTCAGCGTACTTACTGGCTGCACAACACATCAGCCCGGCGCCAATACGGAGTATACCTACAACGAAGCGTTAAAGGAGCTTATAGCATTTAATACAAAAATCAAAACTGATGAGCTCACTCCTCGCCTTGACATTTACAGCAGCGAGGCGGCTTCTGCGACTTTGGCTGATATTTCTACATTCCCGATAACTGTACAGGGCAGCGGGGAAATAAATATCGAGGTTGCCGCCGCTACCGAAATGAGCTCAGAAGCTCCTGATGACTGGCTTAACGAGGTTGCTAATAACTTTAACAATTCAAATCAGACCTTAAACGGAAAATCAGTAAGCGTTACTATAAGAAAGATCACGTCAGGCGAGGTTATCACCTATATGACCGAGGGCGATTATAAACCCGACGTATATGCACCCAGCTCTAATGCATGGGGCGAAATGCTTTCGGCAAAGTCTATCGGAGTTATCAAGCTTGCCGACAGAATAGCAGGTAATACAGCCGGCGTACTTATGGAAAAAAATACGTATGATGAGTTTATTTCAAAGTATAACGAGGTAACGCTTAAAAATGTACTCGACGCTTCACTTGCAGGCGATCTTACATTTGCCTACACTAATCCTTACACATCATCAACGGGGCTTAACATCCTTACGGGTATGCTTTATGCCTTTGACAGCAATAATCCGCTTTCTGATACTGCTCAGACTAAACTTCTTGAATATCAAAAGCAATCTCCCCCTGTCGCATATACAACCGGTGTACTTCGCAATCAGGCAAGTAAGGGTATAATTAAAGCAATGGTCATGGAAGAACAAGCCTACCACAATTCGCCTGAACTCAGAGATTATGTTTATACTCCGGCAGGTATAAGACACGATCACCCTGTTTATACCTTTGATTACGTTTCAAAAGATAAACAAGACGCTGCAAAGCTTTTCACACAGTACTGTCTTAATACGGAGTCGCAGGCTTTGGCAGACAAAAAAGGTTTTAATCTTCATAATGACTATGTTAGTCAACCGAACGGTCTTGACGGCGCAGGTTATCTTGCTGCCCAAAGAATTTGGAAACAGAACAAAGACGGTGGTCAGCCGATCATAGCCGTATTCGTTGCAGATATTTCAGGCAGTATGGCAGGTATACCTATCAATTCTTTGAAGGAGTCATTACTTTCTACATCTACATACATCAGCTCTGACAATTACATAGGTCTTGTATCGTACTCAGATGATGTTCACATCAACCTACCTATCAAGGAGTTTAATGATGAACAGCGTGCATATTTTTCGGGAGCAGTTAAAGATCTTGATATAGAAGGAAATACCGCAACTTATGACGCAGTACTTGTTGCGTTAAAAATGATGGTAGACAAAAAAGAAGAAATACCAAACGCAAAAATGATGCTTTTCGTACTCTCAGACGGTGCTCAGAACTGCGGATATGATCTCGACAGAATTTCGCCTATCGTTGGCGGTTTGAGGATTCCTGTATATACTATCGGATATAATCTTGAAGAAGGTTCAAGTGCGTCAGGAGAGCTTCAGAAGCTGAGCAACATTAACGAAGCCTCACTTATCAACGCAACATCAGACGATCTTATCAATCACATGAGAAATCTGTTTAACGTACAGCTTTAATGTATACAGTATAAATATTTGTAAGATAAAATTAACCGACCTTGAAGAAAATTCATGGTCGGTTGTTTTTGTTATTTGGTGGTTACTTGTATAATTCGGCTTTCATTGTCTCTATGAGTACAGCGATGTGTAAGGTAGTATATATCGGTAGCCGATTTTGCCGTGATAAACCTATTAAAAAGCTCCATTACTGCTTTTGTTATATCACAATCGAACTATATATGCAACATTATCACTCGGATATTTACCGCACGCTTACTTATCTGTATTTAGCATTGACTCTTTTGCTTTATCCGCTAAAGTCTTGCTTCTGTTCTGAGCCATTTGTTCATAAGCTTGATAATCACTGCCATTAATCAAAAGCTTTTGATACTCCTGATTTTCAAGCTGCTCATTTGTATTAAATCCGTATTCAAAATCACCGACACGATTCTTTCTTTCAAGAAAGCGTTCATACAAAATACGTTCTCTTTCTTCGTCAGTTATATTTCCGTCTATTATATTGTTGGCGTACTCATGTACGTACTTTCCGATAACAGTACAACCGTCTTTTTCATAAACGTATATCCAGTTTCTTACTTTTCCGTCAAAGCAGTCTTGCTGATGTTTAAGAATATCGTCTATCTCAATTTGCTTCACATCTTTTTGAAAACCTGTTCCAAATGTCAAGAAATCTAAATCCTCTCTGTATACATAACCCGTACACCCATTGTTTTCTTTAACTCCGCTAACGGCTACAAGGTCTACTCCATCAAAGTAATGACCGTATGTATCTCCGTTTTCGTTTACATTAATATCATAGCTTCGTGCAGCGTATTCTTCGGGAGTATTGCCAAGCAGTGACGCATTTTTTTCAAGGTCATTTTGTTTTTCTCTTGTAATATTTATACCTGCTGTTCTCGCCTTAACTGCGTCATGCAGCGTCAAACCGGCAGACGCACCGAGTAATGCAACACTTGCGGCTAATACGGCAACGGCTATCTTAAAGCTTTTTATGTGATTTCCTACAACAGTATGCCGTTGATCGTCATATAAAGCGAAAAGCTTTGTTTTGTCTTTTATACTTATATCGTATATAAGCTCCTCTTTTAGGATTTTATCAATTTCTTTCATAATATCAACTCTCCTCCAATTGCTTTTTTAATAGTGTTCGTGCTTTCTGTAATAAGCTGCACACCGTAGACTTGCTTTTGCCTACAATCTGTGCTATTTCTTCAATCGTCATATCCTCGTTGTAATAAAGCTGTATAACAGTTTTATATTTTAACGGAAGTCTGCTTACAGCGTCCCACAATTCTCCGTGAGTAACCGTATCATTATCTGATAGATCATATTCACTCGCTTCGTCAACAGTTTTTCTTTTCCAGAATGATTTATTCAAATCCTTGCACAAGTTTATCACCACACGCAAAAGCCATGCTTTTTTGTGTTCTTCATCACGAAATTCAGGTGATTTACGCAAGTATTTTATAAATGCCTCCTGCACAATATCTTCTGCGTCAGTTCTATTACCAGAATGAATATAAGCACATCTTAACATAATGTCGGCATAATCTGTAACGGTTTTTTCAAACTCTTGCTTTTCTATGTACACAGAAATTACCTCCTCTCACTATATACACGATTCAGAAGGAAGTTTTTTTCGGTTTGTAAAAAAAATTCCGTCTGCATAATACAGACGGATATATTATTCTAATGTATTTTCTCTGATAGTATATTTTACCTGCTTGATAATATCTCTCGATACCTTTTCGGGGTGCTTAGACCTCCACGGTATACCGCAAATAATACCTATAAGCGTACCGATACCGTAAGACAAATGGAGTGCGGGGAACATCAGAAGCAGCCACGGCTTTGTTTTATTATAGCCGTTATAATTAAACGCACTTATACTGATTGCAGCGTCAAATATCAAATATACTGCCGCAAGCAGCCAGAACGGAAAAGCTATTCCTTTTATCAAGGCAAGAAGCGCAAACACTATCAAACCAAACACAAGGCAAAACGGCGCAAAGTGAAGCACCGACAAGCATTTAGGACATACAAAAAGTGTTAAGCCTATCCAATAACCGTTTGAATACTTTTGCTTAAGCATACCCTTAAAGGAATTTCTTATGTACTGGTTTGATGTTATTTCGGGACAGCAGGCAAATTTAAAGCCTGCTTTTCTCATGCGGTAATGTATCTCGTTATCCTCTGTTCGTCCCAAAAATTCATTAAAGCCGCCCACACGGGAGAATACCTCTCTTTTGTAAGCCGCATGAAACAGTGACGATAAATACTCTTTCTTCTCGTGCTTACGTCTGTAACCCATTATCGACGAACCGAACAAACACTCCTCGGCTGCAAGAAGCGTATTATCCCACTCAGAATTGCGCACCGATATACACGGTCTGCCGCCGCCGACAATGTTCTCTCCCTCGTTTAACTGCTTTACGCACTCGGCAACATAATTATGCGGTATTCTTGCGTGTGCGTCTATTCGTATAATTACGTCGCCCATTGCATTACTCAGGGCAGTATTCCAACCGTGAGCCTGATTAGATTTCTCCTGAGTACAAATACATACTCTTATAAAATCAGGGTTTAAGTTTTCAAAGCTTGACAAAAGTGCAGGCGTGGTATCGGTTGAGCCGTTGTCTACAAATACTATCTCCATAAGCTCATGCGGATAAGTCTGGCTTGCAATATCGTCTAACAGTCCCCTTATGAGCGCTTCTTCGTTATATGCTATTACACAGAGTGATACTGTCATACAGTCAGGTCGGAATCGACCGCACCCTCCTTTGCAAGCGACAATGCAGACTTTGCAGTTTCGGCAAGTTCGCTTTCTGCCAAAGCCTCTGTTTCAGCAGAAACATCTTCAATTGATACGGGAGAAGTATAATTTGCATTTGCAAATACGCTTGTATTAACTTCATCTGCATTTTCGGCTTTGTTTTCCTCTGATACATCTGTTGTATTCTTGTTTACTGGGGTTACTTCTGCTGTATTTCTTTCGGGAATAAACGCTGTGCCGATATTTACAGGTACGGCTTGAACAGGTGCCATAGCCTGCATATTCTGTGCGTATAAGGCTGTTTCCTTCTCGTGCTGCTCAATAAGATATTTTGCAGATACAAAGTATGAGCATGTCATATACGGGTACAAATAAACAAACGGCAAAACAAGATAATTGAGCAATAGCCAGCCTGTAAAAGACAAAGAAAGCTTTCTAAGCTGCTTTGCGCCCTTTTTGGCAATTGCAGCGCCTGTTTGCATGCTCTCTTTGGCAGATTTTCCGTAATGCGTATACAGCATAACGGCGAAAGCATATCTATGAACAAATAAAAACCAAATCACCAAGCCGCAAAAGCCTAAAACAGCGCTTACACCCGTAATAAAGGAGTCGTCGGAATCTTCTGCGCTGCCGTAAACACAGAGTGCAGGAAGTACGCACACAATAAGGATCAATACAGAACGCACTATTATATTTGTAATAAACTTGAATGAATCAATATAATTCTCTTTTGAATTAAAGTAGTAAAACAGATCGGAAACATCAGATTTTTTATCTGCTGCAATTCTTGAAAAGAATTTTGTAAAGCCCATATAGATCGGTGACATTGCCAGACAGCATGCAACTGCCAATAGGTTAAATGTTACAAAAAATACTGCGCTGAGTGTTGATGACTTCAACGCCTCAGATACACTTTCAGTATCTCCGAGCATTGAATAAGCCATTTCAATTACTACAAAAACCAACAAAGGCACGGTAAGAAGCAAAAAAACAGCCAAAATTGATTTATACCAATTCCCTTTTAAAGACTCCTTAGCCTCGTTTTTTATAAACTTTTCAACATTCATTGTTTGTTACCTCATCTCAGTCTTCATCATATCGTGCATTGACTGCATACAGATGTGAAAATGCCTGAAGAACTTTTCTTCATCGAGCGACTCGTTTGTATTATGCATGCGGCAGTCATCATCAGGAAAAACAGGACCGAATGCAACGCCCTTTCCGCCGAGCATTCTCGCATATGTACCGCCGCCCGTTGTATAAAGCTCAGCATCGCTGCCTGTAACCGTTTTATATGCGTTTGAAAGTATATTTACTATCGGTGTAGTGTCGTCTAAGAAAAGCGGCTTTTCGTGATCTAAAACCGTGACCTTCAAACCCTCTCTTGCAGCCGTTTTTCTTATTTGGTACAGCACAATGTCACCCATAACCGTAACGGGGTAACGCACATCTATAACAGCTCTCGCCTTATCTGCGCCGATCTGTACACGGCTTAAAGTAAGAGTTAATTCACCGGAGGCGGAATCTCTCATTTTTATACCCATTGATCTGCCGTTAGTTTCCATGCCTATGCAAAAGTCGATATACGAGCACAAGCTTCCTACTCTTTCATAGCCAAATACATTACACAGCAGCAATGCCAAAGCACCAGCGGCATTAAACCCCTTATGCGGCTCACAGGCATGTGCAGCCGTACCTCGTGAAACTATCTTTGTACCGTCGATCGTATAAGACAGCTCAAATCTTCCGTGATCTGCATTGATATAGCGGCGTATCATATCTTCTTCATACTCGCTGCAATCTACAATTGCAACAGCGGTATCGGGAACAACATTATTCGCACTGCCTGCCTCAAAGTAGTTAAGCACCGTATTATCGGCAAAGGGCGACGATATTTCGAGATGATATATACCCTTCTCAGCTTTGCATATTCCGTATGACGAATCAGGGGTAAAGCTCAGATCAGGCAATTGTTCGTGTTCAAAGTATACCTTCATATCGTTCATGCCTATTTCTTCTGAGGTTCCGAAAATAACTCTTATTTTATTTCCCTCTACTCCACATTCTTTCAAGGCACGCAGACAATAGAGAGCCGCAAGAGCAGCACCTTTATCATCGGCAATTCCTCTGCCGTATAATCTGCCATCTTTTCGTGTAAGGGCGAACGGCTCGCATAGCCAGCCTTCTTTCTGCGCAGGCACTACGTCAAGGTGAGTGAGAACACCGCAAAGAATTTCTCCCTCGCCGTACTCCGCATGACCTGCAATATTATCTATATTCTTTGTTTTTAGTCCGAAAGACTCAGCCTTTGCAAGCATCCAGTTCAAAGCCTTTTCGGGCACTTCGCTGCCTAATGCCGAAACTGACTGAATACTTAACAATTCGTTCAGATCGCTGAGAAATTCTTCTTTATAAGACTCTATGATCTCGTCAAATTTTTTCACACTATCTCCCCTTTCACCACGGGCAAGCGCCCGCAGGCAATTCGCAGTTATACACAATATAGCCGAAAGTTTACAGCTTGCGGCGGACAATTCGCGATTGTACACAATATAATCGAAAATTCATAGCTCGCATTAATAATTATTCGCAAACGAATCCTTAGCTTGTAATACTCCCTGTGGGGAGTACTACAAGAAATGATCTAACAATTGCACTTTGCAGCTTGACAGCACGATCAAGCTTGTTACACCAAAATCGTGAAGCAGATCATGCCTGCGAACTTTGACTATCGTCCCCGGCTGTTTCTTGCTTTTCCAAAGCTGAGTCGGTCTTTTCTTCTTCTGTATTCTCGTTTTCGGTTACAGACTCAGATTCCTCAGTCGTTTTTTCTGTTTCCGGTGTTTCAGCTTCTGTTTCTGTCTGAGGAGCTTTTTCAGCTTCCGTTATTGTATCGTTTTCTGTTTCTGTTTCATTTTCAGTTTCAGATTCAGTTGCAGTATCAGTATCTTGTTCCACTTGTACGACAGGACGCCTTTTCATCGGACGTTTTCCGAGAGTAAGATTTTTATATTTTTCTCCGAGTTCATCAGCAGAACCTACTGCGGCAACTTTATAACTCTTTTTAAGCTTTAACTTAGGACCAAGTATCTTTTTCTTTGCACATATCACGATATACAATATATATGCAAGTATAGATACGCCAGTAACGATTGCGCCCTCTGTAAGACCGGGAGTTTTATACTTAAACTCGATCTTATTTGTCATTCCGCCTTTTACAAGAACAGCCATAAAGCCAATGTCTACAACTTCAATTTCAGCTTCTTCACCGTTTACCGTTGCACTCCAGCCCTTTTCGTATGGTACGCTGAAGAACAAAAGTCTGTCGCTGCCCTCAGGAACTGTTATCTCTGCGGTAAAAGAGCTGTTTCCGTATTCAAAGCTTGAGCAGCACTTGCTTTGCAAAGCTGTACAATCCTGATAATATACCTTCGGCTCATATACCATATTCTTTGTATTCTTGATGTGATACATAAGATCACCGTATTTTGTCACCTGTGCATCAGTTAATACCATTGCTTTCAAAAGAAGCAAATGACGCTTATCTTCTTCACAATCGTAATACTGCTCCTCTGTTACATACTTGTCAAAATAGAAGCCGTAAGGAATGTAGTACTTATTTCTGTATATTTTAAATCCGTTCTGAGTATCGACATAAGAATAACCGGGCATTCTTGTCTGACCTTCATCATTTTCAAAGTTTTCAGAATCGCCTAAATAGTCGAACAGATACTTAACAGAAAGCAGGCTTCTCAAACCATAATACTTAGGCTCAGGACGTGAACCAACATCTCTCGGTACGCCTACCGAGGGGTAAAATTCGTATATCGAACCCGGCACAACGCTCTGAAATGCCTGAATAGTAGGTAACTGCCAGAACATACCCATATTGTCCATAGCTTCGTAATAATCACAGCGCATATTCTGCAAATCATCATCAAGTGAAATATCTTCACCGTTATTGAGTACATAGGGAATAATAAAATCATCAACATTATAGCTGTGACTCTTACCCAGTCCGATAATATAGCCTGAATACAAAACGGCAATTACACCAAAGCAGGCAGTAGCCCTGACAAAAAACTTTTTCTTGTTGTTTTTAAGAGTACGAATAAGAATGCTCATAACAGCGAGCGACAACAAAGAAATTGCAACGTATATCCAAAAACGCTCAGGATAGCTCTCAAGACCAACAATGTTGAAAACGCTCTCTTTGTCTACCTCGTTGCCGTTGGGCATTATTCCTATACCCAAAGCAAGCGCCATTGTAATAATGGTACACACAGAAATTGATTTTCTCCATTTTGTCTGTGTATTCTCTATCGCCTGTACTGTTGCAAGGCTCATCATAAGAGTAAGCATATAGAACCAGCGTGCGTAATATGTCATTACGAACATCTGGAAAATACTGTTGAGTATCGGTACCATTGTTGCAAACAACAAGAACGGAAGAAGCTTTCTAAGCCAGCCCTTTGATTTTGAAACAAGGAACCCGACAACTCCGGTCATACCGAACAGCGGCAGCCAAGCGGCAACCGACGCCCACTTTGAATTTGAATCAGGTGTAAAGTTTGGTCTTGCGGGGATATCCGGCGGGAAGAACATCGATGTAATTATATGCAGATATCTTTGCTCTGATGAATAGAGAAGTGCTCCCCAGCCTTGCGGTGTGTCGTTTACACGAGGGTTTTGTATTACAAACAATACCGTAGGTATCAATATAACAGAAGTTGCGGCGAAGCCGACAACTACCTCAAACGCAAGCACCAAAAAATCTTTAACGTTGATTTTCCAGCAGTTCAGATACATTCTCAAGAACCAGTATATTATTACAAAAGCAACCATACCTACAAAGAAATAGTAGTTTACCATACAGCAGGCAAATACTGCAAGTGCTACAACTCCCTTGCGTTTGGTTTCCATGAATTCGTCAATTGCGGCAAGCAGAAGCGGAAAGAATACTATCGCTTCATGAAAATGATTGAAGAATACATTATACACAGAGAAGCCCGAAAAAGCATACATTAGTCCGCCTAACACGGCTATGTTTTTATCTCTTGTGTATCTGCGCAAATAGATGTATCCCGTAAGTGACGCTGTGCCGAATTTTAGTATGAGCAGCGGGCCCATCATATATGGTACAAATTTACTCGGAAAAGGCAGCGTCAGCCAAAAAAACGGGCTGCCCAACAGATAGAATGAATACGAACCGATTATATTTGAACCGAGATCGGTAGTAGTTGACCAGTTCCATTTTCCGCTGCGTATAGCGTCGTGTACCATTTGATAGAATGGCACCTGCTGAACATTGAAATCACCGTAATACAAAAAATAACCGTGTCCGATCACGATATACGGTATAAAAAATGCCGCCGACAAAAATAGCCCCAGCAGCAGAGCTTTATACCAATAATGCTCTGTTTTGGTAGGATTGCTTAATTTTGCTCCCATTAAATTGAACCTCCTGTTATTATCGGTAGTTGTCATGTAAGTAACAACTGAATAAATCACGTCCAGCGGACTAAGCAACCTGCGTGATTTTCGCACATTTGCCTGAAAAAATTCTAAGCAATACGGGCACTCGATTTAATCAGTGTTTCGATAATTTTGAAAACTCAAAAAATCGCTTTCAGATTATTATACCACATATTATTTACAATTTCATCAGATTTAACAAAAATTTACAATTTTATTTTTTTACACAAAAAACCGCCGGAATAAACCGACGGCATTATATTACATAGATGCAAAGAATATTCCAAACGCACCCGAACCACAATGACTTGTTATTGTACAGCCTGCATTACATATCATAATATCTTTAAATACGCACAAGTCGCTGACTATTCTGTAAGCCTCGTCTACTATTTCCTGCGGAATATCGCTGCTTACAATTATCAGCCTTGAAACATCGAATTCGGAATACTGCGAAAGCTTTTCTCTTATATACTCATAAACTACCTTGTCATATTTACCCCTGTATTTTCTGCCCAATGTCATAGAAGCTCCGTCAGAGGTATTTACCTCTATACAAGGCTTGATATTAAGCAGATTTGCCCCAAGCATTGCAAGAGTTGAGCAGCGTCCGCCTGCACGCAGAAATTCAAGGCTGTCAAGCACAAAGCTTGCACAAACGCTCAACGCATAGCCTTTCAGTTCTTCTGCGATCTCGGCAGCAGAAAGCTCTGTGGTTGAAATAAGATCGCAGGCTTTTAGCACCACCAAGCCCTGACCGCATGAAAGATTCTGTGAATCTACCGCATACACATTATCGAACTCCGAAGCAGCAGTTACGCTGTTTTGGTGCGATGAGGATATCGACGAACCCAGGCTGATATGTATAACTGAAAATCCCTCTTTTGTGTATTTGCCAAATACCTTTAGATATTCGCCCAACGATACTGCTGAGGTTTTTGGAAGCTGCTTTTTGGTTTTGTATCTCTCTAAAATATCATGAGGGAAAATGTTTACTCCGTCGTCATAGCTTTCAGAGTCATAAACAACGTGCAATGGTATTATTTCTATACCGTATTTTTCACATATTTCGGGTGACATATCACAGGTGCTGTCGGCTGTGATCTTGATTTTTCTTTGTACCGTGTTGTTCATCTGTATCAAAACTCCTCGCATAACTTAAATACAGTCATATTATAACAAAATACTATTAATAAATCAATAACAAAAGTCACTTTTTGCAGGGTTTTTGAACAAGTAAATAAACTATCAATAAATTCATTATATAAGGGGACGCTTTCTGCCAAAGCGTCCCCTCTTTCAACACAGTCCGTAGGACGGTGTTGAAATTCACCCCTTGCAAAGGGCTGGAGCGTGCCTCCGGCGGCTAAGGCGGTTCTCCGGTGGAGAACTCTGCGAAGCAGAAGCACCGACCGAGCCGGCAGGCGAGACTCGCTGCCCCTTAGAACCCCGCAAACTTTTTTGAAAAAAAGTTTGACAAAAAACTTTAATTATTCACAATTTCTTTACTCG
>JAFPLH010000104.1 GCA_017402845.1 Clostridia bacterium
ATCAGCAAAAACAGAAACGGTAATCAAAGATCTAAATGATATTCTTGATAAGCTCAAAGGCTACAAAAACAATATGTTTGACATTCAAGATGAACGCTTAACAGAAGAAGACGTTTATTGACGACTTTTTTTAGTTTTTTACACCCAAACAACGACCGCTGCCCCGCTTATAATAGCGTTACGGCAGCGGTCGTTTATTTTTTCTTTTTAGGTGTCGGCAGCTCTTCATACATAACCTCAAACAAAGCCTTCAAAAAGTCTTTGTCGTCAACATTATCTGCAAGCAGCATTTTCTTTGCGCCCTCATAGGGCAGCTCCTCGGCAGTGTCCGGCATTAATGCTTTTGCGGCTTTTACATTCTTTACAAGAAATCTGTCGTCATAAATGCCGCCTATGATCTTACCCTTATAGTATATTATATATTCGCCCATCATTGCACGATAACCAATATCGTCAAGCTCTGAGAGCTGTTCTAAAATAAAATTCAGATATTCTTTACTTGATGACATAACTCTCCCCCCTTTTATATTGCTCTATATTTAAATCTTTTTAAAGCTTTTAATCAGAGATCAGTATTACAGAAACATTTTAAGCTTTTGTTTAAGCGCACCCACAGGCAAGCCCATTACATTGTAATAGTCGCCGTTTATTCGCTTGACAAGAAGTGCGCCTTTGCCCTGTATGCCGTATGCTCCGGCTTTGTCCATTGGCTCGCCTGTTGCTATATACTCGTCTATCTCTTTATCGGTAAGACGGTAGAATTCAACCTCTGTCACCTCTGAAAAGCTGATGTTCTTCCCCTTGCAGAAGATACTGCAACCTGTTATTACTTTGTGCGTTTTGCCCGACAACAGCTTTAACATCTCTTTTGCCTGCTGTTCGTTTTCCGGCTTGCCAAGCATTATATTATCTATGAATACTCCCGTATCACTTCCGATAACCATACAGTCTATCGGGTGATTTTCTGCAATGTATCGTGCTTTCTTTAGTGCGAGATATTCGGGGTATTGCTCAAGCTCTATGCTTTTTCTTACGGTTTCATCAATGTTTGCAGGTTCTACCGAAAAATCGTTGAATATAAGCTTTAATAATTCTTGTCTTCTCGGTGACGCAGACGCAAGTATTACCATTATATTACACCTCTGTTTAAATTGATTTTGTCAATTATTTTCTCTAATTATACACTAATTGCACAAAATAAGCAATTATTTTTTTACAATACATATAGTTGACAAAATTACACTTATAGTGTAAAATTACACCATAAGGGTAATTTGTTGATAAGGCGGTGATTATTTGGAGAAAGACGAGTTTATTAACAGATGTAACCGCAATTTAAAGCTTGTACGAACGGAATTCTCTTTCAGTCAGGAAAAAATGGCTCTTATGCTCGGTATCTCAAAAAAGACCTTAGTTGAGATTGAAAAAGAGCGTTCATCTTTAGGCTGGGCAGGCAGTATAGTTTTATGTACGGTTTTCAGCGAAAGCAGAATACTAAACGATGTTTTTCCCGAAGGTATGTTTGACGAAATACATACAATTGCTTTTGAAAAAACCGAACCCGATTACAGGCGATCACACTCCAATCGGCTTTGGTGGCAGACGATCAAACAAAACGATAAGTACATTCTGGAACAAAACATTGTTTCACAGCATTATCGTGTCATCACACGTGATTTGCGTGTAGTTGCATCTTCATTTGATATGGAGGAGCTTGAACATCTTATGAACTAAAGGAGGATCGAAATGGAAGAATTTTTAGGCTTTTGTATAATTGTTCTCGTAATTCTTATAGTAGTTCTTTTTACAAAATGCGGAGATCTGAAAAGTAAGCTCAGAGAGCTTGAGTATATGTATAAAGAACAACTCGACAATAACAACCATTATTACATCATTATACGAAATATTGACCAAAGATTAGGAATACTCGAAAAGGAAAGCGGACATAAACCTAAAACAATATCGGAAACGATCAACGAAATTCCTGTTATACAACCATCAGCGCAACGTACTGCGGCATTAAAACCAAAACAAATGCCAATGCAGCAGCACAAAATGCCCGTTTACAACAATGTTGTATATGATACTGCAAGAGTAAATGTACCCGTTACCGCAAGCAGACCTGTTAATACATCAAAGGTCAATACTCCTGCTGCTGAGAGTACCACAGTTAATACTGCAAAAGTCAATACTCCTGCTGCTGAGAGTACCACAGTCGATATCGAAAATGCATACACTCCTGCTGCACAGAGTACAGTTAATACCTCTGCGGTGCGTACTCCTGCTTATACACATCAAAACACAGCTCAAAATAGTTTACCCCGCATTTCACCTGAAAAAGACGACAACAGCGTTAAATCTGTTGAAAGCTGGCTCGGCACAAAGCTGTTTAATATTATTGCTTCTCTGCTTATATTCACAGGACTTGTTTTGTTCTGTACACTCGCCTATGATTATATTACAGACGGTATGAAAATTGCCGCAATGTTTGTTGTAAGCACAGCTTTCGCTGCATTGGGCGGATATTTAACACGCAAAAACAGATCCGTTTTTTCTCTTGGCTTGACAGGCTGCGGATTTGGTTCGTTCTTTATCTCAATTTTAGTAACACACATATATTTTCACGCTATCGGAGATGTTATCGCATTCTCAATGCTTTTGTTATGGATAGTCGCTGCGCTGTTCATGTCTAAAAAGCTCGACTCGCTCATGCTCTCAGTTACCGCACATCTGGGAATGGCTGTTTCTGTCTGCTTGTCATTCACTTTCGGTTTCTCCGCAGACAAGCTCATTCTTCCTATTATCTATGAATTCGCATCTATTGCAGTTATTATAATCGGTAATATTATATGTTATAAGAAAACATACCGTTTTGGTCTGTTTATGTCAATGGCGATGATGATATATTCATCATTAGTTATGTGTCTTACATTTCACGAACAAAACGTTTCTGATGCTTCTTTTGCAGTTCTGGCGCTTTTCGGTGTGCAGGCTCTGGCGATCTCTTTCATTTCTTATCTTATTTCGATATCAACAGCGGCGCTCGACAAGGAATACGAAAAAGAAAGCAACATACCGTTATACATACATATATTAAACAAAATACTATGGTGTGCCGGTATAATTGAAACCTTTGGTTTCTCCGTATCATTAATTACGAGAAACTCTAATCATCTTTTATTTGCCTGCGCAGCACTTTGCGCAGCTATAATAGCACATCTTGCAGTTACTCTGTTTATCAGCGAAAAGCTTAACTTCAACGAAACTCTTTCACGGCTTTCTATCGGTATTTTATCGGTATTCATGACCATACTGCTTTTTATGCAGTGTTCGCTGCGAGATACACTACACGGATACCCGTTCATATTTGTATTTGCGGGACTGCTCATGCTTACGGTAAAATTCACACGCATAAATAAGCTCAACGGTTTAATAACTGCGCTTCTTGGCTGCGAAATGATATTCATGTGCTTTAACGGTTACTTGAATGCTCATAATATGATTTTAAGCCTGCTTTATATGATAGCTGTCGGCGGTATCATTTTCCTTCACTGGTTTGGTCAGGACGGCAAAAACAAAGAAAAATGGCTTATTACGTTTAAGTTTGTAGAATACTTCTGGCTTTATGCGTCTATTATACCTATAAATCTCAGCGACAAAACAGCAAATACACCTTCACTCATTGCGGCAGAATTTGCAATATTGGGAATTATTACAAGCTTTGTAAAATACAGCAAAGAAAACGAAACACCTTTAAGAATAACTATCAGAGTTACAAACATAATTTCACTTTTGATTACATATTTTGTTCTTGCGCTTGAATATTCTCAGAATACAAGCATGGCTGTAAAAGTTATTCTTATAGCATCATCTTTAATTCTGACCATTATTCAAACGTATAAGCTTATATGTACAAAAACAGCTCCTTTACAGCTTTTGGCAGCGTCGCTTCCTGCGGCATTCCTTACGGTAGTATGCGTAAACCTCTCACCTATTTTCATTCCTGCATACATTGTAACCATGGTTTTATCATGCGAGCCGTTCTTCTTGTTTACATCCATTTTCGCTGTAATTATATACTCTAAGAATAAAGACATTATTCTTGCAAAGCTTTTATGTATTCCTTTTGGAGTAGATTTGATATATATGCTGCTTACAGGTTACAGAGATCTTTGTCATACAACAAAAATCTTTGACTACACGTTTAAATTCAACTTAGGTTATCTGGGCATACTGCACCTGATAATTACATTCTGTATTCTGAAGTACATCTGGCAGTCACAAGAAAATGCTGTCGAAAACAAAAATTTCGTAACATCACTGAAAGCATTAGGATATTATCAGCTTATCATTTTCTCAAGCATACTTTGTATACTTCTTGTAAAACACGTTAGTCCGTATATGGTAATAGTACCAATAATTTGCTTTATTAACATTTTTGCAATTCCGACAAACTTTGGCAAATTCAGAATTCCCGAACCAAAACAGCTTATACCGACTAATCTTGACGGCGCAATTTTCATAACATCATGCATAACGCTGTTCGGGGCTATGATATTGCTTTATCAAAGAATAGGTGCAGCAGATCATATTTACTTTGCCTATGCACTTCGTTTTATACTTATTATCTTAACTCTTGCTCTTTATTATCTGCTTGCAAGGATCGTTTTCAAAGAAGAAAGCAAATCTGCACATATTGTGTTGGGTATAACATTTACCGTACTTGCAAATATAATACTTCACGGTCTTATGACAGCATCTGACGCAGCATATATTTACACTGCTCTTACTATGGTAATTGCTTTGATGAGCATTGTAATTGGTTTCAAGTTCCGTTCAAAAAGCCTGCGTATCTACGGTTTAATACTCAGTATGCTCTGTGTTCTCAAGCTTGGTATTTTTGACATTGGCAGCGAAAACAGCCTTGCAAGAGTAGGTGCATTTGTAATTGGCGGTATTATATGCTTTATCATCAGCGGCATTTATAATGCGGTTGAGAAAAGATTATCAACAAAATCTGATAATTCAGACATCAGCAAATAAAGGAACCACTGAATAAATCACGTCCTACGGACTGAGCACCCATCTCACTTGCATATTTTTGTCAAATTGCACTCATCTCCCTTGAAATACGTCAGTATTACTGCGGTCGTTTCGTGTAATTTGACTAAAAATCTGACTAAGCGATATGAGCACTCGATTTAATCAGTGTTTCCTAAAAAAAGCGGTCACCATATCAATGAGTGACCGCATTTTTTTGCGCTGCACTGTGAAAAGATCACATATTTATTTAATTACGATCTCAGCCTTGCTGCCGCCTGTGCGTGTTTTTGTAACGAAAATTTTCTTATCAATTTTATCCTCTATTTCCTTGATATGAGAAATGATTGCAACCAATCTGTTTCCTTCTGTCAGCTCCAAAAGTGCACGCATTGCCTGAGAGAGTGAATCCTCATCAAGCGAGCCGAAGCCTTCGTCAACAAACATTGTGTCAAGCTTGATACCGCCTGCGGCAGACTGTATCTCATCAGACAAACCGAGAGCCAATGCCAAAGACGCTTTGAACGATTCGCCGCCCGAAAGCGTTTTAACGCTTCTCAGAGTTCCGTTAGAGTGATCTATTACATCAAGGTCAAGTCCTGCCTGACTTTTCTTGTTCTCTGCTTCCGTTTTGCGTTTAAGCTCATACTGACCGTCTGACATAGTCATAAGGCGTGTATTTGCTCGTGCGATTATTCTATCGAAATAGGTTATCTGAATATACGTTTCGAGCATAATTTTTTCTTTGCCGTCGATCTTGCCGTTTGCAGTTTTTGCAAGCGAATCTACCATTTTCTGCTTTACCTCGATTTTTGAAACATCTTCGGATTTTTCTTTTATTCTTTTAAGCGAGGTGTTGTTCCTGTTAAGTCTTATTGACAACTGCTTTTGCTGTGTTGTTTCCTTTTTCTTCTTATCGTTTAACAAAGCAAGCTTTTCTTTTTCCAGTTCGATATTAATATCTTCCTTGTCCTTGAGCATTTTGTTTGCTTCATCAATGGCAGATCTTGTTTTTGCTATCTGCTTATCACATTGGTTAAAGCTGCGTTCTGCGTTCTTAATAGAATTTTCAATAGCTGTCTTTGCCTTTGATAATTCGTTTATTTGTTTCTCGGCAGCCTCCTTTGAACTAAAACTAAGTTTACTTTTTATTCCGGCTATTTTTTCTTTCTCGGCAGTCTTTGACGCTGACAATGCAGCAATACTCTGAGTAGCCGCATTTATCTTTTCGGTAACGTCTGAGATCTCTTTTTCTTTTTTCGGAACAAGTATTTCATCTATCTCATGTCTGCGCTTTGACTTTGCCTGTGCAGCATTTTTCTGCTGATCTGCTGCGTTAAGCTTGCTTTCTATCTCTTTCTTTTTAGCAGAGAGATCGTTTAATATATTCTCTGCTGCTTCGTTTTCCAAAAGCTTTTTTGCAGCTTCTTCCATTGTCTGCTTCTTCTGAGAAATTATAGTGCGAAGCTCACCTGCCGCTTCACTTGCTTTAGCAGAAAGTTTTTCTGCCTTTTCTTTTTCCTGCTTGCATTTTTCGAGTTCAGCTTTAGTGGGTGCAGAGGGCGATTTTTTAGCCGGCTGAGGATGTGTAACTGAGCCGCAAACCGGACACGGCTGACCTTCTTGCAATTCATCTGCAAGAATACCGGCTTGTTCGTCTAAATAAGCCTTATGCATTTCATCATATTCATGACTTTTCGCTTCTGCTTTAGCAGACTTTACTTTATAATCGAGCTGTCTGCCCTCTAAATCCTGTGAAAGCCTTGATATTTCATCAGCCTTGACTTGTACGTCTAAAATACTGTTTTTCTTTTCGGTAAGTGTTTTTATCTGCTGAACGGCTTTGAAATACTCCTCGTCTGCCGTATCTAAAGACGTGCGTTCTTGTCTGAGTTTTGTTATTTCTTCTTTAAGCAAACCTACCTTCAAGGTCATCTTTTCGGCAAGCTCTTTTGTACCGAATATTTTTTTACTGAATTCATCTGTTCTTTTAATTGAAGCCGTCAAGTCATCATATAAAGAAAGCTCTGAGCTTATCTTTGCAATTTGTTGAGCAAGTATATTCGTTTGCGGTTCTTTTTTCTTTTCTGCTTCAAGTGCTGCTTTAGCTTCGCTGAGCTTTTGCTGTTCTGATTCAAGGTTTTTCTGAGATTCCTTTAATGAATTCTCCGCCTTTTTATGCTCCTCCGCCTTTGATATTCTTGCTGTAAGTGCAGATATCTCTTTTTCCTTCTTTTCGATAGATTCTGAAAGCAGCTTATCATTTTTTGCATCTTCTTTCACCATTTCTTCAAGTAAAGATACAACCTCAGACGTTGGAAGCATTCCGGCTTTTGCGTGTTCTGCTTTTGCATAATACGCACTATCATCTTCACATATAATTTCGCCTATATATTGAGCAATACTTCTTTTTGCAGTATCGTATTGATAAGACAGTTCAGAAGCTTCTTTCTTCAATCGCTCTTGTAACAGATAGTAGTTTTTTGTATGAAAAAGCTTTTGGAAAATCAATTTTCTGTTGTCGGTACTATCAAGCAGCAGTTTTAAAAAGTCGCCCTGAGCGATCATTGCTATTTTTGTAAACTGCGTCTTATCGATACCCATTATCTCAATGATCTCTTTATTTACCTCTTTAAGCTTAGTGGTAACACGTCCATCAGGATAATGAAGTTCTGCGTCTGCCGCTTTTGTTGTAAACCCGTCGCCTCGTGCTTTTGGGCGCATATATGTAGGATTACGCTTTACAAAATATTGCTTTCCGCCGTATTCAAAAGTTAATTCAACGTATGTAGGTGTATCCGGAGCTGCATATTTTGAACGAAACATATCTGCTTCTCGATTATCTCCGCTGGCTTCGCCGTAAAGTGCAAATGTTATAGCGTCAAATATGGTGGTTTTTCCTGCACCCGTATCTCCTGTAATAACATACAATCCATTCTGCCCAAGACGATCAAGATTTAATTCGTTTACTTTTGCATAAGGTCCGAACGCTGACATTACAAGCTTAATAGGTCTCATAGCTGCTCCTCCCATATATTTTCAATCATATTATTAATGTACTGCGCCTGCTCCTCGGTCATTTCGACGCCGTTTTGCTGATAATAAAACTCCGAGAATAATTCATTGGGAGATTTATGTTCAATATCTTCCATACCGTTTAATTCTGCCTGATGACGTGTTCTTTTGTTATCATAATCAAGCTTCATAAGATTCTTATAAATAACTCTTAATTTACTCATAACATCAGGAATATCGTCTTCATCAGTCAAAGTAATGTGTATATAATCTTCTCTGTAAGTTGTTCCTTCGTAATAGCTTTTTAGTGTAAGCTCGTCATACTTACCTTTAAGCTCTGCCATATCACGCAAAGGGTGAAGCGGTACGGTATATACGTTCACACCGCCCTTCTCCTTTAATTCTACGACCGTAACTGATTTTTCATAAGGAGATTCAGAAAAAGAGTATTTCAGCGGAGAGCCGCAATAACGTATCTTATTTTTTTCTATATTTTGTGGTCTGTGAATATGCCCAAGCGCAACATAATCGAAATCAGCAAACACATCTGAATCTACGTTATCGCTGCCGCCAACAGATATTTCTTCCGACTCTGAACGCTGCGCACCTGTAACGAACTGATGCGACAAAAGTACATTACGAATGTCTTTATTGATATTCATAGCATTAACGGCAACTTTCAGAGCGTCGGTATATGATTCTATACTTTCATCTGGAAAAAACCTTCTTACATGAGCAGGTTTGATAAACGGAAGCAGATAGATCATAACTTTTCCGTATTCGTCCTCAGCCTCGAAATGATCCGGAGTACCATTATATACAGATGAAAAATGTATTCCGCTTGCGTTCATTATTCGATTACCAAACGCTAAACGTTCAGGGGAATCGTGATTTCCGCTATTAACATAAACTTGAAGGTTCTTTTTGGCAAGCTTAACAAGAAAATCATCAAACATTTCAACAGCTTCACCCGTAGGAACCGACTTATCATAAACATCACCTGCAATAATGATCCCGTCAGGCTGTTCGTCATCAATGATTTTAAGAATTTTAGATAGTATGTAATTCTGATCTTCGATAAGAGAAAATTCGTTTAATCTCTTACCAAGATGCAAGTCTGACAAATGAATAAGCTTCATATAACTTCTCCTCGCATAATATTTTTTATATAGTAATATTAACATGAATGCAAACATAATTCAACGAATTTTATATGTTTTTCTTTATGTATCTATTATATCACGCTTGATGTACCAAATATATCCCATTATGCAAATAATTCCTCTGTCGTGGTCTTGACAGAGGAATTATTATGATATATTCTCTAAAAGCTTACTTTTCAACCGGCAATACAGCCAAGTTGATAGAACATCTCAAAATATACAAAGCGTCCTTTGAGGTAATTTTGCCGTCAAGGTCAACATCTGCTGATTTAAGCTGTTCGTCTGAAAGCTGTGAAAGCTTGATTACATGACGCTGTACGCTCATTGAGTCTTTTGCAGATACTTTTCCGTCATTGTTCACATCACCGTACAGAACATCTTCTTCTGTATCTGTTTCTGTGTCTGTTTCTGTATCTGTATCTTTATCCGTATAGTCTATTATTGAATTATAATGTATAGCGGCATTCAACAAGCTGTCATTTTTTTCTTGAATCGTTATATTTGCCCAATCTTCTTCAAAGCGGAACAGTTTGTAAAAGGAGCATACCCCCTGCTATATTCATTGTAACCTATATTTACAAGCGATGTAGGAATATTTATTTTCTCTAATGATGTGCATTTTTTAAAAGCTTCCCTGCCAAGAGTATTAAGCTCTTTAGGAAGAACAACGGTTTTAAGTCCCGTACAATTATAGAAAGCTTCCTTCTCTATCACGGCAACGGAATCCGGTATTGTAGCTGTGATAATACCGCTGTTTTTAAAGCAGCCCTCGCCTATCTTTGTAACAGCATGACCGTCTATCTCGTTAGGAATAGAATATGTTTCGCCTTCACCTATATCATATCATACAGCAACAGTATTGTCAACATACTATTACACAACGTAAATGATTATATCCCCAAAAGAACATGAAGTTCTATATGATATACCGAACAGTTGCCGGTTTTTATTCTTTGTGCGGTGCTGCTTATGATTATTTCAATTGAAAATCTTCATAAAGTAATATATAATATATACATAAACACAACCGAGGAGGCGTGGATATGGTAGATCTCACTCACCTTGAACAATATAAGGAAAATAACCGTATTGAAGCAAAAAAAGCCCTTGGCGGATTACCCCGCAGCATTTGGGAAACTTATTCGGCATTTGCAAATACGCTGGGCGGTGTTATACTATTGGGAGTTGCTGAGTACAGCGACAAATCTCTTCATACAGTCAATCTTCCTGAGCCCGAAAGACTTGTAAAAGAATTCTGGGAAATTGTCAACGATTCAAAAAAAACAAGTGTAAATCTGCTTTCATCAAAAAACGTTACAATTGAAAATATTAACGGTGATAATATCATAGTTATCACCGTACCTCGTGCGCAGCGTTATGACAAGCCGGTGTACGTTGACGGAAACCCTCTGAATACATATCGCCGGAACGGTGAGGGCGATTACAAATGTACAAAAGAAGAATATCAGGCTATGGTTAGAGATTCCGCCGTACAAACTCAGGATATGATTATTCTTGATGAAATGACGCTCGATGTGTTTAATAAAGATAGTATTCATACTTACCGTGACCGTATGAGTATATCACGTCCCGGTCACGTATGGGAACAGCTCGATGATGATGATTTTCTGTTCAGACTCGGAGCAATCGGCATAGGCAAAGACGGTATAAAACATCCAACCTCGGCAGGGCTTCTGATGTTTGGTAATGAATATGCAATAGTACGTGAATACCCCCATTATTTTCTTGATTATCGTGAGGAGTATGACGACAAACACAGCTTTACAGACAGATTTTTGTCTGCCTCAGGAGATTGGAGCGGAAATGTTTTTGACTTCTATTTTCACGTTTACAATAAACTGCTGCTTGATCTGAAAACTGAGGTTGATATTTCGGGCGGCTCTCGCACTGACGACACACCCGTTCACAAGGCTATAAGAGAAGCTCTCGCAAATTGTCTGATAAACGCTGACTACTACGGACACGGCGGAATTGTTATTATAAAGCGGCGTGACAAGATCACACTGACAAATCCCGGAGATTTTCGTATTGAAGTTTCAGCAGCAAAGAACGGCGGATTATCCGATCCACGTAACAGTATACTTATGAAAATGTTCAACCTTATTGATATCGGTAAACGTGCCGGCAGCGGAATACGCAGTATTTATTATGTCTGGAAAAATCAGGGTTGGAGAGAACCGAAGATCACGCACTCTTACGAGCCTGAGCGTACATCTTTATTGCTGCCTTTAACAAATAATTACGATAAAAACACAGCAGTAAAAGGCAACGGAAAATCCGAGATACAGAAATCAATGATCATTGAATATCTCACCGATCATGCAAATGCCTCTGCTTCAGAGCTTTCAGAGCTTCTTGATGTAAAAACATCAAGAGTAAAAAAGCTGCTCTATGAACTGATCGACGAAAATATAATAGCTGCTCAGGGTACTAACAGAAACAGAAAATACAAATTAAAATCGTAACGAAATTTCGGACATACCGTTTTTTGTCGGTATGTCCGTATTTTTTTAAGGGCATCTATAATAACCTGCCATCGTTTAGATGTGCCGTAGATTTAGTCGGCAGACGGCACTTTAAAATCGCCGGGTGCGGTCTGCCAGTGGCAGACGCTGCCACAAGGCAACAGTACCGACCGAGCCGGCAGGCGAGACTCATACTGACGTATGTCAAGATTTTTTGTGCAAGATGACGGCTGAAGATTCGTTCAGCCGGACGGCGTGAGGTTTTCAGAGGTGCCCTTCAGCCTTAATATCAAATCATCATACATAACTGCGCTATCGGCAAAGCATATAAGCGACAGCGAGTTTATGTCAATATCTTCTGACGAAACACAAAAAATTTTCCTGTTATTTGCAAACCGTTTTCCGTAATGCTTGCATAATAGACTGTATTCAAAGCAGTAAATATTGATCTCCTTTTGTTTCAGCGCTGAGCAGCTATTATAAAAGTTAAACAGCATATTGAGATTTTCAGCATTTGGCTCAACATTCAGATAAGCGATCGCCGGCGTTTTCTCAAGAAACAAAATTTCATCAAGCTTTGTCAGCTCGTGAATACTACAATATTTCTCTCCATTCGGTATTTTGAAGAAACGCTTTTTCACAATGTTACGATAAATATAATACGGAGCTGCCGCAAGGAACGGTGAGATCGGCAAAAGATACAAACAGCCGCAGAATAAAAAAATCAAAACACACGCAATAAAGATAAAAACGATCGACAAACCCATTGTCATTTCTAATGGCATATGTTTTCGAGTTTGAAGCTCATATATCCATTTGTTTTTTTCTGTATCACGCAAATTTCTGCGCTGCAAAAAAATCACCGGCGGCGTTATAGTTATGTTTACAGCTCCGATCAGAGCAGGTAATACGAATAACGCATACTGATAATCATATTCAAACCCGTCAAGATTACATAACATATATATAAATGCAAAGATCAAAAATCCCCAACCAATAAGCTGGAAGAACAAGTATGGGTGTTTTTTATGAAATTTCACGATCTGTTTATCCTCAACTATTTCTTTTCTGTCGTCCGCACTTGTGGCAGAATTTTGCGTTTGCATAAAGTCGCTGACCACAGTATGAACAAAATCTTGGTGTTTCCATTTGATTCTCCCAAACAGGAGCAGCCGTTTGAGATGTATCAGGAGATCTGCCGGAAGCTTTTCCTTTTCTTATCAGAGATATCAGAATGATAACGAATGAAACAGCACTCAAAATTCCGATGACTGCAATAATCATAACCGCAAAGTTAAGCTTATTCGTTTTTTTGTACTCAGGTTTTTCGTCACCTCTGCTTCCTCTGCTTCCTCTGTTTCCGTGATATCGTGCCGTTGTACCTTCAAATATACTTTTATATTCATTTTCTTCATTCTGAGCTTCTATTTGCTGCTTTATTTCATCATCATTAAGCTTTGTTGGTATAATGTACCCTGACGCATTACTGCTGCCGAAAGTCGGAGTATACACAACATCATTTTCGGGCATATCGTTCTTTGTAATACGGGCTTCAGCCAATATAGGCGAAGCATTTTCACCAAAGGCTTTTTTTGAAAGCTCTTTGACGTCGCCTTCATATATAACACTTCCGCCCGGTATTTCAGCTTTTACCTTACCGCTGTATTCAACGCATGTATCAAACAAAAGAATCTTTCCGCTTGCCGCTGCGCAAAGATTTTTGTATATAGTTCCGTCATCTTTGGTCACGGTTACAAGCACATAAGGCGAGTCTATATCTTCATCAAGCTCTAATTCAAGATATCCGCTTTCAGGCGGAGCTTTAGAAAAGCGCTCTGAAAACTCATTTTTAGCATATCTTCTGTTGTAATCGGCAGTTATTCCGAAATTAAGATCGTTAAAGTCTATTTCTTTGCCTTCCTGTGTACCTGTCCAATTATACCTGTGAGTGTCAGTATCATACTCCCAAGTATATATCATATCATAATACGGCTCGTCATCATCATATACGCCGTTTTTGTTTATATCCTGATACGGCTCGCCTTCGTCATATTTGCCGTTTCCGGGCTGCGGCATTGAGAAAAGTCCTACCGAATAAGCGAACGTGTCAAACAAACCTTTCTTTTCCTGACCTGCCTCTTTTACTATATCGTTGTATATCTGCTGAAAATAATCATGCTCATCTGAGAGTATATGCCAGATTTTCAATTTGCCGTTTTTTTCAGTTCCAAGTTCGTTAGCTGCCATCCACAAAAAACAGGATATTGAGTTTTCCTCATACCCATAACCGGGTTGACTCGTCTGATAAGCGTAATTATGCATACCGAGAGTCAGATCTGCCCTCGGCATTCTTTCGGGATTGTCACTTCCAAGACTCTTTCTTACAAGTGCAGCAAAGAATGTTGCAAAACCCTCGGTATATGAATCACACATTGTACTATTGAAAATACCGTCGTGATTATTCTCCTCACGAAGGGTATAAATATGATATCGTCCGTTTTCTGTGGTAAGATGATCGACTGCATGCCCGAATTCATGCATAATAGTAAAAACAGAATCATCACTTCTTGTACTTACATCTGAACCAATGTGAATTGTATTGTCAGTATACCTAAAAAATGCACTGTCTGATCTTTCGGTTTCCTTGTCATGAAGTATGATCTTTATTTTGCTTGAATTCATAGCTTCTTTTTCACCAAGTACAATCTCGGTATACTGATGTGCCGCCTGTGCTGCTGTATAAAGAATACTTGCGTCGGAAATTCTTTCTTCTGATGTTAATGT
Source organism: Clostridia bacterium (assembly GCA_017402845.1). Lineage (GTDB taxonomy): Bacteria > Bacillota > Clostridia > Oscillospirales > Acutalibacteraceae > RUG592. Next base: position 14,489 of record JAFPLH010000104.1, read on the forward strand.
GATATCTTTATCTAAAGAAGCGCTTACCGTGATCTCATCTTCAAGACCAATGGAGTAATCACATTCCTTTCCCCCTGTGAAAAAGAAGAAAGGACTCTTTGATCTAAGATAAGCAAAGCTTCCGATACCGAAAATATCTGCCTGACCGCCCTCCTTCAGCTTTTTGATATCATTTTCGGATATTTCAAAAATGCTTTCGACGCACATTTCATTAACTCCGTACTTATCTGCACCGTCGGTAAAATTTAATAAGACATTATTATCATCACTGATATAATCAAGCTTAACGGTAATACGTACCATAGGCTTTTCCATGCCGGTAAAATCAAAATGTGCAGCGAACACACCTCTTTTTCCTGCTGTTCTGTTCGTTCTTGTATTTACCGTAATACTGTCCGACTCCGGCGAATTTTCGTCGTAAAGCTCTACACTTACCGAAACGCCCTTCATATTAACACCTGCGCCGTCTGTTATAATGCCGCTTATATTAAGATTTCCTACCGGTTCTTCCTGTTCGGAAACAATTTCGTCTGCGCTTCCGATCGGCGGTGAGTACGCTTCAAGATAATATGTTACGTCATAACTGTCAACTGCCTCCCAATCTGCATATTCATTCGGCAGACCTACATAATCGCCTTTAAGCACAACTCTGAAACTTGCCGTACTGTTTTTTTCGCTGTATTCAACGCTGACTATTGCTTTTGAAACTCGAAAAATATGCTCTCTGCCGGCAGCTCCACCGCCTCTGCCAGCCGGCAGTTCATTCTGTGAGCAGGCAGTATCTACACAAGAATAATTGATTATCTCGCCGTCCTTTTTGCAGGCAACACCGCCGTAGTAATTGCCGTTCTCGTCCTCAAATACTCCTGTCACGGTAACAGCAGGCATCTGATAATATCCTGTACCGCCGACAAGCATATCATATTCTTTGGCAGTTGTTTTTTGGCTGCTCGGAATATTTATCGTAAACCTTCCGTCAGTTGTAAATGATATAGCTGCACTGTCGAAAAGCTCGCCGGCTGTTTTATCTGTTCCCGTCATTCTGCCCTGATCGTTAAATGATGTAACCTTTAAATTACAGCTTTCAGCAGACGCACTAATACACACGGCTGCCGAAAAACAACTCAACACTAAAAAAGCAGATATTAATAGTGCCGCAATACGTTTTGCAAACCTGTTCATAATACTTCTCCTAATAACATTATCGTGTTAGTGCAACATACGCCGAAAGACCGTCTGAAAGCTCCATTGTTCCGAGAGCGTATTCTTTACCGCTGTCTTTCCAAAAATACTGAATAACAATTGAAGTTTGTGTTTCTTCACTTGCAGCGCTTACTCCGCCGTTAAGACTTAATCCAAGATAAAGCGTGTCGGGCATATTTTCTTCGCTGACCATTTCAGACTGCGTATCATTCGACATAAGATACCAATCTATTGTAAGATCTACGCTGCCGCTGTTTACACCTATTTCAACATTGTCAAGCTCTTTGATAAACGTACCCGAAATATTAGTAGGATTGTATATTATCATACATTTCCAACCGCCTGAAAATCCGAGATCATTCATAATACGTTCGCCGCCTGTTGGCTCATATAACAAACCGTTTTGACCGAAGCACCACTCAAACTCATCAAATGTAGGACGTTCATTTGTAGAATACGACATAGCTTCATCATATACTGCATTATTCTCGCTGTAATCCGGCTGCGACTTTCGTTTAGTTTCAGAATCGCTGTCAGGCAAAAACGATTCAGGTTTACTTTCCGGCGGTTTAGGTGCTGAAGAATTGTCTTGTGAAGAAATCAGTTTTTCCGATACATACTCAGATGACATTACCTTTGAAGATACCAGACCTGATGATTGTATACTTGATGAAAACAACTCCTCTTTTGTTTCAGTTACGGTACTTTCGTATTTATGAGTATCAGTTTCTTCAACAGATACAACCGAAGCAGTCTTATTTTTATCATTATCCGAGGACATAACAACATTATTCTGACGCAAATAACCGGGTTTAACAAACAACAATACGCATGATACCGCAAAAACTATTCCTGTAATACTCAGTGCGGCAAAAAGAACCGGCGTGCTGCCTTTTCGAGCCTGAGTACGTACTGCATTGTTCACCTGTTTTCCGCAAAAAGCGCAGAATGTATCCTCGTCGTGAAGCTGATTTCCGCAATTTGAGCAAAACATAATATCACCCTCCTTATGTGCCTTTATCAGACCTATTTTTTTCAACAAGTGTTTACTATAATTTTACCATAGAATAAAGGTTAATATCAACATTAAATAACCGAAGTTTTTCAAGTTTTCCTCATTCTGTTTAATTTATGTTGAAAACTTTGTTCGGTATTTTTGCAGCAAAAGTATAATACCAACAAAAAAACAATCCCGAAAAACCGCATAAAAATGCAATTTTCGGGATTTTGTACAAGCTATATGATTGCTTAGTCAGCCGGACGCTATTTACTCAGTGGTTACTCGTGTATTATTCCCACTCAATAGTAGCACATGGCTTCGGAGTCAGGTCATAAAGAACACGGTTTACATTTTCGATCTCTGTGGTAATACGGCGTGTGATATGCTGAAGAAGCTCAAAGGGAACATCTTCAACAGTTGCTGTCATAGCGTCTGTTGTATTAACGGCACGAATAATTACAGGGTATGCAAAAGTACGCTTACCGTCTTTTACTCCGACAGATTTAAAATCAGGTACTGCTGTAAAATACTGCCAAACCTTGCCCTCAAGTCCGTTTTTCGCAAATTCCTCACGCAAAATAGCGTCTGATTCACGTACAGCCTCAAGTCTGTCACGAGTTATTGCGCCCAAGCAGCGAACACCAAGTCCGGGGCCTGGGAACGGCTGACGAAATACCATATTATCCGGCAACCCCAATGCTTTGCCTACAACACGTACTTCATCTTTAAACAAAAGCTTTACGGGTTCAACTAATTCAAATTGCAGATCCTCAGGTAATCCGCCTACATTGTGATGAGCCTTTACTCCGTCGCTTTCGAGAATGTCAGGGTAGATAGTACCCTGTGCAAGAAACTCTATTCCGTCTTGCTTTCTTGCTTCTTCTTCAAACACACGAATAAACTCTGCACCTATTATCTTTCTTTTTTTCTCGGGTTCTGCCACACCTGCAAGCTTATCAAGAAAACGATCTGCCGCATCTACATATACAAGATTAGCGTTCATCTGATTGCGGAATACCTCTACAACCTGTTCGGGTTCGCCCTTGCGGAGAAGTCCGTGATTTACGTGTACGCATACAAGCTGTCTGCCTACGGCTTTAATGAGAAGCGCCGCAACTACTGAGCTGTCTACGCCGCCAGAAAGTGCAAGCAATACTTTTTTATCACCGATCTGCTCTCTGAGCTCTTTTACCTGCTCATCAATAAAAGCGTTTGCAAGCTCGGTTGTTGTAATTCTTTCCATTGTTTCCGGTCTTACATTATTTTGCATTTTTTTCTCTCCTCTTTAATAGAATACATCTTTGTTTTATTATACCATATCATATACAGACGTTTCAACTAAGAAACAAAAACTTAAAAATATGTTAAAATTTACAGTCCGTTTTATCATTCGTATTTGGCAATATAATAATTTCTCGAATAATTGAAAAAGTATGAATACAATATATATTTTATTGTATAATACATAGTCACTTTGAAAAATGTGAATTAACGTGCATAAAACAATACTAATAATGACTTTTTAATGAATATTGTTTTTTTTGTTAAAATTTTGTAGTATAATAGTTACACAAATTTAATTTTTTTGTAAACATATTTCGATTATCTTTGCTATTTTACTCTATTATAATAAATATATTAAGCCTAACACCGCACATCTGCACAACGTTAGGTTTTTAGAACTGCCCTTAATTACAGAAAATACAAGTGGATCGATATACGAAAGGAAAATGATTATGCTATACAAAGTAACAGAGAAAACATTTCAATTCAGCTCAACCGAAGAATACACAGCATACGGAATACAAGTTATTGATGACAATACAGGAGATGTACTTTGTACTGTACATGATGTCTTTCTTGAAAAAGAGCAGGCAGAAAAATGCGTACATATGTTCAATATGGGCTCACTTGATACAATCCACCTTTACGAAGCAATAGAAAATGCTATCAGCGATCCTGATTTCTTTTTTAACAATTGAATAACCACATTTTTTTCAGTGTTTTTTTACAAAATAATATTATTTAATATTGCATAACAAACTATTAATATGATATAATTAATGACGCATTTTGAATATGATTATATTTTACATAATTATATTCTATTTTAGAACAATAATTATTGATTTATAAAGATATTCTCTTAAAAACAATACATCATGAAAGGACAATCAATAATGACCATTGCATTATGTATCTGCCTTGAAGAAAAACGTGGTTATTATAATGATAAGCTGTGTGATATGCTTATTGAAAAAAATCAGATATATAGTATTGACACATTCAGCAGCCCGTATACACTTCTAAATCTGTTGGAAGACGGTATTATATACGATTACATATTTTTTGATACTGAAACTACTCAGCGTTATAATGTGACAAACATCTTATTATCAAAAAGAACAAAGACACCGCCGCTTGCATTGATAACTAATGAAAACAGAGTAATAAATTTAGATAACAAAACAACAATTAACGAATGTCATTTTGACAGCTTCTTTGACGAAAACCAATCTAACATCTGCAAAAACGATAAAATAAACTACTACGTTCTGAAAATGAAGCAAAAGATCATCAGAATACCTTATGACGAAATTGTATATATTGAAAGCGGTAATTCAAGATGTATAATTCATACATACAACGATCACAGCTACAATGTTTATCATAAAAGCTTAAAACAAATTGCAGAGAGCTTATATGCCGTACGCTTTATCACATTAAGCAGAAGCTATATTGTAAATATGGATTACATTAAATCTCTTGAAAACAATGTTTGCAAGCTGAAAACAAATTTGAATCTTTCTGTAAGCAGAAACCGTATTAAAGAAGTACGTAAAATATTCAACTTATTTGTATATACCGATTTCACCAGAATGACCGAAAACGATTTCAGAGAGCTTGTTAATAAATATCTTTAGAGATGCCCATAACAAAAATCAGAGCCGGATCTTCAAAAAAGTTCCGACTCTTTATTATTTATTGTACTCCGTACCCCGATACATACACCTCATAATGGTCAAAGTCTAATCGTGAAGAAGCAGTGCTTATATAAGAACCTCCCGGATTAAGCGATGTATCAAGAAGATATTCTTCGCCATAAAATGAAACAGATGTATCGAATACTATATTATTATTTGCGTCAAAAAACAAAATATGCCCTTCTACAAATTCTACCGGTATAGAACCGTTGTTTTTTACGGTTATTTCTACGGTATTATCGCCAAGATTTACAGATTTAACACTCAGGTTTTTTTGTATGGGGATATAATAATCATCGGCCTTTTCAAACCTTACAGAATAATCCAATACAGCATCATCAGGCTTTTCAAAAAAATTCATTATGCAAAGTGAAGCTTCATCGGGACCAATAATACCATCAGAATAAATATCGCTTACCGCTGCGATCGTTCCGTCTTTATTTTTTAGAATACCCGTACCCTGAACATTAACAGTCTGATTTGAATTATTCTTTATCAATAAAAATTTGCTATTAAGAAGCGCACCGAAATTATTATAGGTATACTCCATTTCTTTTATTTCGAACTGATCGTTCGTAACGGTGGGTTTATTATAATACGACGGATCAATATCATAAGTACGTGCCGAAAAATAAACATCAACATGATCGTATTTACCTTCAAAAAAATCAGTGTAATTATTAAACTGAATATAATTTGTTTCTCCGGGGAGAATATCATGGCAATATTCAAACTCATAATTAATAAGGTAGCCGTCTTTTGAAAAAAACAGCGCATATCCTTCAATTCTTGACGCAAGCTTTGTTCCGTTGTTTTTCAATTGAGCAACAGCATTATTTCCACTTTCAGCATTTTTATTTTCATAGCAGGTTATTTCAAGATCTTTGAATACAGGCTTATATTCTTTTTCATCTATGTAAGTAAAGCTGCTCTCAACATGATCTACTTCGGTAACACCATAAAAATCAACACACATACAAGCTGTTTCGCCCGGTCCTAAAAAGTCGAGCGTTTCTTCTCCTGTGCCTATTTTTCTGTCGTGTGAATCTTTAGCAGTACAGGCTGCCGTAATTGATACTGATCTGTTTGAGTTATTTGCTGCAACTATAAATAGTTTTGTACTGCCCATCGTATTGTAATCATATATGTATTCTTTATATGAAAACTCTCCGTCAGTATACTCTTTATATTCTTTGCGGAATCTTTCGTCTAAAAAAGCCTGCTGCATATCATTCTGATCTGCATCGTCAATAGTATAGTCTGAATGATCCTTATGTTCCCTGTAAAAATGCTGTTCAACTTCAGTGTTTTCGCTGTTTTCTGCAACGCCTGCACTTTCAGTATCACCCGTATTATCAGTAACTTGTATATCTTCAGGAAATTTTACACCGTCGGGACGTTCTTCGTCTGCGGTTTTTTGATCTTCTCCGACTATTGCGTCATTGATCTCATCTGCATAAGGTATATTACCGAGATAATCTCTGAAGGTGTATTCCTTGCCAAACACAGTACACCCTGAAAGAAGTACACATAGTGAAAGACTTGCTGCAAATACTCTTTTTTTCATATTAATGACCTCTATTCTTTGTATAAACCTTTAAGCAGCTCTATCTCCTGCTTATATCCGGGCAGATCGTTTGGTGTTTCAAGAATCATAGGAAGTCCTTGTACTGCTTTATGATTCACAAACCTTTCAAACGCTTCAATACCGATATTGCCCTTACCTATACACTCGTGTCTGTCTTTATGACTGCCCATAACATTTTTACTGTCGTTTATATGAACGGCATAAAGTTTGTTTAGTCCTATAATACGGTCAAATTCTTCAAACACGCTGTCAAGCTTGTTAATTATATCGTAGCCGCCGTCAAACACATGACACGTATCCATACATACGCCTATTTTGTCTTTAAGCTCCACTCTTTCGATAATGGCTTGTATCTCCTCAAACGTTCTGCCTATCTCGCTGCCCTTGCCTGCCATAGTTTCAAGTAAAACTATCGTTTTTTGCTCAGGTGTAATAACTCTGTTAAGCAGTTCAACGATATAATCAGTACCCTTTTCAACACCCTGTTTAACATGGCTGCCGGGATGAAAATTATAGTAGTTATCAGGTACAAGCTCCATTCTTTTCAGATCGTCTGACATTATCATATATGCAAGCTCTCGTGTCTTTTCTTCTGCCGAGCATGCGTTCAAAGTATAGGGCGCATGCGCAACTATTTTGCCGCCGTTATTCTCAGACCAATATTTTATAAACGCTTCACAATCTGCCGGATCAGGTTCTTTTGAAGAAAATCCCCTTGGATTTCTTGTGAAAAACTGAAATGTGTTCGCACCCAAAGAAATAGCCTCTTTGCCCATATGCAGAAAACCTTTTGATGATGAAAGGTGACATCCTATTGTAAACATTATACTTACCTCGTTACATTATTATAGATAATACATCAGTATATTACAAAAGCCGCCGGAAAGAATATCTCAGCCCGACGGCAATTTTTACTACAACATTAATTTTATTTTCAATTTGCAAAGAAAGCCGCAAAGGCAAGATATGTCATATATACATCAACCTTTGAAACTATCTCAAACGGTGCATGCATTGAAAGCACAGGTACACCTAAATCTACAACATCAACATTAAGATTTGCTATATACTTGGCTATCGTACCGCCGCCGCCTATGTCTACCTTGCCAAGCTCGCCTGTCTGCCACAGAATTTTATTATTTTCAAGCATACGGCGGATATACCCCATATACTCGGCTGATGCGTCACTTGTATCATATTTTCCGCCGCTGCCGGTATACTTTGTGATAATGACACCGCCGTTAAGGTAGCTTGCATTATTAGCTTCAAAAGCGCTTGCATATGTCGGATCAAAAGCAGCGTTTACATCGGCTGAAAGACATTTCGACTTTGCCATAACATGACGATACTCAACACCGTCTGCCTGAGCAAGATCAGCAATAAAGTCACGCAAAAAAGCAGACTGCATGCCTGTATTACCGTCTGAACCGATTTCTTCTTTATCACACAAAAATGTAATAACAGTGCTTTCGGGCATTTCAGCTTCACAGGCAGCAATAACACCGGGATATGCGCAAACCTTATCGTCATGACCATATGCGCCTACAAGACTTCTGTCAAAGCCCACATCTCTTGCTTTAAACGCAGGCACCAGATTCAGCTCAGCAGAAAGGAAGTCTGACTCGATAATGCCGTATTTCTCAAACAACAGATTCAGAATATTAAGCTTTACCTGCTCTGATTCTTTATCATTATTAAACGGGCGGCTGCCTATAAGCACGTTCAGATCTTCACCTGATATTGCTTTTGCAAGCGGCTTTGTGACCTGCTCCTTAGCCAGATGCGGAAGCAGATCAGATACACAAAAGCAGGGTTCGTCGTCACAATCGCCAATAGCTACATCAACGATCTCTCCGTCAAGCCTCACTATTCTGCCGTGCAGAGAAAGCGGTATAGTAGTCCACTGATACTTCTTTATACCGCCGTAGTAATGTGTTTTAAACATAGCAAGATCGTTTGATTCATACAGCGGATTCGGTTTAAGGTCAAGACGAGGTGAATCTATATGAGCGATAACAAGCTTTACACCGTTCTTTACTCCGTTTTTTCCCATAACAGCAAGACCTATGTTTTTACCTCTGTTTATGACGTATACTTTATCGCCGGCAGAGTATTTCTTGTTTATATCGTATTTTTCAAAACCGTGTTCAACAGCGATTTTTTCTGTTGTATTAACAGCCTCACGCTCTACCTTGCTTGTATTCATAAAAGCCTTATAGCCCTCGCAAAACTCATCAGCCTTTGCGATTATTTCAGGTTCAAGCGACAAAGCGCCGCTTGGCTTTTTTGCGGCAAGCTTCTCTTTTAACTTTGCCGCCTCTGTTTTCTTCTCGTTTTCAGACATTGTTATCAAACCTTTCTAAGTATATCTATATCATACGATCACATTCAAATTATTTACTTCGGGATCTTCCGACCCGGTAAGACTACAACCCTTTTCTTTTGCATATCTGATATAATCAAGTATTTCCTTTGTTATAAGCTCTCCGGGTGTTAGTATAGGTATTCCCGGCGGATAGCACATAACAAATTCACTGCATACCCTGCCTGATGTTTGTTCTATCGGCAAGGTTTCACAGCCAGCGTAAAAAGCCTCTTGAGGTGTTGCCTTGACTATTGGTTCGATATACTCCTGATGCGTCATTCCCGTACTTTTTTTACCGTATCTTCTTCTTATCTCAGCAAGGGCGCTTACAAGACGTTCAATATCTCTCTGTCTGTCACCAACTGAAATATAAGCCAGAAAGTTTCCTAAGTCACCAAACTCTATCTGAATATCATATTCATCCCTTAGCAGACTGTAAACCTCAATTCCGGCAAGACCTATTTCAAGAGTATTAACAGAAAGCTTTGTTACGTCAAAGTCAAAAACACTTTCACCGTTTACAAGCTCTTTTGAAAATGCATAATAACCGCCGATAGTATTTATTTCATCTCTTGCATACTGAGCCATTTTTGCAACTCTGCCATAGATCTCTTTTCCCCTTAAAGCAAGATTTCTTCGTGAAATGTCAAGACTTGCCATAAGCAAATAAGAACCGCTTGTGGTCTGCGTAAGATTTATGATCTGTCTGACACGTCCTTCTGACATTGACTTGCCTATAAGCAAAAAAGAACTCTGCGTTAAGCTTCCGCCTGATTTATGCATTGACGCCGCAGCCATATCTGCTCCGGCAGCCATAGCCGAAACAGGCAGACCTTCTCCAAAATAAAAGTGTGTTCCGTGAGCCTCGTCTGCAAGGCACAGCATGCCATAGCTGTGCGCAAGCTTTACAATAGCTTTCAAGTCAGAGCATATTCCGTAATAAGTGGGATTGTTTACAAGTATCGCTTTTGCGTCGGGATTTGCTTTCATAGCTTTTTCAACATCAGCAAGACTCATACCCAAAGGTATACCCAACCGCTTATTACAAAGCGGATCTACATAAACAGGAACAGCGCCGCACAAAACAAGCGCACCCATTACACTTTTATGAACATTTCTCGGCAAGATTATTTTCTCGCCTCTTTTTACGGCAGAAAGAACCATTGCTTGCACAGAAGATGTTGTACCTCCCACCATAAGAAAAGCATGAGCCGCACCAAATGCTTCGGCTGCCAGACATTCTGCGTCTCTTATTACTGATACCGGATGACACAGATAGTCAAGCGGTTTCATAGAGTTTACATCCATACTGACGCATTTTTCTCCCAACAGCTCGCACAGCTCCGGATTTCCTCTGCCTCTTTTATGTCCGGGAACGTCAAAAGGTACTACTCTTTTTTTCCCGAATTCAGCCAATGCCTCGTAAATCGGGGCGCTCTCCTGCGTTAACGGCACAACGCAACACTCCTTTTATTACATTAATATATGTTTCTGCCGCTGTATATCTCTATCATTTCCCGCCGCAGATTATCCATAATTTCCAACCGTTTTTGCGGCGGCAATTCATAAGCGTCTGTTTTGAACAAGTAATTCTGTAAATCAATTTCCTTTACCATCATTTTTGTGTGGAAAATATTACTGTCATACATATTAATATCAATTGCGTCATAGCGGTATAGAATATCAGGAGAAATATAATCCTGAATAGAAGTTACCCTGTGATCTAAAAACAGCTTTTTGCCGTTTACATCTCTTGTAAAGCCTCTGACTCTGTAATCCATAGTAATAATATCGGAGTCAAAAGAGCTTATAAGATAATCAAGAGTAGACAACGGAGTTATCTCTCCGCAGGTTGCAACATCTATATCTACTCTGAATGTAGCCAGACTCGTTTCGGGGTGGTATTCGGGGTATGTGTGAACCGTAACATGACTTTTATCAAGATGTGCAAGCTGAACTCTGCCCGACGGCTTCATTGATCCTTCGGCAATAAGCACTGCAACAGACGCTCCCTGAGGATCATAATCTTGCTTTGCAATATTAAGTACAGTTGCACCTATCATATCTGTAAGAGTAGTTAAAATATTTGTAAGTCGCTCTGAATTATACTGCTCGTCTATATAAGCAATATAGTCTTTTTGTTCTCTCGGTGTTTTCGCATAACACACATCATAAATATTAAAGCTTAAAGCCTTTGTCAGATTATTAAAGCCGTAAAGCTTGAGTTTATCCTCCACAGCCTGCTCCCCCGTTCTTAAAAAGCTTCAGATCAGCACCTAAAGCCTTATACAAAATATCAATATACACACATTAACGCAAAAAAGACGGTGTACCCCACACCGCCTGTAAAATGTATAATATTTCGGAAATCCACTTATACAAGTACGAATCATAAGACATGAATTTCACAGAGTCTATATAGCAAATACTCACTTTTACTACTCTTTTTATTGACCATTTTACAAGTTGATGTGACTTACTCACTTTGGTTATAAAGTAACCAACCTATAAACATGAGCTTAAATTTGCAGCTCAATCAATAATGGCGGAAAAGTCCGCCGATCGGCAGTTGACCCGGCTGTCCGTATGGCCTTGACCTAAAAAGGTGGTCAGTAAAAATATTTGCATGGATACTCCTCAAAATCATATCACATAGCAGTTTTATTATATCCGTATTTATCACGAATGTCAAGAAATATTACGTTTATAATAACTTACAGAGTTGTCATATTTTTTCAAAATCTGACAGTACTGTATCTATCGTATCTTTCGTAAGCTTTATACTTTTGCCTTCTATTAATTTTTGTACTTCAATAGGAGCTTCAACTCCGCCCTTTCTTAATGTTTCATATATTTTTTTCTTTATACCAAAAACGAGCCTATTTATTTTATCAAGATCAAAATTTTCGGTACTGTCTGCAAGATAGCTTATCACAGTGTTGTCATAATCAAAGCGATCAAACTCTTTTTCAAAACAGGAAATACGAACTTTCTTATCAGGCATGGGCATATTATATATACGGTAAACACGCTTTAAAAAGGTGCTGTCTAAAACAGCCGAATTTTCACAAATACCCGCCAATACAAAATCTGCACCTGTTTCACACAAAGCGTTCAGCAGAGTAAGAAAGAAAGAACACCTTGCATAATCCTGAGCAGAACAAGACAGGCTATCTCTTTTCGGACATAATACATCAATATTTTCACACAGAACAACACACGGCGAACTTATTATTATTTCGTTTAAAGCGTTTGTAAGCTTTTTCTGAAATTCATCATTTGCTAAAAAAACGAAGTCAAACGGATCAATAACCAGATAGTCCCACCCCACAGACGTTAATTCTGCTGCGAATGCCTGTGCAAGCTCAACGCATTTTCTTTCAGAACCTCCGCTAAAAAGCAATATATGCGGAATGTCAGCATGCAGCACTTTTAAAGCCTCTGACGAATTTTGTATTTCTACAAACTCTGACAAGCTTTCTTTTATACTGTCATCTGCTGAAATATCATTTAGTTTTATCTGCGGCGGTACACAGTGTAACTGCTGTGCAAAGCTTTGATTACGATACACTTAAACATCTCCCTTGTTATATTACTCATATTTATTATAATTAACAATAATACAAAAGTAAATCAAAAACATAAAAAAACGGCTCACAGAAAATTTTCACTGTGAGCCTGAACTGTCAGCTTGAGGGCAGTTCTAAAAACCTAATGTCGTTCAGATGTGCCGTAGATTTAGTCGGCAGATTGTACAATAAATCCGCAGGAATACTGACGTATTTCAAGGATTTATTGTGCAAGATGACGGCTGAAGATACGGTGCAGATGAGCG
>JAFPLH010000105.1 GCA_017402845.1 Clostridia bacterium
AAACCTAATGTCGTTCAGATGTGCCGTAGATTTAGTCGGCAGATTGTACAATAAATCCGCAGGAATACTGACGTATTTCAAGGATTTATTGTGCAAGATGACGGCTGAAGATACGGTGCAGATGAGCGGCAAGAGGTTTTTTAGAGGTGCCCATTATATAAAAACTGTATTTTTCCTCTTTGATACTATCATCACCGGTCAGTCTGCGTACCGTGTGATGATAGTTTGAAGATTATAGATCAAAACAATTTTGCTATTTCGCTTTCGCTTATCTTTGAGCCGATAACGCAAAGTCTGCCTATTGTACCTGCTGAGCCTGTTCTTACGTCAGGTTCACCGGGTACATAATCAAAGTGTATCCAAGTACCGTCTACACCCTCAACAATACCCTTTGCACGAAGTATAATACCGTACTTTTCCTCATTTGAAAGCTGATTAAGCGCATTTGTAATATCTTCCGCAGTAAACTTCTTTGTAGTTTCAGTGCCCCAGCTTGTAAACACCTCGTCTGCGTGGTGGTGATGATGTTCATGATCGTGATCGTGTCCGCAGCAGCATTCATGGTCATGCTCATGGTGGTGCTCGCACTCGTGGTCATGCTCGTGGTGATGCTCGCACTCGTGGTCATGCTCGCGGTGATGCTCGCACTCGTGGTCATGGTCATGCTCGTGCTCGTCATGCTCGTGATGATGACCGCAAACAGGGCAAACGTCTGCTTCTTCTCTGAGCTTTCTCATAGTATCTTCAAGGGAGTCTTTATTCTCCAGAGCTGAAACTATCTGATTACCGTTCAGACTGTCCCAATCTGTTGTAACAAGCTGTGCGGTAGGATTGTGCTCTCTGATAAGCTTAACGCATGTATCAAGCTTTGTATCAGAAAGACCTCTTGTATGACTGAGTACAACTGCGTTTGCGTGCTCGATCTGATTTATAAAGAACTCGCCGAAGTTTTTAACATACATCTTGCATTTGCCGGCGTCAACAACTGCGGTAAAGCTGTTAAGCAAAAGCTCGTCGGAATGAACATTTTCAACAGCGGTAATAACGTCGGAAAGCTTGCCTACACCGGACGGCTCAATTATAATTCTGTCGGGCGAATACTGCTCCAGAACCTTTTTGAGCGCCTCTCCGAAATCGCCTACAAGACTGCAGCAGATACAGCCGGAGTTCATCTCAGTAATTTCTATACCTGCGTCCTGCAAAAAGCCGCCGTCAATACCTATATCACCGAATTCGTTCTCGATAAGAACAAGCTTTTCGCCCTTATAAGCCTCTGCAATAAGCTTTTTGATAAGTGTTGTTTTGCCTGCACCCAAAAAGCCGGAAAAAATATCAACCTTTGTCATTTCAATACTTCCTTTTATAATTTTTTTAACTATTAAATAGTTTAACACTTAATTGTGTTTTATTCAAGATGTTATGTTTAAATATTTGTTAATTAATTATCATTATCAGATTCTTGCCGGTGTTGTACAATTTGCGTGCTTTTAAAAGAATACATACAGTTCAATGTCATCAGCTTAAGGTATTTTGTATATACTCACAGAGTACACATACAGCAATCACTTTTCCCCTACTCCGAGTATTTCTTTTGCACTTGCTAAAAGCTCTTGCTTTTCGTTTTTAAGCTCCCCTGCAATAACCTTTTCAAGCAGAGCTTCAAGCGTTTGACCTACTATCCTGCCCGGACGTACTCCCAGAGATATAATATCACTTCCGTTAACAGATAAATCCTTTAAAGAAAAGCAAGCCTCAGCCGATAATACCTCATCTGCAAGCTTTTCCATTCTGTCAAGCATTTCAAGGCGGTCAATTACTTTCGGAGTTTGTCCGAGAGTATCCGCACGCTTTAGCTTTAACAGCATATAATATAATTCGGGGCTTCTTCTGCTCATAAACCTTTTTACGGCGGCTTGAGCTTCGTCTATCTGCACATCATGCAGCTTTACAAGCTGAGTAACGGTATCTTTTGTTTTGTTGTCAAGCTTTAAACCCGACAGCACTTTTTTACAAATACCCTCACTTATAGAAGCGTGACCGTAAAAATGTCCCTCGCCGTCTTTCATTGAAAAGCAGTGAGGCTTGCCTATATCGTGAAAAAATGCCGCAAGCCTTAACACGGGTTCATTCTGTATACTTTCGGTGACCTTTGCGGTATGCTCCCACACGTCGTAGATATGATATCTGCTATGCTGGTCAAAGCCAAACATAGGCGATACTTCGGGTATTATCTGAGCGATTATCTCCTTATATTCCGTCAGAACTCGAAATACATCTTTTCCGCACAGCAGCTTTATAAACTCCGAAGCAATTCTTTCACGGCTGATATTATCAAGCAGAGCCTTATTCTTAAACAGAGATTTTTTTGTTTCGTTTTCAACATTGAAGCCCAAAACTGAGGAAAACCTCACAGCACGCATAATTCTGAGTGCGTCCTCCTGAAAGCGTTCATCAGGACACCCCACACAGCGAATAATCCTGTTGTTTATATCCTCAGCTCCGCCGTGAAAATCGGCTAATCCGTCTGTGGGATTATACGCAATAGCATTCATAGTAAAGTCACGTCTTGCGGTATCCTCTTGCAGGCTTTTTGTAAAAGAAACGCTTGTCGGGCGGCGGCAGTCTACATATTCCGAGTCGATTCTGTAAGTGGTAATTTCAAGCGGCATACCGTTGATAATAACAGTAACAGTACCATGCTTTATGCCTGTTTCAACAACTCTGAAGCTCTTAAAAACTGCTTCTGTCTGCTGAGGTAAAGCACTTGTAGTAATATCGTGATCCTTTGGCACAGCACCCAGCAAACTATCACGCACACATCCGCCTACAATGTAAGCTTCATACCCCGCATTTTTAAGCATTTCAAGTGCGGTATTGACCTCGTAGGGTAAATTCATCATTCATATCACCTCTGAAATTATACTATTGGTTTTGTGCATTGTCAAGAAATAACTCTTTACTGCCTATTGACAGACCTTGTAGTTTTTTTGTACAATATAAAGGGCATCTCTAAATGAAAATCACATATAAAAACGTGAGGGGGAGAAATATGTACTTTGCAAAAAAAGCTGCCGCCGCTTTATTATGTATAAGCACACTCGCTTTTTCGGGCGGCTGTTTTCTCAACAACGCTCTTGAAAACGCAAGAGGTCAATTGTTTGAAACAATAAATTTTGATGATGACAGCGCTTATACAAAAATACCCGAAACGGAATCTGTGAACAGTCCGTATTATACGTCAAACAGCGTTATCTCAAAGGGGTATGATTTTCTGAAAACCGAGAGTCAGAAACAATGCTATACAAGCATAGGCGAAGCGGTATACAAGATATCAGAAACAGCAAACGAATTTAACCTTTACCCCATAGGAAAGGTCACCATTCAAGACAAGGAATTTACAGAAAAGGATATGGAGCTTTGTATAAAGGCGTATTCTCTCGATCACCCCGCTGTATTCTGGCTTGCTAACAGATACACCTACGGTGCGGCGGGAAATCAGTTTGTTGTACAGCTTTACTCATTTATCAGCGGTACAGACTGCCGTACACAAATGATTACCTTCAACGACACTGTAAACGAAATAATGTCATCTATACCGAATGGTCTTAATCAGTATCATCTTGAAAAGTACATACACAATGTGATAGCGGACAAAAGCGTATATGCAGAGGGGATCTCTACCACAGACGGACATTGGGAAGAATTCTCTGCATACGGCGCACTTGTAAAGGGCAGTGCAGTTTGTGAGGGATACTCTCATGCGGCAGCGCTTTTATTAAATAAGGTAGGAATAGAGTGCTATTACATAAACGGATTCAGCGACTCTAACCCGCATATGTGGAACTCGGTGAAGATAGACGGAAACTGGTATCATCTCGATATAACATGGGACGACAGCGAAAACGCATATTATCACTATTTCAACCTATCAGACAAGGTAATAAAGCGTGACCATGTTATTGCTGAAAGATTTGAAAATGTACCGAACAGTACAACCGACATTTATAATATATTCCTGCCGAAATGCGATTCAGACAGTGCGAATTTCTTTGTAGTTGAATCTACCTTTATAGACGATTTTTCGGACTGCCGTGAAGTAATGGTAAATGATCTCATAGAAGCCGGAAATAATCACGACACAGAGTTTACCGTTCGTTTTGACAGTTCGATAGATTTCAACGAAGCAATAAAAGAAATGTTTAATGCAGAACCGTATTATATGTTTTCATATATGGCTGAAGCTAACGAACAACTCGACGACGGCGACAAATTCAATGATGAAAATGTATCTATCATTATGCTTGAATCGTTCAATTCGGTAGTAGTAAAGCTGGCGTACAAATAAATTTGCAATGTGCAATGACAACAATTAAGTTTTCGCTCAAGCCTTTTTCAAAAGGCTTGCAGGGGTATGGGAACAGCGTCCCCACAAAACGCCGTAGGCGGAGAAAAGCCCTTTTAGAGGTGAATTTCAAAAACAGTCTAAATGGCTGTTTTTGAAAGAGGGGCATTTTGGCAGAAAATGCCCCTTAGTATGATTATGCATCAAAGTTCCCCCGCCGTGACACGGCGGCGCAATAAAGTTTGAAAACCACACGACATTAAGCCGAAATTTTCATATAAAAATCTACACCTCACAGCCCGTAAACAGATCATCGGGTTGTGAGGTTTTTTAGAGGTGCCCTTTATGTATATACTCCCTCAAACAAAACCTGCTTCAAAATTTGCAGAATATAGAATGATCCTCATTCATAAGTATGCTCACATACCTCTTTTATTTTATCTCTGAGCTTGAAATAATCCTCCATTGCGGCAGGCTTGCTGTTCGGATTTCTCAAAAGCGCCGCAGGGTGCAGAGTCGCCATTAATAATGTGCCGTTGCGCTCGAAAAATATTCCGTGCTCCTTTGTTATCTTTATGTCGGGCTTTATTACCTTCATTGCCGAAATTCTCCCCAGACATACTATGATCTTTGGCTTTATAAGCTTGACCTGATTTCTCAGCCAGAAAATACATTCCTCCTGCTCCTCAGGTTTGGGATCTCTGTTTTTCGGCGGTCTGCATTTTACCATGTTTCCTATATATATGTTTTTGTTTCTGTCAAGGTCTATAACTGCAAGCATTTTGTCAAGAAGCTGTCCGCCCCTGCCTACAAACGGTTCGCCCTTCAGGTCCTCCTGTTCTCCCGGTCCCTCGCCTATGAACATTACCTCTGCTTCAGGATTTCCAACTCCGAAAACAAGATTTGTACGTCCGGCGCACAGCTCACACTTGTTACATGCAAAGCATGCCTTTTTGAGATCGTCCCAGTTATCATAATACATAATTATTTACTCCTCGTTCCTTACATTACATCAGTATTGTTATAATATTAACATCTCCCACATATAATTTCAAGAGTCAATAAAATGAATGTAAAAAAATTGTTAATACTAAAATTCTACTTGATTTTTTCAAGATAATGGTATAGAATATATTTAGCACTCAAAGAACGAGAGTGCTAATATAAGCTATCTGATCCACAGGAGGATAATATTATGACTATCAAACCACTTCTCGACAGAGTTGTATTACAGGCTGAAAAAGCCGAAGAAACAACAAAAAGCGGAATTGTTCTTGCAGCAGCCGCACAGGAAAAGCCTCAGTTTGCAAACGTAGTTGCAGTAGGCCCCGGCGGAGTTGTTGACGGTAAAGACGTTGTTATGCAGATCAAGGTCGGTGACAAGGTTCTCACAAACAATTATGCAGGCACAAAAGTTAAGGTTGACGGCGAAGAATACACAATAGTACGTCAGTCTGATATTCTTGCAGTAGTAGAGTAATATTTTTGGAGGTATAAAATTATGGCAAAGCAGATCATTTACGGAGAAGAAGCCAGAAAGGCTCTTAAAGCAGGCATAGATCAGCTTGCAGATACAGTTAAGATCACACTTGGTCCTAAGGGCAGAAACGTAGTTCTTGACAAGAAATTCGGCTCACCGCTTATCACTAACGACGGTGTTACAATTGCAAAGGAGATCGAGCTTGACGACGCTTTTGAAAATATGGGCGCACAGCTTGTAAAAGAGGTATCAGTCAAGACAAACGACGTAGCAGGCGACGGCACAACAACCGCAACATTGCTTGCACAGGCTCTCATCAGAGAGGGTATGAAGAACGTAACAGCAGGCGCAAACCCGATGATTCTTAAAAAGGGTATTCAGCGTGCAGTTGACGTTGCTGTTTCAGAGGTTGCAAAGAATTCACAGGCTGTAAGCGGTACGAACGATATTGCAAGAGTTGCTGCTATTTCTTCTGCTGATGAAACTATCGGTACTCTTATTGCAGAGGCTATGGAGAAGGTTACTAAGGACGGTATCATCACAGTTGAGGAGTCAAAGACAGCAGAAACATACTCCGAAGTTGTTGAAGGTATGATGTTTGACAGAGGATACATCGCTCCTTATATGGTAACTGATACAGATAAGATGATCGCAGAGCTTGACGACGCATACATTCTTATCACAGACAAAAAGATCTCTACAACACAGGATATTCTCCCCCTGCTTGAGCAGATCGTAAAAACAGGCAGCAAGCTTGTTATAATTGCAGAGGACGTTGAAGGCGAAGCACTCACAACACTTATACTCAACAAACTGAGAGGTACTTTCACATGCGTTGCAGTTAAAGCTCCCGGATTTGGCGACAGAAGAAAAGAAATGCTTCAAGATATCGCAACACTTACAGGCGGTCAGGTAATCAGCTCCGAACTCGGTTTAGAGCTTGTTGACACAGATATTTCTCAGCTCGGCCGTGCAAGACAGGTTAAGGTTGACAAAGAGAACACAATTATCGTTGACGGTCAGGGCGACAGCGACGCTATTGCTTCAAGAGTTGCACAGATTCGCACACAGCTCGAAAACACAACATCAGAGTTTGACCGTGAGAAGCTCAACGAAAGACTTGCAAAGCTTGCAGGCGGTGTTGCAGTTATCAAGGTAGGCGCTGCAACAGAAATCGAGATGAAAGAGAAGAAGCTCAGAATCGAAGACGCACTCTCTGCTACAAAGGCAGCCGTTGAAGAAGGCATTGTTGCAGGCGGCGGCACAGCACTTATGAACGCTATTCCCGCAGTTGAGGCAACACTCGCAGAGGTAAGCGGCGACGAGAAAACAGGTGTTCAGATCGTATTGAAGGCACTTGAAGAGCCGGTTCGTCAGATCGCAGAAAACGCAGGTCTTGAGGGTTCTGTTATCGTTGACAACATAAAGAGATCAGGCAAGGTAGGCTACGGCTTTGACGCTCTCAAGGAGGAGTATGCAGACATGATCTCGGCAGGTATTGTTGATCCTACAAAGGTTACACGTTCAGCACTCCAGAATGCAGCTTCTGTTGCTGCCATGGTGCTCACAACAGAATCACTGGTTGCAGATATCAAAGAGCCTGCACCGACTGTACCCGCAGCACCCGACATGGGCGGAATGTACTAATACAATAGTATAAAAATAATAATAAATGAATATACCCTCTGCATTATCAGCTGTGATCTTGCAGAGGGTTGTTTTTTTATTTTATTGCTTTATTATCCCAATTTACCTATACGTTCATTTTTGCTAAGACCGATAGTATATCTCAGAATATCGAGTGCGTCACGGTTATCGACCTTGCCGTCGTCGTTTACATCAGCAAGCTTTGAGCGCACCATATCAAGCTTAGCAAGACCTATTACAGAACGCTGAGTTTTCATGCTGTCTTTAGCCGTTATTTTGTAATCGCCGTCAACGTCGCCTATAAGCATACTTTGCTTTTCATCGAGATTAACAAAGGTATATCCTCTTGCTTCAGCAAATTTCTCTGCCTGCGAGCCTGCATAGCCTTTTACTACAAGATATTCGTTGCAATCGAAATTTGCATCGGAAATAATTGTAACACTTGCCGGAATTGTTATCTCCTCAAGCGAACGGCAGCCTATAAATGTAAGCATTTCAATTTCAGTAACTGTTGTCGGTATCTCAATATGGCGAAGCGACGTACAGTTATAAAATGCCATAGTGCTGATTTTTTCAACATGGTCATTTAAGTCAGAACTGAAAAAGACCTCCTCAATATTATCGCACTCAGCAAAAGCAAAACTCTCTATTTCTTTAACGCTGTCGGGAACATAATATTTGTGGTCAACCATGCGGTGACATTGATTAGGCACAGCATAAAGCTTTGTCTTATCTTTACTGAAAAATCCGTAATCATCTGAATAAAAATACTCCGATTCGTTATCAACGCTTATAAATTGTAACTTCTTGCAGCCCATAACTATTCCGGCGCCTATTTCCTTCAATTGAACGCCGAATTCGATCGATTCGAGAGATTCACAATATGCAAAAGAAGAAAAGCCCACAGCTTTTGTTCCGCTTCCGAAAATGACTCTCAGATTCTTGTTATACATAAACGCATAGTCGTCAACCTTCTTTAAGCCCATAGGAAGCGCATATACATCATCCTGCTTTGCACACGGATACGCCATTAAAGTATCCAACTCCATAGCCTGCTCACCGCACTTAAACAAAACGCCGTCTATTGTTCTATAACTCAAATTCAAGACCTGTATATTTTCAAGCGAAAGGCAGCCGTTAAAAACGCACTGTCCGATATATAATATATCATTCGGAATAATACATTCGGTGATAGATTCACAGCCCATAAAAGCACCGAATTCAAGCGTTTTCAACGATTTGGGCAGCGGAATTTCAGTAATATTTTTACAATAGTAAAAGCCGCACATATCAATGGTCACAAGTCCTTCGGGCAGGTTTACCGTTTTAAGATTATTTGCATTTGAAAAAGCATAGCTGTCTATTATTATTACGCTTTGCGGCACAGTATAGTTTGTATCAGGTTTAGCGGGAGGGTATATAACAAGTCTCTTTTGAGTATTATCAAAAAGAACGCCGTTTTCCGACATAAAATGATCGCTGCCGCTTTCAATATTGATCTCCTTCAAAGAAGTGCAGCCGTCAAAAGCATTTGAGCCAAGGTAAGTAAGACCTCTCGGAAAGCTTACGCTTTTAAGCGACGAACAGCCATGAAACGCCGAATTTCCTACATAATTCAGCTTAGACGGTAAAGAAATGCTTTCCATTGAAGAACAGCCCCAGAAGCACATATCCATTATCTCTGTAACGGTATCGGGCAAAATGACACTTTTCAGGGTTTTGTTATCCTGAAATACAAACATATCTATTTTCGTCACCCATTTTCCGTTGATAAACGTCGGCACGCTAAGATCAACGTCATTACCGTGATATGCAGTGATCGTAACGCCCGTATCGTTTAATTCGTACTCATAGTTTCCGAAGGTTTCAAGGCTCTCACAATTCACATCACCTCGTATGGCGGTATCATCAGTTTCATTAGCAGACGCACAAACAGAAGCAGACATCAGCATAACTGCCGCAAGCAAAGCAGAAAGTATTCTTTTCATGGTATTCCTCCCATATATAAATAATATAGTGTAATTATAGAATAATTATCATAATTTGTCAACTATTTAAGGAATTTTAGTGTAATTTTTATACTACATACAATAAAAAAGCCGCTGCTTTTATTCAGCAGCGGTAAATAATAGGGCAGCTCTAAAAAACTGCCGTCGTTCAAATGTGCCATAGATTTTGTCGGCAGATTGTACAAGAAATTCTCAGGAATACTGACTTGTATAAAATGACGGCTGAAGCTGCGGTGCAAATGGGCGGCATGAGGTTTTTTAGAGGCGCCCAATAATTATTCTAACACTTCAAGCATTTGAGCAGGATTTTCAGCGGCTTTCACCTTACCGAAAACAGCCTCGATCATGCCGTCTTTGTCGATCAGATAGGTTGTGCGTACAACGCCCATACTTGTTTTTCCGTACATTTTCTTTTCCTGCCAGACATCATACGCCTTTATCGTATCAAGCTCGACATCAGACAAAAGTACAAACGGAAGATCATACTTTTCGGCAAATCTTTTATGTGATGCGGCACTGTCTTTACTTATGCCGATAATTTCAGCGCCCTTTTCAATAAATTGCGGATACAATTCTGCAAAGCCGCAAGCCTGCTTTGTACAGCCTGCTGTATTATCCTTTGAGTAAAAATACAAAATAACTCTTTTGCCCTTAAACTCGTCAAGTGTTCTGATATTTCCGTCTTTATCGGGCAAAGAAAACGACGGAGCCTTTATTCCCTTTTCAAGCATTAATGTCACTCCAACTCATTATCGAAGGAATAGCCGATATTTGCGACAATACCATTTTGTACATAGAAGTACATATATTTATTGCCGATATAGTATCTGTATTCTTCTTCATACTGCAAATAATCCTCACCGTACACAGCACAAGCCTCTTCAGCGGTCATACCGACCTTCACAAGCTTTTCTGTTTCGATCGTATCGGAAAAAATTTCAATTGAAATAATAGTTTCGTCCTTATTATCGTCAATCAATTTTGTATTAACGGTAAATCCGTCGAAGCTGTAACTCTTACCGCCAAAGGGCAGCTCGCTTATGTTTAAAGGCTCACCGAGCAATTTCAAAGCGTCGGTCATGCTTTCTCCGAGTTTAATACGCTCACCGTTTACCACAAAATCAAGATCAGCTTCGGTAAATTTTATTGTATCGCTGTCGGTCTGATCGCTTCCGGTTTCACTATTAGTATCAGAACTGCTTTCTGTCTGTGTATCTGATTCGCTTTCGGTATCGCTCACTGAGTCGTTATCGGCTGAGTTTTCTGTTTCAGTATCGGTTGCGGTATCGGCGGTTGTATCACTTTCGGCATCGGAGCTTGAACCAACTATTTCCATATTACCGCCGTCGGTATCCGGATCATAGTGCTCCGTAATGTAATAGGTAGTCGTTTCCTGTGTGATCTGAGTTACATTTTCTGTTTGATTCGTATCTGTATCAACGTCAGTATCGGTTTTATCCTCTGATTTCACACTTGAATTCTTACTGTCCGGAGCTTTCGATCTGTTCTCGATCATTTCTTCATCATCAGATGATTCCTCGCCTGTATCGCTGTATAATACTCTTGAGTAACCGTCATTTTCGCCTCTGCCGGAGGTATTGAGCCTACAACCTGCAAGCATTACCGAAACTGCCATGAATGCAGACAGAACTATTAATGTTTTCTTGTTCATTTCGGTCACCTTTCTTGTTTACCAGTCATAAAAAACAAACATCTATACTATATTATATCATTATAAATAAAAATATCAAGTGGAAAATTATTTTTTTATAATTTCATAAAACTGTTTTTACAATGAATTAATAAAGGGCATCTCTAAAAACCTGCCGTCGTTCAGATGTGCCGTAGATTTAGTCGGCAGACGGCACTTTAAAATCGCCGGGTGCAGTCTGCCGGTGGCAGACGTTGCCGCAAGGCAACAGCACCGACCGAGCCGGCAGGCGAGA
>JAFPLH010000106.1 GCA_017402845.1 Clostridia bacterium
AAATAATCAGCGAATTATCCGGAGGATTATTAAAAAGGCGTGTATCAAAGCTTTTTGCGAAAATAACAACGGAACAGTAATTGCCCGCTGACCTTATCTCAACCGAGATTTCGTCATTCATTTTAAACAGGGCTGAAATAATGCTGAAAAAGCAGTTTTCAAAAGACCGTTTATCAAGCCCGACAAATGTGTCTTCTTCGGCTTCAAATAACCGAATATGCTTTTCGTCTGCAAGAAGATAAAACGAGGCGGCAAGGCAGAGCTCACCTAAAAACGTGTTGATTTCAAAAACGGTATTTTCGTTTCCGTAATCAGTGCGGGCGAGGGGACGGACGGCTTTTCTCAATTCGTTATACAGCTTTTCCTTTTCGTGAAGATTTATTGATTCGTTTGTCCGTATTAACAGCATAAGCGTCTGAGAGATTTCCCTTGACGCGCTTTCTTCCTGACCGTCCGAAATCGCAAGGCGCAGTTCATTTATTTTTTTGTGTATTTCGTATGCATTCATATACTAATTATTATGCCCATAAATCAAAGCAAATCCCGATTCTTTTTAAGCACATTGACAAAAAGTTGTCATTCATTTAAAAATCACTTGCATAAATGACATAAAGGATATAAAATAATACCGCAATGAAAATTTAAAACTTTTTCGGAGGTAACAAATTATGGCAGTTAAAGTTGCAATTAACGGCTTTGGCCGTATCGGACGCCTTGCTTTCAGACAGATGTTTGGCGCAGAAGGTTATGAGGTAGTTGCTATCAACGATCTTACAAAGCCTTCAATGCTTGCTAACCTTCTCAAGTATGACACAGCACAGGGTGGTTACTGCGGCGTTATCGGTCAGAATGCTCACACAGTTGAGGCTGACGACGAGGCTGGTACTATCACAGTAGACGGCAAGACTCTTAAAATCTACGCTATGGCAAAGGCTGCAGAGCTTCCTTGGGGCGAGATCGGCGTTGACGTAGTTCTTGAGTGCACAGGTTTCTACTGCTCTAAAGAGAAGAGCCAGGCTCACATCGACGCAGGCGCTAAGAAGGTTGTTATTTCTGCTCCCGCAGGCAACGATCTTAAGACAATCGTATTCAGCGTAAACGAGGATACACTCACAGCTGAGGATACAATCATCTCTGCTGCTTCCTGCACAACAAACTGTTTGGCTCCCATGGCTAAGGCTCTTAACGATTACGCTCCTATTCAGAGTGGTATCATGAGCACAATCCATGCTTACACAGGCGATCAGATGATCCTTGACGGTCCTCACAGAAAGGGTGACCTCAGACGTGCAAGAGCAGGTGCTGCTAACATCGTTCCAAACTCTACTGGTGCTGCTAAGGCTATCGGTCTTGTTATTCCTGAGCTCAACGGCAAGCTCATCGGTTCTGCACAGAGAGTTCCTGTTCCCACAGGTTCAACAACAATCCTTACAGCAGTTGTTAAGGGCACAGACGTTACAAAAGAGGGCATCAATGCCGCTATGAAGGCTGCTGCTTCTGAGTCTTTCGGCTACAACACAGATCCTATCGTTTCTTCTGACGTTATCGGTATGAGATACGGTTCTTTGTTCGACGCTACTCAGACAATGGTTGCTAAGATCGCTGACGATCTCTATGAGGTTCAGGTTGTTTCTTGGTACGACAACGAGAACAGCTACACAAGCCAGATGGTTAGAACCATTAAGTATTTTGCAGAGCTGTAATTAATCTTTTATTTACAACCCTTTCCCCCACTCACACGAGCGGGGGTTTTTTTTTTGATTATTTTTAACATTAAGTTAAAGAAATAGACTGCTGTATAAAGTATAATGATGATAGCCATATTTTGAATTATTTACGGTAACTCTGAATAATCCTTACACCGCTTGTATTAATATGCAGGCTTTTGGAGCTGCCCTTATGTGAATTGATTTTCCGCACAGGAGAGG
The DNA here is from genome assembly GCA_017402845.1 of Clostridia bacterium. Classification (GTDB taxonomy): domain Bacteria; phylum Bacillota; class Clostridia; order Oscillospirales; family Acutalibacteraceae; genus RUG592. The sequence continues at coordinate 1,929 of JAFPLH010000106.1, forward strand.
TGTTTTTATTGTTTCCTAAATTCAGTGTTAAAAAACCAATGACGGTATTTGTAGCAGTAATATTGGTAATTGTATTAGGTGTTGTATCATACCTTAATATGACGCCGAGTCTGTTTCCGAATATGGAGCTTCCTTATGTAATTATTATTACAACATACATAGGCGCAAGCCCCGAAGAAATAGAAACAGCAGTCACCAGACCGCTTGAACAAACCATGGCAACGCTTGATAATGTTAAAGAAATATCTTCAAGCTCATCTGAAAACTATTCTACGGTAATGATAGAATTTGAAGATATAGTAAATATGGATTCCGTTTCAGTTGACATTAACAGCAAGATCACACAGCTAACAGGCTCTTGGAACGAAAAGGTAGGAACACCATATATAATGAAGATCAACCCAAATATGCTGCCTGTTGCAATAGTTGCCGTAAGTAAAGAGAATTCTACCATATACGAGCTTTCAGACTTTACCAAAGACGTTCTCGAAAACAAGCTTGAAGGTATTGACGGTGTTGCGTCAGTATCAATAGGCGGTATAGTAGAGCAGTCTATACAAGTAGTACTTTCAGAATCGAAAATCAAATCTGTAAACAAAACTGTTCAGGACGCAGTAAAAAAGCAGTTTGCCGACGCTGAAAAAGAGCTTGACGACGCACAACAGCAGGTTGATGACGGCTTGGAGCAAGCCCGTGACGGCAAAGAGGATATCGAATCAGCAAAAGAACTTCTTGAATCGCAGCAAAGCGAGGTTGCCGCACAGCTTGCCTCGGCAGAATCAGAAATATCATACAAAGAAAAGGAATTGCTTGAAACTAAGCTGACCTTGCTTGATACCATAAAAGAGCTTACCTCGCAAAAGGAACAGCTCCAGACAATGCTTAAAATAATGAAAGAGGTACAGTCTGCCTCACACGAAATTACAGATCGTAAAAATCAGCTTGAAAATGAATATCACGAGCTTTACGAGCTCAACAACTCATACACAACATTAAAAAAGCAAAGTGATGAGCTTGACGAAGCATTAGCGGCTATTGAAAACAATCAAACACTTACTTCCGAAGAAAAGCAAGCCGCTATTGAAGAATTTACCACAAGTCCCGAATATACTCAGACAAAAGCTGCTCTTGCCGAAGTCGAAGCGCAGATCACAGCAAAAGGACTGACTCCCGAAACTCTCGAACCCACAATGTACGCAGCAAAAAGTGTACTTGATCTTGCGAACTCCTCGTATGAAACGATAAACTCAACCCTTACGGAGCTGGGCACTTCATTTGAAACTATCGACTCAGATATTGCCACGCTTGAGGACGGACTCAAACAGATAGACGAAGGCATTGATACATTATACGATACGATCAGCCAGCTTGACGCAGGCGCTGTTACCATTAAAGATGCTAAAACAGAGTTAGGCACTCAAAAGGCTGTCGCAGAATATCAAATGAACTCTGCAACAACTGATCTGAAGCTTACAGAATCTACCGTTACCGCAACCATTACTCAGCTTGAACAAACTAAAACATCTCTTGAGGACGCTGTTAAAACACTTAACGAACAGAAAAAAGCAGCTCTCGAAAAAGCTGACCTTACTAATACAGTTAATATGGAAATGATCTCTCAGATACTCACGGCACAGAATTTCTCTATGCCAGCAGGCTATCTCACAGGAGAAAAAGAAAATATGCTTGTAAGAGTAGGCGATAAATTTTCAGACGCAGAGGCTTTATCGTCGCTTATGCTCGTTGACCTCGGTATCGACGGTACAAAACCTATATATCTTTCTGATGTTGCCGATATTAATACGATCGACAACAGCGACGAAATATACGCAAAATTAAACGGAAACAACAGCGTTATGGTATCATTTACCATGCAGTCAAACGCCGCTACCGCAAAGGTTTCCGACAATATACACAAAGCACTTGTAAACCTTACAAAAGAATACTCAGATCTGAGCTTTACCACCCTAATGGATCAGGGCGACTATATACATCTTATAATCAATTCAGTAATAAGCAACTTATTATGGGGCGGTTTGTTCGCAATAGTAATTCTGTTTTTCTTTTTAAGGGATATTCGCCCAACAATTATCATCGCCTGCTCTATTCCTATAAGCCTTATATTTGCAATCGTACTTATGTACTTTTCGGGTATATCGCTGAATCTGCTTTCGCTGTCAGGTCTTGCCGTCGGTGTTGGTATGCTTGTTGATAACTCGGTTGTTGTTATCGAAAACATATACAGACTAAGAAACAACGGTGCGTCACCTGTGCAAGCGGCTGTTTCGGGCGCTGTTCAGGTTACAGGCGCAATTTTTGCATCAACACTTACAACAGTTGCAGTTTTTCTGCCTATCGTTTTTGTACACGGACTCACCCGAACATTGTTCCAGGATATGGCGCTCACTATCGGTTATTCACTCTTTGCAAGTCTTGTTGTTGCAATAACGCTTGTTCCCGCAATATCGCAGGGTATACTTAAAAAACAAAAAAAGAACAGGAATATAGACGATGAATCACGCATACTAAAAGGTTACAGAAAACTATGCGGTTTTACGCTCGATCACAAGGCACTTGTAATTCTCGGTTCGATAATTCTTCTTGTAGGAACAGGCTGCTTATGCATGGCAAGAGGTTTCTCCTTTATGCCCGAAATGGCAGGTACTCAGCTTTCTGTAAACGTTACTATGCCTGATGAAGCCGACTTTAAAACAGCGTGCGGTACCACAGACAAAATACTTGAACGGCTCGACAGCATAGATGATATTGATACAGTTGGCGCTGTTGTCGGTTCAAACGTATTGTCAAGCATATCTATCGGCGGCGGCGGAAGTGATACAGGAGTATCATTATACGTCATACTCAAAGACGAAAAAAGCCTTTCAAAGCCTATTGAGGAGATATGCAGCGATATTACCGAAAAATGCGCCGATCTCGACTGCGAAATGTCGGTTGACTCGTCGGGTATGGGCGGTATGACCTCTATGCTTACGGGCAGCGGTATGTCGATAAATGTATTCTGCGACAATTTCGACACGCTTCAGGAATATTCAAAACTAATTGCTCAAGCCGTTGAAAAAACCGAAGGCACCGAAAACACATTTGACGGTATACAAGAAACAACAACAGAGCTGCGAATAAGCGTTGACAAAGAGAAGGCTATGAAAAAGGGACTCACGGTCGCACAAGTATTTATGGATATAGCCTCACTTATGAGCAGCGAAAAAGAAGCAACCACTCTTGAAACAGGCGGCGACACAATAAAGATAGACGTTGTAGACGGTTCTGCTAAAAAGCTTACCGAAAAAGACATTCGTGAACACGTTATTAAAACTACCGATTTTCAGGGCAAAGAAGTTTCGGTAAAGCTTTCTGATATTGCCGCTATCACAAAAGCAGACAGCCTTAATACTATATCAAGAATAGATCAAAAGCGTTATCTGAATGTTACAGCAGACATAAAAAGCGGTTACAACATTACAAACGTAACAAACGCTGCAAAGGCAGAGATAGAAAAAATAGACCTGCCCGACAATGTATCATACGAAATAACAGGCTCTTATGAAAGCACAATGGACGCAGTTATTGATCTCGGAAAAATGCTGCTGCTTGCGGTAGTATTCATATATCTGATAATGGTTGCTCAGTTCCAGTCGCTTTTATCTCCGTTTATCATTATGTTTACAATTCCGCTTGCATTCACCGGCGGCTTTATCGCACTTCTTATAACAGGACTTGATATGAGCGTTATTGCAATAATCGGTTTTATCATGATGGCAGGTATTATTGTAAATAACGGCATAGTTCTGGTTGACTATGTAAATCAGTTGCGTGCAGAGGGCATGAAAAAACGTGAAGCACTGATAGAAGCAGGCGTTACACGAATGCGTCCTATATTTATGACGGCGCTCACCACAATTCTCGGACTTTCTGTAATGGCATTAAGCGGAGATTCAAGCTCAGCTATGATGCGTCCTCTTGCTCTGGTATGTATTGGCGGACTTATTTACGCTACTATAATGACGCTCTTTGTTGTACCAGCAATATACGATATTATGAACAAAAAGGAAATCAGAGTAATAAGCGAAGAAGAATTAAAGGTCATTGACGATTAACAGACATAAACAAAAAGAATAAACGCACCGCAAAAAGCGGTGCGTTTTTGTTTGTTATCAAAAAATAAATGGAATCAGCCTGTATTTTACCTTCTTCTTATATTCCGTATAACCTGCAAGGTCTTTTTCAAGAAGTTGTTCTTCATTTTTAAGCCGTGCAATAATCGCAAACGGATATATCAAAAAGACAACAAAAGAATACAGTGAACCGAGTATCAGCGGTATTGACAAAAAAAGCAGTATTGTTGCACTGTACATAGGGTGACGAATAACCGAATACAAGCCTGTATCAACTACCTTTTGATTTTCTTGTACCTCAATCGTTCTTGATAAGTATTCGTTCTCCCTCAGCACCTCGCTGTACATTATATACGAAAGCATAAATATAACCGAGGCGGCAGCCGTTACCCAAGACGGCAGCACAAGCCACGAAAAGCGGTAATTCAAGCCTGCAATTACAAATCCTGCAATAAACATAATGCCGCTTAACGCAACTACCGCTTTTTGTCCGGACTGTTCTTCTTTTGCGTTAAGTCTTTTTTCAAGCAGGGTTGGATTTTTTATTAACAGGATAATACCAACAATAAACATAGGCACAAATAAAAGCGCTATAAATATCCAACCATTCAGAAACCTTACAGATCCGGCAGGAATAAAAATCAGTATAATTGTTATTATCAAGCCTGAAATAAATTTTATCAGCGCTTTGGCAAACAAACTGCTTTTCATCACATTCACCCCGATGTATCACTCTGCTATATCAGCATAAGTAAATCTTATCACCCTGCTAAGATCACTTGGAGCGAGCTCAACCTGATAGCCTATCTTTCCGGCACTGAAACAGATCGTACTCTTATCGGCAGCCGATTTATCAACAGTGGTTGTAAAAAACTTCTTCATACCGATAGGCGAACAGCCGCCGTGAATGTAGCCCGTAAGCGGCAGCAGCTCTTTTGACTTCAACATTTCTATCGACTTTTCACCTACTGCTTTTGCAGCCTTCTTTAAGTTAAGCTCTTTTCCTATGGGTACTACAAACACATAGTTTGTGCCGCTTTTCCCGACAGTCACAAGTGTTTTAAACACCTCGTCAGGAGATTTCTTCAAAACATCAGCGACCTGAGTGCCGGTCATGGTGCTGTTATCTCCGATCGAATGTGGAGTATACTTCACCTTTTTTTGATCGAGAACTCTCATAACATTAGTTTTTTCCAAATCTTTCTGCCCCCTCTTTTTCTTCTCTTGCCAATGCCTCACGTCGTTCAAGCTCTCTGTAATCCACACTTCCGCTTATCGTTACGGGCAGGCTTTCAATAAATTCAATTTCTTTCGGTGTGGCGTACTTCGTTAAATTCGCCTTGCAGTAGTCTATGATCTTCTTTTTTGTTTCGTCGTTATTATTTGAGCTGTCTTTCAGTACAATAAACGCTTTGACAAGCTGCCTTGCCTTTTTATCGGGTATACCGATAACAGCGCATTTTTTGACAGAATTATTATTACAAAGTATTTTTTCAACCTGCGAGGCATATATACTGTATCCGTATGAGATAATCAGACGTTTTATTCTATGTCTGAAAAACAAATACCCTTCAGAGTCGATCATTCCCAGATCGCCGGTATGAAGCCACAGCTTGTTATCCTTATGACGTTTCAAGGTATCGGCTGTTTCGTCTTTTCTGCCAAGATATCCACTCATGACCGTAGGACCGGAAATACAGATCTCACCCTCGACACCTGTACCGCAAGGATTGATCGTTCCCGGTTTTACTATCTTACACAACATATCAGGCAAGGGAATACCGATACTCCCCTCTTTAGGATTTTTTTCAGGTGTAAGACAGCATAAAGCTATACACTCAGTAGTACCGTAACCCTCTCTTACAGTAACATTACAGTTATGATCTCTTAAAAAGTATTCAAATCTCTTTTTTAGCTCCTTAGGCAAATGATCTCCACTGCAAAATATGCCTTTAAGCTGCGAAAGGTCTGCGCCGTCAAGCATGGGCAGCCGCAGCAAGTTGTCGAACAAATTGGGCAGCCCGACAATGTATTCAGGTTTACTTCGCATTAAATACTTTGCATAACGCTGCGGTTCATAATCAGGCAGTATTATACAGCAGCCGCCGTTTGACAAAACGGTATGCACGCAAAAGCCGAGTCCAAGTCCTTTAAAATAAGGCACAGCAGAAAGAATTATATCTCCTGCCTTAAAGTCAGTCATACCTGAAATGATCTGACGGCTCAAAGCATTAAAATTCCTGTTAGAAAGCAAAACACCCTTTGTCTGACCGGTAGTACCTCCGCTGTAAAGTATACACGCCAATTCGTCGCTGCCGCATTTTTCCGCAGAAAAATCGTTTGCGGTATTCCCCGAAGCTAAAAAATCACTCCAATATATGATATTGTTTTCTCCGGCGGACGAATATTCAAAGCTGCGTATCTCCGATATTCTGTATACAAGCTTATGACTAAAGCTCATCATTTCCGAAGCCCTTGTAACAATAAGCTTTTTAAGTCTTGTAGTTTCCCACGCAGAAGAAAACCTGCCTAAATTGTCATCAAGCGCAATACACACACTGCTTTTGGAATCGGTAAGATAGAAGTTTATCTCGTTTTCGGCAGACAACGGATGTATAAGACAAGAAACAGCGCCTATTGCATTTATAGCATAAAACATAATAACAGCCTGCGGAATATCAGGCAAACAAATTGTAACTCTGTCGCCTCTGCGAACACCCAACGCTTTCAACGCTTTGGCGCAGTCGGTTATTTGCTTGAGAAATCTCTTATAATTAACGGTTGTACCCATATATTTATAAGCATAAACATCATGATATTTTTCTCCTGTTTTCTCGACTGCATCATACATTGATTCATCAGAATTTTTCTTTTTATGTACGCTATTTTTCACCGTATTTTCTCCGGTTTTCTTATTTTTACCCATGCTTACCTCCTTTCGCCCAACACTTTACCGACTAATTTTTCAAAATCCTCTTTTCCGTAGATCAGATTAACTGCTGCAAGCATAGCATTTGCCGACATATACTTAGGAAAATTCAGCTCCTTTAACACAAGCTCTCTGTTTGACGCACTTCTATCACGTCCGGCAAGACCGTAGTTGAAAAAGTCCGTCTTTGTTATTTCTTTTTTTTCAGGACGGGCGATCTCTCCCTCAACGCAGGCTCCGCAGTTAAGAACGGCATTGATAATTATTTCGTCCGTCATACCCTCTACGCCTAAAAGTCCCTGCTTTGAGGGCTGCACTTTTCTTTTTTCTTTTCCTGCAATATCGGGAATATACGCCTGTTTTATATCAGCGTTATTATCAATTATCCCTTTCAGAAAATTTCTGATAACAAAGCCTGCACCATCGCTGTCGGTCAATATTACAATACCTCTTTTTTCGGCTAATTTTCTTATGACATTTTTCTTCTCAGCGTCATTGAACACACGAAAACCGCCTGTTTCGATTATTGCCGTATCAAACAATCCCGAAAGCTTTATTCTGTCATACTTCCCCTCTACTATTATCGCTTCTTTTATACGTATCATACTCAGCCCTCTTGCGCTATAAGCATTAATTTAATTATCAGGCTTTCAAGTCTTATTCTTGCGTCACCTCTTGTACTTTTCAGTGCAATATCGGTTTGTGCAATAGCGTTAATACTTTTTCGCAAAATAGCGGTATTAACCCTTTTGCAGTTTCGTTCGATCGCCAAAACACGATATTCGCTCTTATACACTCCGGGAAAAAGCTTTATCATATCGGTAACAGGTCTGCCGTTTTTTATAATTATCCTCGCACGGTACATATCAATATACGCCGCCGACAAAACAGCAAGAATAGACAGCACCTCGACCTTTTGATAAATAAGTCTGTCGATAACCTTGAAAGCCGCCGTACTGTCTGCCGAAATAACAGCCTTTGACAGGTCAAAAACACTCGCCTCAAGATTTTTTGTTACAAGCATATCGACCATATCAGAAGTTATCTCGCCGCCCGAACCTGCATAAGCGCACAGCTTTTCAAGCTCATTTTTAAGGTGAGTGAGGTCTGTTCCCGTATAATCGACTATTTGCTCTGAAACCTTGCTTGTAAGCACAACATTTCTTTTGCTCGCCCATGAGATAAGCTTTTTTTGCAGCACAGCCGCAGAAAGCTTATCAAGCTCTAAAACAACGCCTTTTTTCTCGGCAAGGTCTTTAAGCTTTTTTTCCTTTGCAGTCATCTCTTTAGCGGATTTTGTCTGCGCTGTCGGGTATGTAAGTATAACGATACTGTCACCCGATACAGAAGAAATAAGGTCAATTATCCTATTGGCGTCAGAAGCAGAAAAGTCAGCAAAATCGAGGTCTTTTACCACAACAACATTATAATCGCTGATAAAGGGCAAAATTTGCAGAGCAGACGCAAATTCATCAATATCAAAATCGTTGCTGAATGTATGAAAATTAAACTCAGAAGGTTTTTTGCCTGCAACCTTTTCAATAAGCTTGCCTGTATAATACGTTACAAGCATTTTTTCTGCACCGCTGATACAGTAGAGAGTACCGAAATCATTTCCCGAAAGCACCTTTTTAAACTCCGCCTCGCTAATTTTTGGCATATCTTGTAACTCCTCCCGTATATACTTGTTTTATGCCGACAGTATCATCACTGTTAAAATACAGATCAATGCGTCCATGTCCGTTTGTAGAAATACTGTCTGCATTTATACCTTGCAAATCAACATTTTCATAAGATGATATTATTATGTACTCCCCGTTATACTCAAAATTTTCGGGAATATCGCTTAGTATTATTATATCGTTGTCACGTTCATTTTCGCTTAATTCGCTGTAATCTCCGTTTAAAGGACAAATAAGTATACGCTTTGAATAAATATAAAGTCGTATCCATACTCCCGACTTTGTGTTTATCATTTCAAGTTCGGTATTCTCAAACACACCAAGCGAATAATCATTTTCTGCAAGCCTGATATTCTGTTCGTCATACCGCTGCCTGCTGCAATTATCATCATATTTATCCTTTGTATTCACATAGATATTTTTTATATAAAAATCCTTAGTTATCCTTTGCGAATAATTATATACTCCCTTTTCGGGTGCTGTATCTATAAAGCAGAGTATATCTCCGTATTTTGATAATTCGCTTTTTATTGTATAATACTGATATTTTTCTCCGTATGAATTAATTACGGCTATATCCTTATCATGCTTTAAAGTAACAGTCATACCGCAGCCAACGTCAAGAGTTGATACTGTAATACGGTCAAGATCAGTCACTGTTTCAGCGCAGTAAATTCCTAAGAGTACCGAACAGACAATTATAACGGCAGGTTTTATATATAAACGGTCATCACTAATAAACCAATAAGCAATTAAAATGATACCGCTTAATATTGTAAAGAAAACTGTAAACTTACCGCCTGCATTTATTGCGGCAAACGGAAGCTTCAAAAAGCAAGATGTGATAAAAAGCAGATACTTCGCAGCTATACCGCAAATAAACGCAAAGGGCACAACAGCGGCAGAAAGTCCCAAAAGCGTGAATATTACAGCAGCGCCGCCGCAAATAATAATTACGCCCGTAAAAGGTACTGTCAGAACATTGACAATAACGGTATACGGTGAAACAGTGCCCGTAACGAAAAACGCAAACGGCAGAGAACCGATAGCGGCAGTAACAGACGCAGCGGCAACGCGAACAAAATAAACAATAACTTTAGAATTAGAAAACCTTTTTGCAAAGCCCTCAAAGCTTGCGGTTATGCTTTTTCCGAATGCCGTCAATGCAAAAACACACGAAAACGACCACAGCATACCTATATCACCCGCATGAAGCGGATTCAGGCACAATATAATACTTGCAGCCCCTAAAGCGTTTAAGCGGTCAACAGAGATATCAAAGACGTGAAACAACTCCATAATAATTATTATTGCAAGCGCACGTCTTACGGAAAAGCCCATACCCGAAACAGCGGCAAATATAACAGCCGCAAGTATTTTCACACTTGACGCACAGATTCTTGTTATTCTGTTGTCTTGAAAAAAGCTTTTGACAGCATTATCGCACAAAAAGCTGAACAATGCAACTATCAGTGACAAATGCATACCCGATACTACCAATATATGAGAAATGCCCAGACTTTTAAAGCTTGAGTACACATCATTTCTCAGATATTGTTTATCGCCCGTAAGCATAGCAGTACAAAGTGACGCCTCGTTATCATCAAGATGTTTGATAAAGGTTTGCTGCGCTTTATGCCGTACATACGAAAATATAACATACCACGGTCTTTTTTCGCTTTTTATCACGGTGTAGTCACTATCGTAATATGTATTTATATATGCGCTCAAAAATATACCTCTTGCACCGTAATAAGACGCATATCCATAGCCGCTTTCATATAAAGCCTCAAGCTTTGCTTTCCCCTCTATACGGTCATATATTCTGCTTGGTACTATCTTATTTGAAGATACATATATTTTAATGCTTTTCTTTTCTCCGTTTATACTGTCGGTTTTCACGGTATAAAAAGCCGTTTTATCCTTTGTATGAGGCTCGTCTATTATCACACCCGTAAACAAGACGGCTTTGTCAGCATAAGTATTCAGCAGCGGTTGTATATAAAACCTTACTGCTGCGCAATGCAGCAGTACAGACAAAACTACTGTAATACTGCAAACAATAACAAAGCTTGTTCTCTTTTTATATTTGCGTTTAAGAAATAACGCACCTAAAAATAAAACAAAACACACTACGGCAGCACAAACCGCCATAGTGTGATACGCTGTTGCGAATACAAGCGAAAGCAGCATACTGAAACCTACACAAGCAAGCGGTCTTTTCACTTGTACTACACCCCTTATTTCTTATTTCGGGAACAAAGGAAGCTGCTCCAAAAAGATTATATCATCTCTCTGCGCTGCGTCACCCTCGGCAAGCACAGCAGCTTTTCCTACGATAATACCGCCTGCCTGCTTTACCAGTTCTTCAAGAACATGCAGCGACGCACCGGTACTGATAACATCATCAACTATCAGCACTCTTTTGCCTTTAAGTCTTTCAGCACGTTCTTTTGCAAGATAAAGTCTTTGCACCGCATTTGTTGTGATAGACTTGACCTCAAAAGAGATCGGATTAAGGTCATATGTCTTTATAGACTTTCTTGCTATTTCATAATCGCGGCAGCCCTGCCTTGCCATTTCATAGCAAAGCGGAATACCCTTAGCCTCTGCTGTTACAACAACATCATGCTCCGGGCATTTTTTCAAAAGCTCTCTCGATACAGCCTCTGTAATTTCAATATCACCGAACATTACAAATGCAGCAATATCGAGCGTATCACTGACAGAGCAAATCGGCAATTCTCTTTCAAGACCTGCAATCTTCATTTTATAAGTGTTCATTGTTTTTTACCTCTTTATAAAATTAATTATTTTTCTTATTAATCTTCAAATAATTTTCTCGCCCATAGTTTTTCCGCCAAGCAAATGAAAATGCAGATGTCCGACAGTCTGACCTGCGTCTTTTCCGCAATTGTTAATAATTCTGTATCCGTTATCGAGTCCCAGTTTTTTTGCTATTTCTTTAGCTGCCAAAAATACCTTGCCAACGATCAAAGCGTCATCTTCGGTTATATCGTTACAAGAAGCGATATGTTTCTTCGGAACTATCAAAACGTGTACGGGCATTTGCGGATTCAGGTCATTAAAAGCCGTCACGAAATCGTCCTCATAAACCTTTGTTGAGGGAATATTACCCTTTATTATCTCACAAAAAATACAATCCATAATAACAAACACTCCTTAAATGTAATAAAACAATTTTACCATATTTTTCGTTAAAAGTCAAAGTTTTATTGTAAATAAAAGCTTTATATTTTTCACTCGGCTGCATGGTCAGGCGTATCAGCCTCAATTATTTTTGTAAACTGATTTCCGTTTATCTTGATAACGTCGTCTTTGAGATACCAATAATTATTGCTTTGAGTATCTCCTCTTGACTGCGCCCAGTCATACTCTGTTTTCGCTCCGCTTTCTGTTGTAAGTATAAGCTTACGAGCAGCGTTTATTTCGTAAGTACCTTTCATTCCGCCGATAACGCAAGTCATATCTTCATAAAAGTAATGCATAGGTTCGTCAAGTCTGCCCCATTCGCCGCAAAGCTCTGTTTTTAGTGCTTCTGCCGAGGGTAGATAATCGCTTTCGCTTTTTTCAGACTGCTGCGCTGATACCTCCGACTCGCTCTTGTCATTTTGTTCACACGCACAAAACGATAAGCACAGCAGCATTATACATAAAAAGCAATACACGATCTTTGTTATAGTTTTCATTGTAAAAGACTCCTTTGTAAGCTGATTACCAATAACAATTATAACATAAATAAATTCAAATGTATGTATTTTTTAAAAATAATTACAACTTATTGTTTGAAAAAAATGTCCAATTCGATATGTACTATTGAATAAAGTCTTTTTTTGTTGTAAAATAAGCTTGTAAGATTATTATTCAAGAGGATAGTCCCATGGAAATATTAAACTCCGTTCAAAAGCAAAGCACGCCTCTATGCATTGCGCTCGGCTGCTTTGACGGCTTGCATATAGGTCACAGACGAGTAATAACCTCAATGTGCCGCTATGCAAAAGAAAACGATCTGAGATCTGCCGTATTTACATTTACAGAACCGCCTGCCTCGGTTTTGGGCAAATCGCCCTATCGTATGCTGCTGACTCAACCCGATAAACTCGCCGTACTCGAAAAATTAGGGGTTGATCTATGCTTTTCGATAGATTTTCTCACCGTTCGCAACATCACAGCGCAAGAGTTCATAGACCGCATACTTATAGACACACTCAATACAAAAGCCGTATTTTGCGGTTTTAACTATCGTTTCGGTAAAACTGCAAGCGGCAACTCTGCGCTGCTGAAAACAGAATGTGAGCAGAATAATATTGATGTATTTGTATCTGAGCCTGTTTGCTACGGTGATACAACCGTAAGTTCAAGCAAGATCAGAGATCTTATTCAGACAGGAGAAATACGCATAGCAAACAAGCTGCTCTGCATGCCCTTTTCGGTTGAAAGCGTTATTACAGAGGGTAGGCACAACGGCAGAACGGTAGGTATACCTACTATAAATCAGAATCTACCGAAGCATTTTGTCACGCCG
>JAFPLH010000107.1 GCA_017402845.1 Clostridia bacterium
AATGATTTAATAAGCTTTCCTATGATCTTAAAAATATATCCGCTTAGCAGCCCGACAGAAAATCTGTAAGAAACAAATCCTGCCGTATGAGCAAAAATTGTAAATAACCTCAGATGACCATTGACCGTAACCTGTGCAAATAGCGAGCAGGCAACAGAGCATAGTACCATAAAAGTTATATCTTCAATAAATACGGCTTTTTTTGAATTCAGCCCTAAACTGCGTATTAGTCTGAATACATCATAAAAAGCCCCTAACCCTATTCCAAAAACAAACGAATAATAAAAAATCTCGCTTTGCTCAAATACACTCAGATGTATATTACGTCACCTCATTTTTTAAAAGAATGTCAGCAGATAGATTACCGCCCTCTATCTGAATAATCTCTTAAAGAAGCCTTCGTTTGGTCTGTTATCCGTATACAACAGAGAGCTTATAGTACCCTCTACCAACAGATCTCCGCTTTCTACCGATAACTGCGATATGCTAAGATTACTTCCTTGGATAGTCAACTGCCCGTAATCAGTATACGCAACTACATTTTGTTCGTCAAAGCTGTCAACATCTCTTACACCTGTAATTGTGAGTTTTGCTCGATTTTCAAGCATGACAGTATTTGGCTTTTGCAAATTCTGCTCCGTCATTATCTATCACCCCGACGTATTCTAAGACAACACTGATTAAAAACGAATAGATATAAGCAAGATAAGTGCTAATTACAATGGACGTAATATAATCAGTGGTTCATTAAATATTATGCGGCTATGATAGTTTATATGCATTTACAAAACCTTATACATCAATGCTGCATCTTCTTTTTTTGCATATTCATTTATGCTTACTACTTCAACCTTCAACGGCTTTGTGCCCAACTGCACCTCGATTTGATCTCCGACTTTTACGGCATATGAAGCTCGTTCGGGCTTATTGTTTACAAGAACTCTGCCTGCGTCGCAAGCCTCGTTTGCTATTGTTCTTCTCTTTATTATTCTTGATATTTTTAAGTATTTATCTAATCTCATAATCTGTCCTCTTATTTTTAGGGAAACACTGATTAAATCGAGTGCCCGTATCTCTTAGTATTATTTCAGGCAAATTGTGCGAAAAGCACGCATGAATACTGACGTATTTCAAGTAATTTGAGTGCAATTTGTCTAAAAAAGGCAAGCGGGAGGGGTACTCAGTCCGCAGGACGTGATTTATTCAGTGGTTCCTTAGATACCACACAGAGATCGTGCCTGAAAAAGCTCACAAATATAGGTGTAAATCTGCAAGACGGTCTTTGTGCGGTGCTGTCTTAAACAATGGTGCAGACTTTTTTTGTCTGCACCAAGAAAACAACTTATTTGTATTACTTTTTATCGACTACTTCTTTGAAAACCTTACCGGGCTTAAATGCAGGTACCTTTGACTCCGGAATAGTGATAGACTCTCCTGTTCTCGGATCTACACCTATTCTCTCTTTGCGAACTCTCTGCTCAAATGTACCAAAGCCTACAAGCTTAACATCTTCGCCTTTTGCTACACAGTCTACAATTGTATCAAGCACAGACACAACTAACTTCTCGGCATCTTTCTTAGTAATGTCGTTCTTATCTGCAACTACTGAAATCAATTCTGACTTATTCATAAATAATCCTCCGTTTTGCTGAAAAACAGCATTTGTAATAATATATTGTAAGCTGTATCGGAAAATCTTATCTCCGAGATTCTTTGATCTCATTCCACAAAGAATCAAGCTCATTTAAACTAAGATCGTCTAACGATAAACCTCGCTGCTTTGCCAAACTCTCCATTGCAGTAAATCGTGATATAAACTTTTCACAAGAATCATACAAAGCTTTCTCACTGTCTACACCTGCAAATCGTGCTACATTAACAGCAGAAAAAAGCAGATCTCCTACTTCTTCGGTCTTTGCACTTTCGTCTGTACCCTTGCAAGCTTCTTTTACCTCGTCAAGTTCTTCACAAAGCTTTTTGGCTGCGTCGTCGATGTTTTCAAAATCGAATCCTACCTTTGCTGCTTTCTTCTGAATTTTAGAAGCACGCATAAGCGACGGCAGCGAACGTGCTACACTGTTCATTGTTTCTGACAGTTCAGACTGAGATTTTGTCTGCATTTTTATTTTATCCCAGTTTTCCAAGACCTTTTCAGTAGTATCAGCGTTTACGTCACCAAACACATGAGGGTGTCTGATTATAAGCTTCTGACATACGTCATTTGCAACATCATTTATATCAAACACTCCGTTTTCTCTCTCGATCTGAGCGTGAAACACTACCTGAAGAAGTACATCTCCAAGTTCTTCTCTGAGCAGTGCTTTATCGTCATTGTCTATTGCCTCTATGACCTCATAAGTTTCTTCGATAAAATCTTGTCTGATAGATTTATGCGTCTGTACTTTATCCCACGGACAACCGTCAGGCAGCCGCAAACATCTTACTATCTCAACAAGGTCATTAAAGCCGTATTTTTCTTTAAACTGAAAATCCATATTAACTCCAAAAAATACATATTTTTATTATATACACTCTAATTATCTATTTTACTTGATTAAGTGATATTTTTCAAGAACAGTTACAATTTTGTTTCCTTTTGGAAGCATAATAATATCATTTTTTGTAATCGCCCTTAGCAAAAGAAGGAAAACAGCATATACTACACAAGCAATTATCACACAAATTCCTGTTATAACAAGAGCTGTATATCTGCCCTCCGGCAAATGCGGCACCATTAATTTGTATGACAACAATGCTGCTGCTGCGCATATAATAGCAGCGATCAGGGGCTTAATAACTACTATTTTGAAATCGGGTACAATATTTGTTTCTTTGATAAGAACATAGATAGAAACTATTATAACAAATGTATAGCACAACAATGTACCTATACTGCCGCCCTGAACGTTGATTTTCGGTATACCTACGAGTATATAGTTAGATATAACCTTTATTATCATTCCGATAGTATATAGCTTCAAAGGCATATCCACTCTGCCTACTGCCTGTAACATACTGCACATTGGCGTTGCGGCGGCAAATACTATTACCGCTATACCCATTACAACAAGTATATTTACCGAAATATCTACACCCTGAGTATTGCCGTATACTGCGTGCATAATAGGATCTGCAAGTACCATTAAACCTAAGCCTGCGGGAATGGTAAATACAAAAGTAACACGCATTACCGTTTCCATACTTCTTTTTAAATATTCCTTATTTCCCTTTGTATATGCTTCTGTAACATTGGGCAGCGCTGTTGTGCCGAATGCCTGTGTTACCGTAACAACAAGATTCATTATAGTAAGCGCATAGCTGTAACAGCCCCAAAGGTATGTATGCACTGTACCCTGAATAACGTTGTCATCGGGGATCATTCCCGGATATTGCGAAAGAAGCTTTTCCGGACTTACCTCCATCATGTGGATAAGCCGTCTTTGAATAAGAGTTGAGTCTACCGTACCGGCAATACTCATTACAAGTGCGCCCAAGCCAATAGGAATGGCGGTTCGCATAAGAATGTTAAATGTTTCTTTTTTACTTCTTGGACGTGGAGCAGACTTATACATCTCCTCGGTTATGCCGTCGCCTTTTATTTTATATCTGAGGTAAATATAAAGAAAGCTGAAAAACGATCCGAGAGTAATGCCGAGAATAGCTGCTGCAACAGAGTATCTGATAAGTTTATTTTCATCTGTGATACCCCACAGCTTTTCTCCGTAGTTATATACAATATATGCAAAGGTGTAGCCTGCCGCAAGCTTTAAAAAAGCCTCTACGATCTCAGAAATAGATGTCGGCACCATGTTTCGCATACCCTCGTAATAACCTCTGTATGCGGAAACAAGGCACCCGAAAAATATTGCAGGAGCCAAAACCAAAATTGAGATAAACGATCCGGGAGAATGAATTATTCTGACATAAAAAAAGCTAAATAATACCATCAATAAAAAACCGATAATACCTGTTATCATGAAAAACGGTATTGCAACATCTTTTATGCGTTTGATATCCTTATATCTTCCCTTTGACATACTCTCCGAAACCATTCTCGAAACAGCTATCGGAAATCCTGCCGTTGCAAGTGTAAAAAGCGGTATATACAACTCGTATGCATTACTCAGCAAGCCTGCCCCGACAGGACCGTAAAGTCTTGACAGACTGACCTTATACAACATTCCGATTATTTTTACCAAAAGCAAACAAAACGTTAGTATCGCCGCACCAAGCATAAAGCTTTGTTTATTGCTCGAATTGTTTTTTGTCTTTATTTTACTCAAACAAATTCCTCTTTTCGATTCTTTAATGGGCAGTACACATTTCAAAGGTAATACATTCTCGTCAAAGAATGTATTACCTCTTATTCGTACATCAGATTATTCTTCTGCGTCATTTGGTGTATCGTTTTCAGATATCTCATTCTCAGCATCACTGTCAATTCCGATATCTACCGGCTTATCATCAACAACCGGAGTAGGAACAGAATATTTTGCTGTGTAGGTATTGGCAAAATCCAACGTATTGCCGCATCTTTTGCAGAACAGACTATCAGATGAATTTGTACAAGAACACTTAGGACAAACTATCTTTCCGCCGGTTGACGCAAGAATATCCTGCATACTTTTCAGCTCTGTGATAAGACCGGTTATCTCGTCGATATAACGGTTTACTATCTCGCTGTCGGTTGTATTTGTAACTGTGGAATCATAGACATATCTGCCAAGTGTTTCAAACTGTGCAGCTATTTTATTTTTAAGCTCAACAGAAGAAACTCTTACCTTAGACTTATCTACTACCTCTGTTGCCTTTTTGCCTATATCATCAAAAGCAGAAGCAACATTTACAATTACATCATCAAATAAACTCATAGTAAAAAAACCTCCCTGATTTTACGGTTATAAACAGTATTATTAGTATACCACTTTTTCAATCTAAAAAAAAGTATTAAAATATAAATTATTTATATTTTCAATAATCAAATTTACTGTTTCCCAAAAACTCTCTCAAAAGTGAATTGTCAGGTATAAGCACCTCGCTTATCGGTACAAACTTTTTTGCACGTTCGATAAGATCACGGGCGTATTCGTATTCGCTGCTGTCTTGTGATACCTTTTCAAGATATTCTATCGCTTCATACGCTATTACGCAAGGCTCATACATATGTATGGAATTAATAGTAATATCTCCTGAATACTTAAACGGTACTATATAATTCTTTTCACCAAATAATACGTTTTTCCACATACCCATGGTATGATCTGCGTTGCTGCCTCTGAATTTGCAGTCACGCACAAGCCGCCTGAATAGCCTAAGCTCTGCTGCTGTAACCAGATATCCTGCCTTACCTGATTCTCTGATACCCTGCTTTACGCTTATATATATCTTTTTCAGTCCGACAGTCGAGGTTATATGTTGAGTAAAAATCGGATTAAGAGCATGGATTCCCTCAATGATCGCAATTGAATCATTATGAAGATTAATATGTGTTTTTTCTTCAAGCGGTGAGCTTGTCGCAAAATCAAAGTTAGCGATATCACACTCACCGTACTTCAAAAGATCAGAAATACATTTCTCAAGTTCATCAATATTCAAAGCCTTGACTGTTTCAAAATCAGGCTTTCCCTCAGGTGTTCGGGGTACATTTTTCTCACCAAGATAGAAGTTATCCATTGAGATGATTTCTGAACCGCAGCCGATACTCTGAAGTTCGTCCTGCAATATTTTTGCCGTTGTTGTCTTGCCCGACGCAGAAGGCCCTGCCAGCATGATAACTTTGCAGCGTACGTCGCTGTTTACAATACTTTCCGCAATATCGTGTATATCGCTTCTGAATGCTTTCTCGGAAACCCTTACAAACTCTGCGGGATCTGATAATGCGTATTGATTTATCTTATCAGCAGTAAGTGAATAGTGTCTGTATGAATTAGTAATGTTCAGCATAGAAAGTACCTATCCTTTTCTTGCGTTCTGTTATTTCGTTGAATCTGTCTATATATTCGTATGGGTATTTAAAGTTAAATATTCTTTCAAGCGTATTGTTTTTGTTCTCTTTAAGCTTTGTTACCGCACCTGCGCCGCATGCCAGAACAGTGTGTGTTTCGTCCATTACAAACACGTTGTAAATGCCCTCTCTGCCCGGCTTTGACCAGCCTGTATTTTCCATATTTCCTGTCATTCGGCTTTGGCGGTACAAATAGTACGGTATATAGCCGCATGCATGTAGTTTCTTATTTGCATATGACAGCATTTGTGCCACGGCTTCGGCTTCTTCTTTATTAAGTGTTTTGCCGTCTTGTGTAAGCGTTGACGAACGCTTCATTGCCAGTGTATGTATGGTAATACTTTCAGGATCAAGCTGCGTTATCCTGTCAAGAGTATCAATAAAGCTTTCTGCTGTTTCAGACGGCAAACCTGCGATGAGATCCATATTTATATGAGTAAATCCACATCTGCGAGCCAGCAAAAACGTATCTATCGTATCTTGCGCTGTATGTCTGCGCCCGATAATACGAAGAACATCATCATTTAGCGTTTGCGGATTAATACTTATACGGTCAACGCCGCAAGCTTTTATAACGTTTAGTTTTTCTTCTGTTATGGTATCTGGTCTGCCTGCTTCTATGGTGAATTCACGACATTCGGATAAATCGAAATTGTTGTTCACGGCAGTAAGAACACGCTGCATTTGTTCGGCAGAAAGCGTTGTTGGAGTACCGCCGCCCATATATACGGATTCAAGCCGCAAGCCTAATTTTTTTGCATACTCTGCGGTTTCTTCAAGCTCACGGCACAAAAGCTCTGTATATGGCTCTATCAGGTGCTTTGCACGTTCAACAGAGGCTGAAACAAAAGAACAATAGCTGCACCTGCTCGGACAAAAAGGTACGGAAATATACAAACTGTAAGACTTATCTTGAGAAAGAGCTATTATTGCCTGCTCATGTTTTTCTGTTTCTATTGCAAGGTTTGTTTTCTCCTCGCTTACCATAAGTCTTTTTTTGAAATAATCGGCAGCTTCTTCAAGCGACGTATCCTGCAAAAGCCTTCTAAACAGCTTTATCGGACGAACACCTGTAAGAACACCCCACGGCGGAGTTACCCCCGTATATTTTACCAGCATATCGTATATAAGCAATGCGAGCTCAAGTTCAAGATCGCTGCTGTCAGTACGAAATTCTGCTTTCCTTGAGTCCTGATAATCACCTATTCTTATTTCTGTAGTTATCGCTGTATTTTCGCCATTATCAAAAGCTGTGTATATATACGGCGATATCAATTCATCAGGAACAGTATTTGTTACCTCAATTTTTTCGTTCGGAAAGAATACCCTTGCAAGATTCTCTGTTTCGTAGTGAAATTCATGGTTTTTTATATAAATTATCATGGCGTTATATACCTAAGATACGGATTACTTTTTCTTTCGTTGTTAAGAGTGGTTTTATTGTCATGTCCGGGAAAGACCTCATAATCTCCCTGTAATTGTGACAGCTTTACTAAAGACTCTTGCATTTGAGCATAGCTGCTTGACGGGAAATCTGTTCTGCCTATTGCGCCTTTAAACAGTGTATCACCTGTAAACAGTTTATTCTCACACATAAAGGTAACAGATCCCCTACTGTGACCGGGAGTTGTTATTACTTTTATCTCGCTTTCGCCCAACTTAAGAATATCGCCGTCTGAAAGCAGAATATCATATTTTACAGGCTCCGATTCACCGTAAGCAAAGGGATTTGATAAATTATCATCTTCATTCGATAACATTCCTGCATCGTCTTTGCCTATTGCAACCTTTGCACTTGTTCTTTTCAGTATCTCGTTTGCTCCGTCTGTATGGTCAAAATGACCGTGTGTAAGAAGAATATACTTTACATTCTTATATCCGATCTCTGAAAGAATTCTGTCTATGCGTTTGTCATATCCGCCCGGATCTACAACTGCGCTTTCACCGCTTGCAGAGTCTGTTATAACATAGCAGTTTGCACCCAGCAATCCAAGCGAACAATTCTTTATACTTATCATTTGTAATCACCTGCTTTGATTTTTCAATTCCTGCGTATCTAAAACGATCGTAACTGGTCCGTCATTTAACAAAGAAACCTTCATATCTGCTCCGAATATTCCCTTTTGTACATTGTCAATGCCGGACTCTCGCATTTTTGTACAAAAATAGTTATATAACGGTTCAGCTTTTTCAGGTCTTGCCGACTCAAAAAAGCTCGGACGGCGGCCATGTTTACAATCTGCATACAATGTAAAATTAGAAATAACCAGCACTGAGCCGCCTGTATCTTTAAGAGAAAGATTCATTTTGTCGTTGTCATCAGTAAATATTCTCATGTCAGAGATCTTGCCTGCCAGAACATCTGCCTCATATTCGGTATCGTCATTATGCACACCTAAAAGTATGAGAAATCCGTTTGCAATTTCACCAGTTATTTTTCCGTCAACACTTACCGACGCTCTTGTAACTCTTTGAATTACTGCTCTCAATGCTTTTTACACCCCTTATAGTATAATTATTTTGTAACCTTCTTATTATGCACGTTGAACAGAAGATACTCCTCTTACCGCTAAAAGACGTGAGCAAATATCTCTGAGGTGAGATTTATCTCTTACGGTAATATCAAAAGTGATCAGAGCATTCCCTCCGCCTATGAGCTTGGAGCTCATATTGTGTATGTTTATCTTCATAGCGCCAAGCTGACCTGCAAGATCGGCTAAAAGACCTGTTCTGTCAACGGCTCTTATCTCTATTACAGTTGCAAAATATGAATTTATCGACTCTGACCAAACTGCATTCAGCCACCTGTCGGGGAATTCTGACGCTGCAATATCCTTGGGAACATTGGAGCACTGACGCATATGAACGGAAATTCCGTGTCCCTTAGTAATAAATGCAATAATATCATCACCCGGCAGCGGAGAACAACATCTTGCAAGCTTTATGTCTACATCATCCATACCGTCAATAATAACACTGCTCTTTGACTGACTTTTCTTTGCTGCTTCTTCAACGATAGGAACAACGAAAGCATTTTCTGTTCCCTGAGCCTTTTCTCGTTCCTCTACGATCTTTGCGTACTCTTCCTTTATTCTCGGCATAAGCTTCCAGAGAACTGTTCCGCCGTAGCTGATAGATTCATAGAAAAAGTCCATTGACGGAATATTCTTCTTTTTGAGAATTGGATCCATCATTGTGGCAAGCTCTTTTTCATTAAGAACAAAACCGTTTTTCTTACATTCCTTTTCAAATTCAGCCTTTCCGATAACAATGTTTTCTTCACGCTTTTCACGCTTGAACCACTGTCTGATCTTGTTTCGGGCGCTGCTTGTTTTTACAATTTTTACCCAATCGCGGCTCGGTCCTACCGTTCCTTCTTTGCCGGTAAGTATCTCTATAATATCACCGGTTTTTACTACATAGTCGATAGGTACAATTCTATGATTTGCTTTTGCACCCATCATTCTGTTTCCAACTTCACTGTGTATTGCATATGCAACATCTATTACAGTCGAACCCAGAGGAAGATTTATCAATTCTCCCTTAGGTGTATATACAAACACCTCGTCTGAAGAAAGATCGGTTTTAAGATCTTTGATCAGTCTTGTCGGCTCGTGATTCTCTGCCTGATTTTCAAGCATTTGACGAATCCATGTAAGTTGTTCGTCCATGCTGCTCTTGCCGTTCATGCCTAACTTATACTTCCAGTGCGCCGCAATACCATATTCGGCTGTCTGGTGCATTTCTTTTGTGCGTATTTGTACCTCGAACGGTACACCGTCTGAGCCTATTACGGTTGTATGAAGCGATCTGTAAAGATTCGGCTTTGGCGTTGAGATGTAATCCTTAAATCTGTGAGGCAAGGGCTGAAACATATCATGCACTATACCCAGAACGCTGTAACAATCTACAACAGTTTCGACAATCACTCTTACAGCATATATATCATAGATCTCTTCAAGGCTCTTTCCTTGTATGATATATTTTTTATATATTCCGTGAATACTCTTTACTCGTCCGCTGACTATTGCACCTTTAATGTAATCACTGACTCTCACAGAGATCTGCTGCATTATTTTATCTATAAACGCTTTTCCGTCAAGAGTTTCAAGGTGCTGCTCTATCTCTGCGTATCCTACGGGATCAAGATACTGCAAAGAAAGATCCTCCATTTCGTCTTTAATAGCTTTAATACCAAGACGGTGAGCTATGGGAGCGAATACCTCCATAGTTTCAAGGGCAATATCTCTGCGCTTTTGTTCACGCATACATTCAATTGTACGCATATTGTGCAGACGGTCGGCAAGCTTTATAATAATAACTCTTATGTCGTCTGACATAGCAATAAGCATTTTTCTAACATTTTCCGCCTGTCTTTCTTCACGGGTGGTGTATGGTACTTTGCTGATTTTCGTTACACCGCTTACAAGATACGCAACATCATGCCCGAACATTGCTTTTACCTCGTCAAGTGTTACAGGCGTATCTTCAACAACATCATGTAAAAGTGCGGCAACAACAGAATCCGTATCCATGCCCAGATCGACAATAATACACGCAACAGATGTGGGATGCAGTATATATGGCACTCCGGATACTCTGCGCTGATCTCCGTGCATTTTCTCTGCGAGACGGTATGCTTTTTCTATTTTTTCTTTATCATAATCATTAAGGCTTTTATCCATCAGTTCACAGAGTTCTTCATAATCTTGATAATACTTCCTATTTGCAGCCATATATAAACACACCTTTCTAAGTAATAATCAATATATCGTCAAGGAAAAAAGAGAGTACAAAAAATCGAAAAAAATTTTTTTGTGTTCTATTGCAGTAATTTGAATACTCTTGCTGAAAATAGATCTACCCTTTTTGGGTTTTCCACAAGCTTTATATCAAGTCTGGAGGAATTGCTGCTTAAAGTGATAAGTGATAATTCTTCCAACACTTTCAGTATAAGACACATTTTCCCGAAATTTATTGCGGGGGCGTTTATCTTATAATACAGTGCCTCTGCCGAGAAGGGAAATCCGTTATTCTTCTTCAAAAAACGATAAACCTCTGCACAATTCTCCCTTGTTGCGCTAAGCTCTGATCTCATTTCTTCTGTTACCGGTTTTCCGTCCATTAAATCTTCAAACAAAGCGTTGCTTTTCAGCATAGCTTCGCTGTCAAATGAAGAAAAACAAATATCCTTTATATAATAAGACACGCTAATCTTGCCGTTGAACTCATTAATGCCTGCTGTTACGGCGACGTTTACTGTATCACCGACAGTATAGGGCAGTTGTTCGGGATTGATACCGAAATAAAGCGCTTCAAAGTAATTCTGCTGCCGAATAAAAGTTATCTTCGTATGCTTTCCCCCAGAAAGTGCAGTTATACGAATTATCCTTGAATCATATATTCCAAAAACAGGCGTGGGATTTCCTGATCCGAAGGGTTCCAATGCAGACAAATCTTCTATCATACCGACAGTCACCTTTGAGGGCATCAAGGAACACGCTAAGCTTATTACAGGAAAAAAAGGCTGCTTGACATTATCGGCATATTCATTTATCATGTCACGAAATGCGTCTATATTTTCAGTTGGCAGCGAAAAACCTGCTGCCATTGGGTGTCCCCCGAAAATTGTCAACAGCTCTTTGCAGTAAGCAACGCCGTCACACATTCTGAAACCCTCGACACTTCGGGCAGAGCCTTTTGCAAAAGGTCCGTCATACGAAATAATTATTGTAGGCTTTCCGCACCTTTCTTTTATGCGTGCCGCTACTATACCAATAACTCCCTGATGCCACTTTTTACCAGCGATCACAATGATCTTCTTATACTTTATATTATCATCTTCATACAAAATGCGTTCCGCTTCGGCAACTATACTTTTTTCTATTTCCTGCCGTTCTGTGTTATCGTCGTTTAATTCCTTTGAAATCGCCAGTGCCTCAGACGGGTTTTCAGTTATCAGCAGTCTTACGGATTTTACAGATAGCCCTAATCGTCCGCCTGCATTTATTCTCGGACACAAACTAAAGGCAAGATCACCCGACTTTATTTCCGGCTTTTCAATTCCTGCAACCTCTTTGAGTGCATTAAGTCCAAGACGCTTACAGTTATTGATTCGCTTTAAGCCTTCTTTGACAAGCATTCTGTTTTCACCTGTCAGGTTGACAAGATCGCCCACCGTACCCAAAGCAACAATATCTGAGTATTCATCGAGCAAAGCTTCTATATCTGCGTTTTCACCCTCATAAGCCATTGCAAATTTAAAAGCCAAGCCAACTCCCGAAAAATCCTTATAGGTGCTATTATCGTCTTTTCTGTGCGGATCTACCACCGCTATTGCCTTAGGAAGTCTTTCCGGGGGTTCATGGTGATCTGTGATAACTATATCTATACCGGCTTCTTTTGCGTGTTCTACCTGTTCATAAGCAGATACTCCGTTATCAACGGTAACTATCAGCTCAACATTTTCTGTTTTCAAGTAGTCTATTGCATTATTATTTAAACCGTAGCCCTCATTTTCTCGTGACGGCACATAAAAGCATACATTTGCATTCTTACTTTTCAGGTATGAATACAGTAATGCTGTTGATGTAACTCCGTCGGCGTCGTAATCGCCGTAAATACAAATCTTTTCGTAATCTTCAACGGCTGTTTTTACACGGTCAACAGCCTTTTCCATATCCTTTATCAAAAAAGGATCTTCAAACGAGTATGACTGCGAAATAAACTCTGCTATTTCATCATCATTTTCAAACTTCATTTCATCAATAAGCATTGCCGAGAGCGCACTGATATTATTGTTTTGTGAAATAGATAGTATGTTTTCTCTGTTGAATTGTTCGGTTCTCCATATCTTCATATTGTCACTCCCGGTCAATAGTATTTAAAGTTATAATTATATAATTGTAGCACTGTTTATTAAGAATTGCAACAGTTTTTTTATTTTTTCGTCCAAAAAAGAGAAAAATCTTCTCATTTTTTGAGAAGATTTTTTCAAAAAAGCAATTATCGGCTATCGGTACTTGTTTCAGTATCAGAGCCTGAAGCCACTGATAATTCAGATGACACGTCATTGAGATCCTGAAGCGTTACATTAAGCTCATATTCACCGTATATCCAACACGATCCCGAACCCTGCACAGACATACTAAGCGGTACATCAAAATTGCCCACTTTAGCGTCACTCAAGTCTATTACCGCAAGTATATCGGCAGAAGTCAGCTTTGAGATCTCCTGCTTTGGTCCGATAGCCCTTACAACAATACTGCTATATGGCGAGTATTCACCGATAAGACCTGCGGGAACATTCCGGAAGCTGAAAGCTGTTATTGTAAACGTTCTTGTAGAGTATCCGGATAAGTTGAAATTCACATTAACTTTTTCAATATTGTTGAGGTTTCGCACACCTTCAGGCATAACAGGATCAAACTCCATTGATGCTGTTCCGTATGAAAGCTGATCAAAGTCTATCGAGCCCAAAGAAATACTGTCAATGTCATGGATTACGTCTTCTGATGCGGCAATTTCTACTTCGGACGGTTCTATTTTTATGAACTCGTTGAGATCAATACCTTCGGGCTTATTCTCATAATTCAGAGTAAACGGCACAGTTTTCTTTACCAGTACAGGTATTGTTGCGTCAACATTAAGCGGTTGAATATTAAGTGCATCGTCATTAATGACCTTGCCTGTTTCGTCAAGCAATTCAATAGGCAGATTTTCAAGAACCGTTGTTTCCGTCAGCTCCTTTTCAGAGTTATATTCAACTACTGCTTTGGCTACCTTTGACACACTTTGTTCAGGTCCTGAAACTGTAACTATCTTTTGAGAGAAGCTTGGACTTCCCATATAATAACCTGTTGGTATTGATGCGTTTATCTTACTCTCTATTGTCAGTTCTTTTTCAATGTTTCTGTCTACAAATACCGATACCTCCGAAGGAGAGAGAGATACAATATCATAGTTCGACTTTATACCTATCTGCTTTGCAAGGAGTGTAACATTATATGTACCAGATGTTACAATATTACCTAAGTTTGAGCCGTAAACCTGAATATCTTTTGCTGTAAGCGAACCTACGGTAACACTGTTGCCGCGCACCTTAACAGTTGTTTTAAAATCCTGAACAGACATACCGTTTATACTCACAACACAAAGCTTATCTTGTACTGCTTCGTCTGATAGCTCCATTGTAACGGGAATATCGTTTATAGGATAATTTGCCGTTTCTCCGTTATGCATTGATATGGCAGTCCAAAGAAAAAAGGATACTATCATAGATATAGCCAACAGAAATTTGTCATTTCTCAGCAGAGCAGTTAACCTATCAGTTTTTTTCAGCACTACTTTTTTGTTTTTTCTACTCACTTTTTTTCTTCTCCTTTTTTGTACTGTTTAAGAAAGAGAATTTTTCATTTGAATCGTTATTTTCAACTACAAGCAAAGCTATAAGATCATTCAAAAGCTTTTCTCTTGTATAGTCACGTTCAAGCATACCGTTGAGCGCAATAGAAATTGATCCTGTTTCTTCGGATACTACAAGCACTACTGCGTCGGATTCTTCACTCATGCCTAATGCAGCACGATGTCGTGTACCTAAATTATCGTCTACGCCCTCGTTATGCGTTAGGGGCAAAATGCACCCTGCGGCATAGATATTGCCGTCACGAACTATCATTGCTCCATCATGGAGAGGCGCTTTGTTATAAAATATATTTCCTATCAGCATTTCTGAAGGAATAGCGTTTATGATCGTACCCGTTGTGGCAATATCTCCGAGCCTTGACCTGCGTTCAAACACTATTAGTGCGCCTGTCTTTTTCTGACTGAGTTTTACTATCGATTCTACATAAACGGTGATATTCTTCTTTTGTTTTGAGATCTGTTCTTCTGACTTCTGATCTCCTATTCTGACTATCAGATTTACTAAGCGTTTATATGAATAATTGCCTCGTCCAAGCTGCTCTAACATTTTTCTGAGTTCTGGCTGAAATACGATCAGCAGCACGATAACTGCAAATTCAAAAAATTTATTCAGCATTGCTGTAAGCATGGTAAATTCGCATAAAAAAGCAATACCGTACATCATTAACAATACAAATAATCCTTTTAAGAGCTGAACGGCACGAGTTCCCCTTATAAGTTTAATCAGGTAAAAAATCATTATGCCTATTGCAAGAATGTCAATGGCGTCTTTAAATCTGAATGTTCTTATTATTGCCAAAAAATTATCTATCAGTTGATTTATTGTACTCATTTCTTCGATCTCCTAATCATCGGCACAACAATACCTGATATATATGTACTATGCCTTTGATACGATAAAAAAGTTATTAGTTTAAGGAAACACTGATTAAAACTGGTGCTCATATTGCGCCGTCAGATTTGAGTTCAATTTGACAAAAAGAAGCAAACAAGATGAGTGCCAAGCCCTTCGGGTATGGTTTGATAAGTGGTTCCTTAATTCCACTCTTAATTGTACCACAAAATAATATTAATTCAACCGTCTGTTTAAAAATATAACAAAAAATTAATATCCAAATTTTTTATTTATATTTTGTTAAAAGAGAATAGGGTATTCGCACAAAGCAAATACCCTACATTAATATACATCTCTTACTTCATAGAATACACAGCCTTGACAAGCATATTTATATCATTGACGCTTGTATAATAAGACGGTGAAACTCTGACTGTCCCTGTTTTTTCCGTATTAAAATGCTTATGCGCCAAAGGCGAACAATGCAGTCCTGCTCTTACAGCGATACCGTATTTTTCACTTAAATACATTGCAGCTTCTTCACAGTCTGTATTCTTGACATTGAACGACAATACACCGCCGCACGTATTTATATCAGGACGCTGAGTGTATAGTATTACATTCGGAAGCTCGCTCAGCCTATCATACAGCGCTGCTAATAGCGATATCTCGTGATAAAGTATCCTTTGACAGCTTTGCTTTTTTACAAAATTGACTCCTGCATTCAGCCCTGCTATCCCGCTTACATTAGGTGTACCGCTTTCAAACTTATCAGGCATTACAATCGGCTGTTCTAATACTGCCGAGCTGCTGCCTGTTCCGCCCTCGATAACTGTTCTTAAACTCTCTGGAGCTGAGCATATCATTATACCCGTACCCATAGGACCGTAAAGCCCCTTATGACCGGGCATACACAAAAAATCAAATCCACTGTCGAGCATATCTATTTCAACAGTACCGGCACTTTGCGAGGCGTCAATCAACACGGGTATACCATACTGATGACTCATTGCCGTTATGCGTTCTACGGGAAGTCTTATTCCCCACACATTTGAAACTTGTGTGCATACGACAAGCTTTGTATTCTCTTTTATGGCATTTCTGAATGACGACAATGTTTTTTCGCTATCATTTTCTGTTACACTTACCACCGTATAGGTTATATTTCGTGAAGCAAGTGCGGTTAAGGGACGCATTACAGCATTATGCTCCAAGTCGGATACAACCACATGATCTCCCGGCTTTAAGAAACCCTTGAGTACCATATTAACGGCATAGGTGCAGTTAAGCGTAAATATCACCTGTTCGGGATCGGGTGCATGGACTAATTCACAGATGCTTTTGCGGCAGTCATATATTATTTTTGAAGAATACAGCGATGCTTTATGTCCGCTTCTGCCAGGATTAGCTCCGTATGCAACAGCGTCATTTATCGCTTTTTTTACCGACTGAGGTTTCGGAAAGCTCGTTGCCGAATTGTCAAGATATATCATATGCTTTCACCCTCTGATATAATCCCTATGATCGGTATTCCCGTATTTTTTAGCATTGTGACAGCTCTTGAAAAGCTTCTCGGTATAAAAAGACTGAATCCACAGCCGGAATCTGTTTTTCTTTTTGGGGTTTTTATTATTTCTGATCGTATTCCCTGCTTTGCCAGATATTCCTGCGCTTTCATTGCAGATGTGATGGATCTAAACATTACAAGATTTTTCCGTTCCATTTCAGATCACCTCTTTTTTTCCTGATAACACTAAAGCAATACCGCACAGAGATTGTGCCGATAATGCGCAGTAGATATTTTCGGCAGAGTGCATAAAACAACCGCCGGAATACTGACATTTCAAGATAGTTTTGTATACTATGCCAGAAAAAGATCAAGCAGATTTGGCGCAAAGCCGTAAGGCGGTCTTTGTGCGGTGCTGCCCTAAAATAGTGCTGTTACATATTATGCTGTTATACATATAAATGTCTTAAATTCTATTGATTTTCTTTAATATAGGTGATATAATTAGAAAAAAATCCGGAGGTATTATTATGGGATTAACGCTCACAAAAAACCCTGAGCTTAACAAAAAGCTCTCTTTGCGCAAGGATATTCTGCTTGATGAAGTTAAAAAAAGCAATGTTTCTGCTTCTGTTGCAAGAGTTGTGTTCGTACTCGATCACTCAGGTTCTATGAGAACCATGTACAAAGACGGCACCGTACAGAACATTCTCGAAAGGATCTTCCCGGTTGCTATGCTGTTTGACGACAATGCCGAACTCGAATTCTATTGGTTTGACAAGGTTTTCAAAGAGCTTGAACCTGTAACTTATGACAATCTTGACGGTTATGTTCAGAATGTCATTCTCTCACAAAAGGATCATTTCGGTGAAACATGCTATGCACCCGTTATGAATGAGATCATTAACAGATACGCTAAGACTGACAAATCTAAGATACCGACATTTGTTATCTTTATCACAGACGGCGCAAACAGCGACAAAACAAATTCAAAAGCCGCTATTACCGAAGCTTCACAGTACAATATATTCTGGAAGTATATCGGTATCGGTAAAGAAACATTCCCGTTCCTTGAAAAGCTTGATACTCTTAAGGGCAGAACAGTTGACAACGCTAATTTTGTATCAGTCAACGACCTTGAGCAGATCAACGACAATCAGCTTTATTCACTCATTCTTGAGGAGTATAACGATTGGCTTACAGCTTGCAGAGGTGCAGGAATAAGTGTTGATCCGTAAAATACAGTAATAATTAAACAACAAGGACTGCGAATTTTAAGCTTTCGCAGTCCTTTTTTACTGTTATATAATCTACTTTATGATCACTGAAAGAAAATTCCCTTGCTTTGTAGTACAATAATATTGACGGCACAAAGAAGTCTGTCACGACGGAGTAATATATACAACGGCGGTCTTTCTGAAAGCTGTGATAATTCTGACAAATGCCGAATAGATAAGTCCGACACCATAAATATATACAGCGATAGTCGTTGAACGCAGAAACACCAGACATGTTACTGCAAGAATGATGTTTATTATTCCGCTGAACAGATTAAATTTCCATGACGGAGATGCAAGCCGCTTCGCTTCAAGTGCGTGCATTACATCTATCACACCACCAAAAGCATGAATCCCGACAAGATAACCTACAATATATATGTGTGATATATTGTAAAGCGTTCCGGTAAATGCACCGAGGTCGAGAAGAATTAGCCCACGTATAAGAACCTGATCGCCGCCTACCATGAATCTTGCCATTCGTGAATAATAGATAATCGTTTTTATACCGTTTAAAATAAGTGATATCGTTAGCAGATCCATAATAATAGAAGCTGCATCTGAACCTATTGCTATTATCAATACTCCGCCAAACATCATAAATAAACCGAAAATAAAGCTTTTTATTCTCTGCAATTTTGTCATATTTAGAATCCTTTCTGTAAGACAATACCGTACAAAGTCAGTGTCGAAGATGCGTAGTCAGATTTTTCGTCAAAGCAAATAAAACAGCCGTAGGAATAATGCCGTATTTCAATGGAGTTTTATGTGCTATGACAGAAAATATGCACGCTGATTTGGTGCTGAGCTGTTAGGTGGTCTTTGTGCGGTGTTGCTGTAAGTATTCCACAAGCATTTTATAATCTTTAATGCCTGCAAAACCTTTCTCGTTGAAATCAATCGAATAACCGGCAAGAAGATTGCCTGATAAAAAAATTTTATTAGTTACCATACTTTTTTGAGCCATCGCTGCTAAAATAAACTTACCGAGAAACGTTTCGTTTTTATTATCTTTTTCGGCATCTATATATTCAGATTCATATTTTGAAAGATCAAACGGCTCTATCTCTTTGCCTGACAGCCTTTCTCCGAACGCTTTCCAGTCGGCAGCGGCGTTAAGCTGACGTTTTTTTATTATCGCTTTTATTTCATCTTCATAAGGTTTTGCGGTATTCCATGCATAAGTATTTATCATAAACTTTGAAATATCGCCGTGTAAATACTGCATAGCATATATCATCTGACAAAATGCATGATAAAAATCAGACGGATTATCTTTTATTATTTCTTCATAATCCCCCCAAGCCGGTAAGTATTTATACCGAATAAAGCTGTAATCCGGTAAATGACCGGCTCTGCCGTGTCCCAGATTCATTATAGAGCTTTCGCTGCTTTGAAACAGACTGTTTGTATATTTATGATTCTCTAAATCATCAGGTACAGAAGTACTGTGACGAAAAGAAATAGGAATATCCTTATATTCTCCGTTTTCGTTGGCGATCTGTTCGTAAAAGTAATAATTCGTATTATTTATAACCAGTGAAGGTGTACCGGCAAAATAACGGTGCGCCCACGTATCCGCAAGAATATGCATTGCGATACCTGCCGCCTGAAGTCCGTTTCCGTTTGCAAGAGTAACGGTATTTACAAGAAGCTCGCTGTTTGTATTGCAGATAAGTCTATACTTTGATTTGTATAGCCTGCCTGCACCCTTTCTGACCTTTGCATTAAGATCAGCAGGTAAAAAATGAAAAGACACCCATATTCTTGTTATATCCTGAAGTCCGACAGGATCAGTTCTTGCGTCCATCATTTCAAGCTGAAGCTGTGTTGTTGCTGCGGACAAAGGCGCTTTTATTTTTATAAGAAATGTCCTGCTGCACATATCGACAAGCTGCGCACTATAACAAATATCCATGCTCTGTTCATGTGTATAACCGGCAAGAATCGCTGCACAATATGTTGCGTAATAATGAAAATCTTCCTGCATGCTCGCCGCCTCACTTTTCTAACTGCTTTGAAAGCTTTCTTGACATTATTGCCGAATGGATCATATCAAGCAGAATAAGCACTGTTGTAAGATCAATAAAGAATGCTACAATATTTGAAAAAGATATTTCATCAGCTATATATTCCGGAATGAAATATAATGTCATACCCAGACAATTTATTAACATCATTATAACTGCCGCTACAAGATAAATATTTCCTTTTTTGCCGTTTATCCCTTCTTTATATGCCGATAAACCTATGTAAAGCTGTAAAAAAAGTATAAAAGTCACAAAAACGACAAAAGCAATAATAAGAAAAATTATTATAGCGGTTTCAGATCTTTCGTCCGAATCTGATATAGTTTTTCTAAAAGACTCGATAAAATCTGATGACTCCTTTACAACATTCAGAACTATTTTTATAATACTCCATATAACAAAATACACGATACCGATTCCATCAGTTACGAGTGCGTTTCGGTAGCGTCTTATTTCTTTTTCCATAATACATTATTCTTCCTTTTGTATGATAGTATTTTACGCTGTTTTGATATGTCCTTGTTTTATTATACCACACAAATCCCACACAAACAACATTTATCAGCATTTTTATTAATGAGCACCTCTAAGGAACCACTGAATAAATCACGTCCTGCGGACTGAGCACCCATCTCGCTTGCATATTTTTGTCAAATTGCACTCATCGCCCTTGAAATACGTCAGTATTCCTGCGGTCGTTTCGTGTAATTAGCCTAAAAATCTGACTAAGCGATATGGGCACTCGATTTAATCAGTATTTCCCTAAAAGACCTCGCACCGCCCATCTACGACACATCTGAACAACGGCAAATTTTTAGAGATGCCCTGATACCTATTTTAACAATAAGCTGCAAAGATCTCATCCAAACAAAAGACTCCCTAAGAGAGCAATGTCATCAACTTAAGAAAGATATCAGATAATTTCTTGCAATACTCCCTCCGTCACGCCTGCGGCGAGCCACCTTCCTCACTGACGGAGGCGAAAAAACCGCAAAAAAACAATGCCTCCCTCTTTGAGGGCAATGTCATCAACTTAAGAAAATGCTTGCATTTTCTTAAAACAAAAATTCATCATGGGATTTATAGTTTTTTTGTGAGTTACACGAGAAAACGTAAACGTTTTCTCGTTAAATTGATGACATTGTCTTTGAGGGCAATGTCATCAACTTAAGAAAATAAAGCAGATAATTTCTTGCATTTCTCCCTCAGTCTGCTTTGTGGCAGACG
>JAFPLH010000108.1 GCA_017402845.1 Clostridia bacterium
ATCTGCACCGTATCTTCAGCCGTCATCTTGCACAATAAATCCTTGAAATACGTCAGTATTCCTGCGGATTTATTGTACAATCTGCCGACTAAATCTACGGCACATCTGAACGACATTAGGTTTTTAGAACTGCCCTTTATTGAATTTATAAGTTTTGTTTGGTTTAATAAACTATATTATCAGTATTTATTTTCAAACCTCTGTTGATTTTAACTGTAATATGATGTATAATTTTACCGTAGCAGTCATTTAAGGCAATTCAGTACAGAGATCGTGCCAAAATGTGCAGCAAAACAGGCGGTCTTTGCGAGCTGTTGCCAGAGAAAAAAGCTGCGCAAAAGTAGTTAAGGCTGCTTGTGAATAATAAATAGAGGTGTTTAAGATGAGCATTAGAATCGGAATTTATGGCTATGGCAATCTCGGCAGAGGTGTTGAGGCAGCTATCAGACAAAACAAAGACACACAGTTGGTTGCAGTATTTACAAGACGTGATCCTGCCGGTGTAAAAATCGCAACAGAGGGTGTAGAGGTTGTTTCGTCGGAGAATATTGAGCAGTATAAGGATAAAATCGACGTTCTTATCATCTGCGGCGGAAGTGCAACAGATCTTCCTGTTCAGACTCCGAAGCTTGCAAAGATGTTTAATGTAATAGACAGCTTTGATACACACGCAAATATTCCCACACACTTTAAGAACGTAGATAACGCCGCAAAAGAGGGCGGCAACGTTGGCATTATTTCGGTAGGCTGGGATCCGGGAATGTTTTCTCTTGCAAGACTTTACTCGAATTGTATTCTCACAGACGGTGCAGACTACACATTCTGGGGTAAGGGTGTAAGTCAGGGACACTCCGACGCAGTAAGAAGAATTGAGGGCGTAGCTGACGCAAGACAGTACACAGTACCGGTAACTGACGCTCTCAACGCTGTAAGAAGCGGTAAGAATCCTGAGCTTACAACAAGAGAAAAGCACACAAGAGTATGCTATGTAGTTGCAAAAGAGGGCGCAGACAAGGCCAGAATAGAAAACGAGATCAAGACTATGCCTAATTACTTTGCTGACTACGATACAACGGTAAACTTTATCACAGCAGACGAGATGAAGCGCAACCACAGCGGCTTGCCGCACGGCGGATTTGTTATCAGAAGCGGAAAAACAGGTCTGAACGGCGAGCATAATCATATTATTGAGTACAGCTTAAAGCTTGATTCAAACCCTGAGTTTACAGCTTGTGTTCTTGTTGCTTTTGCTCGTGCAGCGTTTAAGCTTTCATCAGAGGGCGTTTCCGGCTGTAAAACAGTATTTGACATTCCGCCGGCATATCTTTCAGCAATGCCGCATGAGGAGATCATTTCACATCTTCTTTAATAAAGGGCATATCTGAAAATTTGAACGATATCAGGTTTTTAGAAATCCCCTAAAAAAGAGAGGTCTTATCATATGGGAAATGCTTTGAAGCATTTTATTACCGTAACCCGTCACAGACATAAAGTGTTTGTGCATTGTGTTAAGGTGGGCATACCTTTACAGGGACTATTACATGATTTGTCTAAATATTCCTTGACTGAATTTGTGCCCGGAGCAAAATACTACCGAGGCAACCGCAGTCCCAATGAAGCGGAAAGAGAAGATATAGGTTATTCAAAAGCATGGATGCATCACAAGGGACGAAACAAGCACCACTTTGAATACTGGACAGATTACAGCCCCGTAACAAAGCAGCTTGAGCCTGTTGAAATGCCTCTGAATTTTGTTAAAGAAATGTTTTGTGATCGTCTTGCCGCAGGAAAAATATATAAAGGCAAAGAGTATAACGACAAATGCCCGTTAGAGTATTTTTTGAAGGGCAAGGGCAGACGCAGAATACACCCCAAGACATCAGATCTTCTTGAAAGCTGGCTTGAAATGCTTGCAAACGAGGGCGAAGAAAAAACCTTTGAGTATATTAGACGCTTAAAATAGGCGGAGAATTGATATGAATAAAAAAAGCCGCCAAACGGCGAGAAAAAAATTAATAAGTTGTTTTACTGCCGTTTGGGTGGCTGTTGCAGCAGCAGGAATAACTACGGCAGGGTTTGCAAACAGTGAATCTTTGTCTGATACGTATAATTCCTGCTCTGCCGCCTGTTTTCCTGATACGGCAGATACTCCTGACAGTATCGTTAAAGATCGTGTATGTACTCCCGATACTCCCGAAATACCGATAGTATCTGACCTGCCCGAAACATCTGATATTTCGGTACGGCGAATAGCTGAAACACCTGATACTGCTTTAAAAAAACCAAAGGAAAACAAATCGACAGATACAGCCGGTACAAAAGATAAAGATACATCTCAAAAAACAGCTTCGGATAAAGACGAAAAAAAGAGTACCGCTGACACTGCGGTGAAAACATCGTCAGAGAAAACAAGCAGTAAAGCATCATCTGAAAAACAGCAGACAGAAAGCAAAAAAGATAACAGCTCAAAGAATACTTCGTCTGAAAAGGAAAAATCAGATACGAAAAAACAGGAAAATAAAGACAGCCAAAACGAAAAGCCAAAGACCAAACAGCCGCCTAAAGAATACCTTATTGATGTTGCTCAGATAAATCAAAACAACAATCTTGTTACAGGGTGCGAAATAGTCAGCGCAAAAATGGTGCTTGACTATTACGGAAAAAAGAACATCACCTTTGACGAGATGAAAAAGCACATTGAATTCTGGGACTTAAAGGTATCAGATAAGGGCAAGCTATACGGTAAAACGCCGTACGAAGCATTTATCGGTAATCCTGATATTATGAGTGGATTTGGTTGTTTTCCGCCGGTTATCGAAGATATGATCGATGATTTCGATTTTGAAGATCTATATGCAGAGGATACTTGCGGATTGCCGCTTGACTTTTTGGCAAAAACTTATGTTTCACAGGATATTCCTGTTTTGGTATGGGCAACAGTAGGCATGAGTGAATCATTTCCTACATACACCTGGTACGGAGTGGGGCATAAGGGCGAGCCGAACAAAAAAACATATACATGGCTTGCAGGTGAACATTGTCTTGTACTTGTCGGTTATGATAAAAACTACTATTCATTTGCCGATCCTATGGCTTATCAAAAGGTAACAAAGTACGATAAAAAGCTTGTTGAAAAACGATATAAAGAAATAGGAATGCAAAGTATGATAATAAGAAAAGCAGAGTAAAAGCATCATACAGAACTGATCGCTTGCGTGGTACTACTCTGCTTTTTTTAGTGTAATATCGCTGCCGTTGTAGTTCAGAGAGAGAGTATTACCGTTAAAGGTATATCCAAAAACAAACAAACGCTTTAAAGTGTTGTCGCTTACCGTAAAGCAGTTATCACCGAATACACAGATACCTTGTATTCTGCAATAGTCGTCATTACTTGAAATTGTGATATCAGCGCTGTTTTCACTAAAGCTGATACGGGCATATGTATTATATAGTCCGTTGTATTCCCATGTACTCATGGTGATCTCATCTGCTTGAGTTGATATTTCCTTTGAGGTACAGCCGCAAATATTTATACATATCAGAAATAAAAATATGGCAGTTATCATCTGTTTTTTCATGTAATAAATCTCCTTAATATTAGTATCCTGTAAGTTTAATAAAAAAATCATAAAAACTCTTGATTTTTATGAAAGAGTGTTGTATAATATATTATGCAAAGCGAGATCCATATATTTTCATATGCGGACGGCAGGCCCTGTGCGAGAG
Organism: Clostridia bacterium; assembly: GCA_017402845.1. Lineage (GTDB taxonomy): Bacteria > Bacillota > Clostridia > Oscillospirales > Acutalibacteraceae > RUG592. The sequence goes on from JAFPLH010000108.1 coordinate 3,727, forward strand.
GGCGCCGCGAACCATGTCAGGCGGGGAACCGAGCAGCATTAAACGGAGTTGCCCTCTGCGATGCAGTAAGTCTGTCGTTCGTATATTAAAGTATATGGATTTTGATTTTTGTATATTCTTTTTTATACTGATCTCTGCAAGATAAAAAAGCGAATTCGTTACCGCTGAGATCAGACATTGTTTAAGAAAAAAAGGAAAGCAGTATTCTATACTTTTCAGGGAGGTGTACCGTGTATCGAGTTTTATACAGAAAATGGCGGCCGACATTCTTTTCTGATGTGATCGGTCAGTCACACGTTACTTCAACACTGAAAAATGAAATTCGTTCGGGGCGTATATCTCATGCCTATCTTTTTACGGGATCTCGTGGAACGGGAAAAACTACCTGTGCAAAAATTCTTGCAAGGGCTGTAAACTGTTTAGATCCCCAAGACGGAGAACCATGCGGAAAGTGCGATAATTGTGTTGGTATTGCTTCAGGCAGTATAATGGACGTCGTCGAGATGGACGCTGCTTCAAACAACAGTGTAAACAATATAAGAGAGGTACTCGACGAGGTTGTTTTTACACCGGGAGAAGCGAAATACAGAGTTTATATTATAGACGAGGTACACATGCTCACAACAGGTGCTTTCAATGCCTTACTGAAAACACTTGAAGAACCGCCTGCGCATATTGTCTTTATTCTTGCGACTACTGAGGTGCATAAGATTCCGGCAACTATACTTTCACGTTGTCAACGGTTTGATTTTAATAGGATCACACCTGAGATAATTGCCGAAAGACTTGAATATATATCAAAAGAAGAAAATGTTAGTATAACTCATGATGCAGCTATGCTTATAGCGGCTGTTGCAGACGGTGCGATGCGTGACGCATTATCGTTGCTTGACAGATGTATAGGATTAGCTGATAATATTACTGCGGAGATCGTGCGTGAGGCAGCAGGTCTTGCAGGCAGAGATTATCTTTTTACACTTGCAGATGCAGTAATAGACAATGATATCCCGCTTGCAATTACTACTGTAAATACACTTCATACAGCTTCAAAGAGTATGTCACGCCTGTGTGAAGAACTTACAGAGCATTTTCGTACACTTATGCTTATCAGAACTATGAAGAAAAAAGCTGAAGGACTTTTGCTTTTGTCTGAAAATGAGTTAGAGAAAGCATACGAACAAGCCAACAGAATTTCACTTGTACAAACTGTTAGCTGTATTGATATTCTTACTGCTTCACTTGAAAAAATGTTCAAGGGCGGAAATAATAAAATAGAGTTTGAAACATGTATGATAAAGCTTTGCAGTCCTGAACTGTCAGACGATCTTTCGTCAGTACGTGCAAGACTTGATAAGCTTGAACAAGAAATAAAGTTAGGGTACAGGCGCATTGATGCTCCGCAAAATGATAATAATACGGGTAATACGGAAAAATCGCAGCAGCAGAGTACATCTTCAAAAGGAACTGCAAATGATGCCGGAAAAAAGCAAAGCACTGTTATTAGCGGTACTGCTCAGGCTGTACAGGCAAATAAAGCTTCTGCCGAAGAAAGACTCGCAGAGCTTGCCCGAAATGCAAAGCCCCTTGCTAATTGGGAAGATGTTCTTGATGCTATGAAAGCTCGTTCAACTGTGCTGTATCATAGAATGACAGGAACAAACGCCTATATTTCCGGAGATTATGTGCTTATAGAAGCGAAAGACGATACTCCATTTGAATTTTTGCGAAGCGATCCTGCACGAAATACTATCGTTAAAGATACAATAAAGAATGTGCTTGGCAGAACTTATGCAATCGGCCCTTACCGCAGAAGCGCAAGACCTGTTGAGGAGCAAAAAAAAAATAAATTAGATGAATTTATTGAGAAGATCTCAAATTCAAATATAAAATTAACTGTGGAGGATTAAGAGAGTATTGATCAGACGCGGTGAAGTAATTGCGCCGTCAAAGCTCATTGAGGCATGGTTTGATCAGTGCTTTCCTAAAGCCTGACACATATAAAAACGGAGGATAATAAATTATGAAAGCAAGATTACCTAAGGGATATGGAAACAGCGGCGCACCGTCAAATTTACAGCAGCTTGCAAAGCAGGCACAGAAAATGCAGGAGAAAATGGACGCTGCAAGCACCGAGCTTGAAGCAAAAGAGTATTCTGCAACAGCAGGCGGCGAGGCTGTTAAGGTTACTGTTACAGGTGCAAGAATAATAAAGAATATTGATATCAAGCCTGAGGTTGTTGATCCTGAAGACATAGAGATGTTGACAGACCTTATCATCGCAGCAGCCAACGAGGCTTTGAGAAGTGCCGCAGAAGAAAAAGAAGCAGTAATGGAAGAAATTTCCGGCGGACTTAATATGCCGGGGTTATTCTGATATGCCCGCAAGCTTTTATGCCCCTGCACTTGCAAAGCTTATTGATAAGTTTAACAGCTTGCCGGGAATAGGTCCTAAAAGTGCGCAGAGAATAGCATTTTATGTTCTTGCTATGAGTGATGACGCAGCAGAGGATTTTGCCGATACAATAAGAAATGCACATAAGAAAATACACAAATGCAAAAAGTGCTGTAATTTGACAGACAGCGAGTTATGTCCTATTTGCAGCAATGATAAGCGAGATAAAAAAACAGTCTGTGTTGTGCAGGATCCCAAAGATGTTATTGCCCTTGAAAAGACGCAGGAATACTCTGCATTATATCATGTTCTGGGCGGAGTGATCTCACCTATGAACGGTATCGGACCGGATGAACTCAGTATCAAAGAGCTTATCGCAAGAGTGAATGAAGATAACGTCAGCGAGGTCATTATGGCGACAAGCGCAAATGCAGAAGGGGAAACTACGGCAATATACATATCTCGTTTGTTAAAACCTTTAGGCGTTAAGGTAACACGCCTCGCTTACGGCATACCTGTCGGGGCAGATCTCGAATATGCCGACGAGGTAACGCTTGTAAGAGCGCTTGAGGGCAGGAGAGAATTATAATTAATTAGTTTCACATCTGTTATCTGCATTGAATTTTTATGCCAGATTATAGAACTTTTTAAACAGAACAAAAAAGCGGTACGGTAATGTACCGCTTTTTGTATTTTCTCAGTGATTTTGGGGTATAATAAATCAAGGGAAACACTGATTAAATCGAGTGCCCGTATCGCTTAGAATTATTTCAGGCAAATTGTACGAAAATCACGTAGGAATACTGACGTATTTCAAGTGATTTGAGTGTAATTTGACGAAAAAAGGCAAGCGAGATGGGTGCTCAGTCCGCAGGACGTGATTTATTCAGTGTTTCCCAAGATATATCTGAAAACTTCACACCGATCATCTATTCCGAATCATCAGAGGTCTTTTTACAATTATAATACGGATATGAGTCAGTATATGTGCTATATTTGGTAAGTCTCAGTCACGACATGATTTTAGCTGCCTTTTACTGATAGGAGAGTTTTATGACGTCAAACGATTTTTTAGGTTTAGCATTCATATTTGCAGGGATAGCAGGCTTTATCTGGCTAAAATTTTTCAGAGAGCATTAGAGCTGTCAACATGTGATAAGCAAAAGCCGATCATCACTCAAAGTGTCAGCGTCAAGCTCGTTTTCGCTTTTGATCGTATCGGCACCGGTGCAGTATGATCTTGCAATATCCCAAACATCTTCTCCGGCTTTTGCATAGTAGAGAACGAGTGGTTCTCTTGCAATATCTTTTCTCAATTTATCCTTGTCGGCGCTTACTGACGATAAACCTTTCTCACATACCTCATCATAAAGCTCGCCCGATACAAGCAATTCAGTTCTTACCTCGATACGTCTTTCAGAGCATATTCTGTAACTTGACGATATACTTACCGTTTCGGTATAAAAGCTCGGCTTATTTGCAAGAATATCTGCTGAAATTGCATGGGTGTATTCACTGCTTCTTTCTGTGTATATAGTATTGCCCTCGGAGTCTGCTGCAAGAACGCAGATATTGTACTTTCCGGTAATGTAATTCTTTCCGTCTTTTTGTGTGCAGACAGAGCTTCCCTTTTCGCACCACACATCAGTTACCTTTGAAACGGTACTTTCGGTAAAGTCCACGTTTACCTTGTCAACAATGCTTTCCTTGAACTGGGCTTTAAGAACAGGCAGGCTTACTTCGCTAAATTCAGGCTCTGTGCGGTAAAGAGTAGAGTAGCAGTCAGTAATTACTGTGGTATCACGTTTTTCGAGAACTAAAGCCGTAATGCAAAGCTTCGCAGACAAAACGGGCAGAGGATCGTCAAAGCCTATTTCCGTTCTCAGAGCAATATTATAACTCATAACCTCTGTGCGCAGCGAAATAGTACTGTTTTCAGTGTTTCCGTCAAGTTCAATAGCTTGGCTGAAAGGAATACTGTAATCCATACTTTCAAGCTTTCCGCTATCAAGATCAGAAAGATAAACTAATTTTACTAACAGATCGCCTTTGTAAATAAGCTTGTTGTCGCTAATTTTACAATCGCCTTTAACGGCTCTGATGTCGCTTCTTATAACGCTCTGAACGGGGGAGTGGTTTTGCCCCGGTTCGAGCGTTTCTGTTACGCTGAACTGTCTTTGTGTAATACCGTGAAGATAAGAATAGTCAACAGATTTTTTCTTTTGTTGTATATCAGTACCCTTAATGTGTGTGACGGTACGTTCTTCGCATTTGTCGAGTACCTTTATGCTTACGCTAAACGCACCGTGAAGATTAAGCCTTCTCGGACTCAACGCACGGCAGTTAAGATAGTTTACCTTTATATCTGTTTGTACCGCCGGATTTTGCGGAGCTTCACGTAGGTTTTCGCTGATACTGAAAGGGTAGCTCTGTTCAGTACAACGTACAGCCATTTTTATAGCGTCAATGTATATGATCTTAACGGTACCTGTACCCTCGATCTCTATTCTGTCACCGACTATGTTTCTTGTTTCTATGTGTGGATCAATGCGGCATTTGAGTATTTTTTGAATGTCAGGACAATAATCCGGCAGAGCAAAGTCAGCGTCAACAGTTTGCTCACGGGTTTCATTAAAGATCGTTTTGCAAACAAAAAAACCGTCTGTTTTTATGGGATAATTCATGGCTTTTCTCCTTTTCTTTTTTGTGTATTGTATGATACATCGGTATTATTTATATGACGCTTGTATTGTTTTTATTACTTTTTTGTTTTAATGCATTACTATATATAGTGATGTATTATTAGTCAATTTATGTCCCTAAAATAGTACATACATATTCTTGACAAGCATAAGAAAGCAGCGTTTTTTCTGTAATTATTCGTTTGTTTTCCTTTTTTTGTAATACAAAAAACCATATATAGATTGCGAATGATAAAATCATACAAAATATTGTTTTGTTTCGGTGTTTTCACCAAAAATACGGTATTTGCTCCTTTTGTCCCTCACAGCTATTGACATCAGGCTTTTTATATTATATACTTAATATTGCTCACATGTATGACGAATACTATATATAGTGTAAAGTAATAACCTTTACACTATGTTTCAAAACTCCCCAAGGCGTATTGAGGGGAATATATTTTTACGGAGGTTTTGAAAAATGATTACCGCAATAATAAAACGTGACGGCAGAACAGTTCCGTTTGACGAAGAAAAGATAGTTCAGGCTATATTTAAAGCTGCAGCGGCAGTTGGAGGAAAAGACAGAGATGTTGCGCATGATCTTGCAGATCAGGTTGTTGAATATCTTGAAACCGAACTGGGTGAAAACTGTACGCCGACAGTTGAACACGTGCAGGACGTAGTAGAAAAGATATTGATAAACAACGGTCACGCACGCACAGCAAAGGAGTATATTCTGTATCGTGCAGACCGCACAAGAGTACGCACAATGAACACAAAGCTTATGCGTATTTATGAAGATCTTACCTTTAAATCCGCAAAGGATAACGATATAAAAAGAGAAAACGCAAACATAGACGGCGATACCGCTATGGGTACAATGCTGAAATACGGCTCAGAGGGTGCAAAGCAGTTTTATGAGATGTATATATTAAAGCCGGAGCATGCAAAGGCGCACAGCAGCGGAGATATACATATTCACGATCTTGATTTTCTTACGCTTACAACTACCTGTTGTCAGATAGATATAGAAAAGCTTTTCAAGAATGGTTTTTGTACAGGACACGGATTTTTGAGAGAGCCTAACGATATTGCAAGTTATAGTGCACTTGCGTGTATTGCCATCCAGTCTAATCAGAACGATCAGCACGGCGGTCAGAGTATTCCTAATTTCGATTATGGAATGTCAAGAGGCGTACAAAAGACCTACCGCAGAATTTACAGACAAAATCTTGCAAGAGCTATTGAGCTTTTGTGTGATGACGATAACGCACTTGATACAGCTTTTGCACTTGCCGATAAAGCTGAGGAAATAAGCGGAAAGATACCAAGACTTGACGACGGCGAGGAGTACAAAAAGCAAGAGCTTTCACTTCTTTCTGAAGCTTACGGTGAGGAGAGAGCAAAAAGAATTCAGAGCTTTTCATATAACCATGCACAGAAAGAAACAGACAGAGCCTGCTATCAGGCAATGGAGGCACTTGTACATAATCTTAATACCATGCACAGCCGTGCAGGCGCACAGATCCCGTTCAGCTCGATAAACTACGGTACAGATACATCACCGGAGGGCAGACTTGTTATAAAGAATGTACTTCTTGCAACGGAAGCAGGACTTGGCAACGGCGAAACACCTATTTTCCCTATACATATCTTTAAGGTAAAAGAGGGAATAAACTATAATCCCGAAGATCCCAATTACGATTTGTTTAAGCTTGCGATGAGAGTTTCAGCAAAGCGATTGTTCCCGAATTTCAGCTTTATTGACGCTCCGTATAATTTGCAGTATTACAAAGAGGGACACCCTGAAACAGAGTGTGCATACATGGGATGCAGAACAAGAGTTATAGGAAATGTATATGATAAAACAAGAGAAATAGTAACAGGCAGAGGAAATCTGAGCTTTACTTCTGTAAATCTGCCGAGAATAGCTATTTTAAGCGGCGGCAAGATCGACTTCTTCTACGATCAGCTTGATCGTCAGATCGACCTTGTAATAGATCAGCTTCTTGCCAGATTTGAAATACAAGCAGGCAAAACTCCGAGAAACTTCCCTTTCCTCATGGGGCAGGGAGTGTGGCTTGATTCTGAAAAGCTTGCTCCAGATGAGCCGATCAGAGAGGTGTTAAAGCACGGTACATTGACTATGGGCTTTATCGGACTTGCAGAATGTCTGAAAGCGCTTATCGGCAAGCATCACGGCGAGTCTAAAGAGGCTCAGAACCTCGGTCTTGAAATAATCGGATACATGAGAAGCAGAATGGATCAGGCTTCACAGAAATACGGCTTGAATTTCTCGCTTATCGCAACACCAGCCGAGGGCTTAAGCGGACGCTTTGTAAAGCTTGACGCAAAGCGTTTCGGAGTTATTCCCGGAGTAACCGACAGAGAGTATTATACAAACTCATTCCATGTTCCGGTATATTATCCGATAAGCGCATTTGAGAAGATCAAACTTGAAGCGCCTTATCACGCTCTTACTAACGGCGGTCACATATCATACATTGAGCTTGACGGTGATCCGCTTCAGAATCTTGACGCTTTTGAAAGTGTTATCAGAGTTATGAAAGAAAACGGAATAGGCTACGGTTCAATAAATCATCCGGTAGACAGAGATCCATGCTGTGGGTACACAGGTATTATCGGTGATACCTGCCCTCAATGCGGACGTCACGAGGACGAGGACGGCACCGGCTTTGAACGTATCAGACGTATTACAGGTTATCTTGTAGGTACGGTAGATCGCTTTAACAACGGCAAAAGGGCAGAGGAACACGACAGAGTAAAGCATGATGTAGCAGATACAGCAGAGCAATTATAAAAGTATAAAAAATGCAGACCGCCACGTTATCGAACGAAGGCGGTCTGTTTTGATTTAAAATATTTTATATTTTATTATTAAGCACAAGGATTATTAAAACACAGGCTGCAATCAATACTGCTGAAGATATCATAACCATGAGCGTAATGTTTTTCTTAGATTCCTTATCAGCTTTTTCAGATTCATCTGATTTTGGAAGAAGCCTTGCTTTTCTCAGTGCGGTAACAACTGTTTTATAAAGAAATAACGTAATACCAGAATTGATAGCACCTTTAAGCAGGTTAAACGGTAAAAACACGGTTGGCAGCATAGGAACGATAACTTCTCTCGGTGCGCCCGTATAGATAGGTGTAATGAGAAAATTCCAGAGTATCATCATTAACGTCATCGACAGTGTACCAACAATAAGACCGATAACGGCATTACGAAGCTTTGGCTTTCGATAGTAAAAAACAGTACTTACGGTTACAAAAACACCGGTCGACAATACGTTCATTAACAGACCTATTGCTCCGGTAGAGCTGATAGTAACCATTTCGACAAGTGAGACTACAAGCGTCATAACAAGAGCAGAGATCGGTCCAAAGATAAATCCGCCGATAGCGATAACAGCGTCTTTTGGATCAAGACTCAGATAGGGAGCAGACGGCATAATGGGAATACTGTGCATAAGCACTGTGCCTACAAATGCAATAGCGCAAAGCAGCGCCATAGTAGTAAGCTTCTGAATGTTGGTTGATGATTTTGACCTGTTGTTCATAAAAAATAACTCCTTTGCTAAGGCAACACCTCACAAAAGACCGCCTTTAGGCTTAGCAACAAATCTGCTTGCACATTTTTGGAACTATCTCTATGCGGTATTGCTCTAAAAATTTCAAACTGCGGCGCTGAAAGCGAGAAAATAAAAAAGCCCCCGATTAAAGGGGGCTGATTGTAGTTTCTTTACGGTATTGTATCAGACAGACACAGAACAGTATAACAAACTTCTCTCATCCGGACTATACCGTCGGCACAGGAATTTCACCTATTCAGCATAAAAACAGCTCACGGGCTTCCGTATTCAGCGGTTACCGTCGGTGGGGAGTTCCACCCCGCCCCGAAGTTCTTTCATTGTACATTATATTACGCTTATGTATTTTTGTCAACAATTTTTTGAGGTGCTCATTATTATTCAGAAGTGACTTCCAAGCGAGCTTCTGTATCTGTGTTTGTATCGGAATTAGACGTATCATTTTCGGTATTATCTGTATCACTTGCAGGAGCCTTGCTTTTTTCATCAGGCTTGCTTTGCATATCGAGTTCTATCTGAGTTTTCAGATCAGAGTGTATAATTTCGCAGTTGGGCAATGCAGAGCTAAGGTCACCGACAGCTTCTTTTGAAATGCAGTAGTTGCCTTCTATGTTGAGAAGTGAGAGAGATTCCATATTTTGTAAATCTGAAATATCAGAGATCGAGTTGTTTGTAAGTACAAGCTCCTGTAAGGCGGTAAGCTTTGCAAGCGGAGTGATGTCTGTCATTGAAGTGTTTTCTGCATACAGAATTCTGAGTGACTTGAAGTTTGCAAGGGGTGAAAAATCTTCAATTTCAGGGTTAGAGCCAATGTAAAGCTTTTCCATATCAACTGCTTCTCCGATAACGCCCAAGCCGGTTATACCAGACTGAGTAAGATCGAGAACACGCAGATCATTCAGCGGAGTCAAAGCGCTGAAGCCTACAATGTTGTTATAGCTTAAATAAAGCTCCTCAAGACGAGTCAACGATTCAAGGGGAGATATATCTGTAATATTAGTTTCGTCTGCATACAGAACCTTCAATTTTGTCAATGACGACAGCGGGGTAATATCTTCAACTGGATTTTTTCCGATATCCAAAGAGCTGAGGTGTGTTAAGCTTTCGAGTACCGAAATATCTGTGATCTGATTGTTAGACAAAACCAAAGTTTGCAGGTGCGGCAGATTTTTGAGCGCTGAAATGTCTGTGATCTGATTATTAGACAATACAAGTGTTTTCAAGCCTTCAAGCTTTGCTATCTCGTCAAGTGATGTTATGCTGCAATTATCAAGCTTCAAAGATACAAGATCTTCACACTCTTTCAAAGCTGAGAGATCATTAACTGACTGATCATTAACTGAAACCTCTGTTGTACTGTAATCGTAAGACTGATCGCCTATCGTAAAAGTACTATTCTCACATGCAGTAAGCATAACGCCCGAAGATAATATCAATGTGCAAAGAGATAAAGCAAGTAATGTTTTTTTCATATTCGGTTCTCCTGTTTTGCGGCAGATGAGCAGAATAGCTGCTGCCGATGTAAATATTATAACGGCTATTGATCGAAAAAAATGTCTAAAGATCAGATAGAAAATTCGTTAATTTATATCAATAAACCGTGTATAAATATTTTATAACAAATTGCAGAATTTTGCAAGGATATTTCTACACATTGTTACAAAGTATTACAACATTTTAAGTTGACATTTGATATACAAATAATTTATAATAAATATTGGGTTTATTTATTTTAATGTTTTGCAGAATTAACCGAAAGTATTGTGAGTTTTAAAGTAGCGTTTTGAGAAGAGAAAATATTTGGCAAAAGTGAGATCAGCCGCATATGTGCTGATACAGATGAATCAAGCTGTGTATAAGCTTGTATTGCGGACATTTAATGCGGAAATAAATGTCCTTTATTATACTGCATTTATTGGCTGAAAAAACTAATGATGATTCAGATTGCCATAAGTGTATTCTTAATTAATAAAACTTAATAACATAAGGTTGACCACTGCAGTGGAGGGGTTTATTTTGATAACGTGTAAGTTGTGTGGTACTTCTAACGAAGCAAAATCCTCCGTATGCAAGAAATGCGGAGTTCCTCTGAGAGAGAGGACAAAACAAAGTATAAAAAATAGTTCCAAAGAGATCTATTCCAGCAGAAAGCCGCAGGATAGCTTTATAGATTTGGATGATAACAAAGATGTATTTTCTTCAAGGAAAAAATACGAGATAGCCAGAAAAGAAAAGGTATTAGGAAAGATTTACGAGCGTGAGCTTGAATTGGGGGATGCGCCCCTTACACCATATACATTTGAAGAGAATACCGCAAAAAATGAAAATGAAACTGTCGAAACAGTTCAGCCGTTGGTAATAAATCGTATAAATACGTCTGATATAGTAGGCGCAAAGAATACGTTTGTTCCTCGTGATACCGGATACGGTACTGTCGAACACCGAAAAGCCGGAAATAATACAAATAAGAACAATAATAAAAAGAAAAAGCAAAATAACAAGCAGAACAATAAGAATGATTCTGTGGTCAGTATACCGCAAAGAGAGTTAAAGCCGGTAGATACTCAAAAAATAGCGGCACAGCAGCAAGCAAGAGAAAGACGTGCAAAGGCTGCCTTTGCTGCAAGAAATAACATTCGCAGGCAGGATAATACTGTTAAGAATAATGAAAGCTCATCCACAGCAAAGCAAAGCTCAGATGACGTAACCGAGCAAAAAACAAAGGTTATCGAGCTTGAAAAAACAAAAAAAGCAAGCTCACAAAATGACGATGTAAAAACTTTTGAGCGTAAACCAAAGAAGCCTGTTCGTCAGAATACGGGTGTAAAGGTCAGCGAACGTCCGGTAAACAATTCTATCAGCAGCGATCTTGAAGATAAAAAGAGAAGCGTCAAGCCTGTCGAAAAGAAAAAAACGGCCGGTGAGCGTTTGAACGACTCTGAAAAAGCTGCTCCGGCTATTCTAAAAAAAGACGATAGTTTAAAGAAACGTTATGATGTGACGCCAGACAAAACTATTACTTCTGAGGCAGAACAAGAGCTTTTGAATGCTGTTAAAATCACTCTTACTGAGAATGATTCCGAAAAAGAGAAGAAAGAAAAAATAACTGTTCAGGAGAAAAAAGCTGTTATATCAAAGTCTGCTGAAACTGCCGAGAATGAAGCAGAGGTAGAGCCGATAAATACAGTTAACACCAAAGAAAAATCTGCTGCCGAGAATACCGCAGAGAAACCAAGGGTAAAACCTGTAAAGACGGTCAAAACAGAGGATAAACCGACTGCCGAGAATACCGCAGAGAAACCGAGGTTAAAACCTGTAAAGACGGTTAAAACAGAGGATAAACCGGCTGCCGAGAATACCGCAGAGAAACGGAGGTTAAAACCTGTAACGACGGTTAAAACAGAGGATAAACCGGCTGCTGAGAGTACCTCAGAAAAACCAAGGGTAAAACCTGTAAAGACGGTTAAAACAGAGGATAAACCGGCTGCCGAGAATACCGCAGAAGAAACAAAGACTGCACCGATAAAGACAGCTAAAACCGAGAAAAAAGCAGATACCGAAAAATCAGGGGAAACTGCTGATACTGAAACAAAAGCAAGATCGGGCAAAACTGCAAACAGCGCTAATTCAGCAAAAACAAAGAAGAAAGTGTTTAGTGATGAAGATATCGCAGCCAACAAGTATTATGCCTCGTGTGCATACTTTGGCGTATTGCTGCTGCTGCCGTTTCTTAAACGCAAAGAGTCAAAGTTTTGCAGAGCGCATACCAAACAGGGAACGGCTGTATTTGTATATTCTCTGATAGTTGAGCTTATTTCTTTGCTGCTTGTGATCGGATTGCGTGCACTTCTCGTGTGGGTGCTTGGCATGCCTTATGCAGTATATTCTGTGCTTATGATTGTTGTATTCTCTGCTATGTGTGTACTATTGGTTATACCTGCTTTTAGTGGAGCCAAAAATGCCTTTAGCGGAAAATATAAGTCAGTTCCGATAGCAGGCAAATTTGTAAAGAAAAAAAGTACAGGCAAAAAGAAAAGCAGTCAAAAAAAGGCTAAATCGCCCAAAGAAAAAGAATAATAAAGATCAGAGCTTTACAAAAATGCGAGTCGTATGTATTCGGCTCGCATTGTTTTTGGGCGGTGTTGCCTCAAAGGAGTTGCAATTATTATGAATGAATTACCGATAGACTTTACCGAGCAAATGCATAAACTGCTTGGTGAAAGTGATTATAATGCTTTTTTGCAAACCGCAAACGATCCGCCGTTTAGAGGAGTCAGGGTAAACACGTTAAAATGCTCTGTTGAAAAGGCTTGCAGGTTTCTTCCTTTTTTAACAGAACAGTCGCCGTTTTGCAAAGAAAGCTTTTATCTGCCGCAAAACATAAAAAGCATTGGCGACGAACCTTTTCATCACGCAGGAGCATTTTATGTACAAGAACCGAGTGCGTCTGCCGCAGTTACAGTTCTTGACGTTCAGCCGCATGAAAAGGTGCTTGATCTGTGTGCAGCCCCCGGAGGTAAATCAACTCAGATCGCAGCGGCTTTGAATTCAACAGGTCTGCTGTGGTGCAATGAGATAGTAAAAAGTCGTGCAATGATATTGTTATCTAACATTGAACGCATGGGTGTATCAAATGCGGTAGTTTCAAGCTGTCATCCGGATATATTGTGTAACAGCTTAAACGGATTTTTTGACAAGGTGCTTGTAGACGCTCCTTGTTCAGGTGAGGGAATGTTCCGCAAAGATCCGTCAGCCATAGCAGAGTGGTCTGCCGAACATTCAAAGTCGTGCGCAGTACGTCAGACAGCAGTTCTCGAAAGTGCCTGCAAAGCTTTAAAAGACGGCGGTACTCTTGTATACTCGACATGTACATTTTCGGTGTATGAAAACGAAGATGTCATTACGGGCTTTCTGAAAAATCACCCCGAATTCGAGCTTGCCGACTGTTGTGCGGCATTTGGAAAAAGAGCATTAGAAAAGGCTGTGCGTATATTGCCTCAGCATGGAGGAGAGGGACATTTTGTCGCTAAACTGGTAAAGAAAGGCAAGCTTTATTCCGATACCGAGTATACTAATAGCAGCAACTCAGTATTCCCCGAAAAAAAGGCTGCACTTTCTATGTATGACGAGATATTCAACAAAAGAGTATTCGGAGAGGTACTCATTAAGACAGGCGATAAAGTACTATTGCTGCCGGAAACTGAGCTGCCGCCGCTTTCGGGTTTAGGCGTGATAAGGGCAGGTCTATTGTTGGGCGAGATAAAAAAGAACCGCATAGAGCCGTGTCATTCACTGTTTATGGCAGGAAAGAAAGAGTATTTTAACAATTTCGTTGATTTGGAGTACAACAGCGATATACTAAAGCAATATCTTCGCGGAGAAGAAATAGAGATCAACGGTATGATTAAAGGATATACGGCGGTACTATGCGAGGGGATCTCCACAGGCTTCGGAAAAGCTTCGGGGGGTGTACTGAAAAACCGTTATCCCAAGGGACTAAGAAGTAAGTGAGGTGTATAAAATGGATAAGCTTTCCGATATAGGTACAATAAAAGAGATACTTGCAAAATATGGTTTTTCTTTTTCAAAGGCATTGGGACAGAATTTTCTTGTTAATCCGTCAGTTTGCCCACGCATGGCAGAAAACAGCGGCGCCGATAAAGGCGTTGGAGTTATAGAGGTAGGTCCCGGAATAGGAGTGCTTACATGCGAGCTTGCAAAACGTGCTGAAAAGGTAGTTGCCGTTGAGCTTGATAAAAGGCTTTTACCGGTGCTTGAAGATACACTTTCCGAGTATGATAATATAAAGGTAATAAATGCAGATATCTTAAAATTAGATCTGCATAAGCTTATCAAAGAGGAGTTTGAGGGGCTTGACGTTGTTGTGTGTGCTAATTTGCCGTACTATATAACATCACCCGTAATAATGAAGCTGCTTGAAGATAAGCTGCCTATTCGTTCGATCACGGTAATGGTACAAAAAGAAGCCGCTGATCGTTTATGTGCGGCTTTGGGTACAAGACAGGCGGGCGCAGTTACAGCGGCTGTAAACTACTACGCAAGACCGGAAATGCTTTTTAAGGTATCGTCGGGCAGCTTTATGCCGCCGCCAAAGGTAGACAGTGCCGTGATTAAAATGACGCTGCACGACAAACCGCCCGTAGATGTTAATAGTGAAGAATTAATGTTTCGGGTAATAAAGGCGTCATTTGCCCAGCGAAGAAAAACAATACTCAACAGTTTATCCAACGGGTTTGGAAAGGATAAAAGCAGCGTGTCTCAGGCTTTGGAAAAAGCAAATATCAGTAAAACATCAAGAGCCGAGCAATTGACGCTTGATGACTTTGCAAGGCTTGCGAATGAGCTTTTGATATATTCTAAAGAAACGAGTGATGATCTTGACGTATAAAGAAGCATTGGAAAAAATAGATTCTCTGCTTGTGTTCGGTTCACATCCCGGACTTGACAGAATAAAAAAGCTGCTTGATCTTACGGGTAATCCGCAGGATAAGCTTAAATATGTACATGTCGCAGGTACGAACGGAAAAGGCTCTGTCAGCAATATGACAGCAAGTATATTAAAAAACGCAGGGTATAAAACAGGATTGTTTACCTCTCCTCATATAACAGGTTTCGGAGAAAGAATGCAGATAAACAACGAACAGATTACGGAAGCAGACATTATATCATTAACCGAAAGACTATTTCCGTTTGTACAAAGTATGAATGAGAAAGGCGAGATAATTACAGAGTTTGAGTTTGTAACTGTAATGGCATTTCATTATTTTGCTGAACAGAAATGCGATGTTGTTGTGCTTGAAACCGGTCTTGGCGGACGCCTTGACGCAACAAACGTAATAAAAAAGCCGCTTTGCAGTGTTATTACCTCAATTTCTTTAGATCATACCGCCGTACTTGGCGATACGCTTTCAAAGATAGCTTTTGAAAAGTGCGGAATAATAAAAGAAAACTCAAAAACAGTTTTCGCCACACAAGAGGATGAAGTAAACGAGGTGGTATTCACAACTGCATGTGAACGAAAAAACGTTCTTTATACGCCTGTAAATTTGTCTGTACTCGACAGCGATATTAGCGGTACAACAGTTGAGTATTCGGGCGTAAAGATAAAGCTGCCCCTGCTTGGTCAACATCAGGTGAAGAATATGCAGCTTGTGTTAAGCGTTGTATCAGCACTTAAAGAAAGCGGTTTATCTATCAGTGAAGAAAATGTAAAGCAGGGTATTGAAAGTGTAATAATGCCTGCAAGATTTGAGCTGTTTTCAAAAGAGCCTTTGATAATAGTTGACGGCGCACACAATCCGGGCGGCTGCAAAGCGTTGGCGTGTGCGGTTGACAGATATTTGTCTGATAAAAAAATCGTTTGTATAATGGGAATGCTTAAAGACAAAGACAGCGGTACTGCAATAGAATATCTGAGAGGAAAATTCTGTAAAGTTATAACAACGTCAGTTGCAAACAGTCCACGCAGACAAACAGCAGAGGAGCTGAAATCAAAAGCAAAAGACGTATTTACCGATATAACAGCGTGTGAGGACTATAAACAGGCGGTTGATCTTGCGCTTGAAATTGCAAAGCAGGAGCAAAATTCGGCTGTACTTGTTTGTGGCTCACTTTATCTTGCTTCTGATATTCGTGTATATTTGAGTGAAAGATTGAATAAAGAGCACCTCTAAATAATTATCCGCCCGAAAGGTTCAGGAAACACTGATTAAATCGAGTGCCCGTATCACTTAGAATTTTTTCAGGCAAATTGTGCGAAAATCACGCCGGAATACTGACGTATTTCAAGTGATTTGAGTACAATTTGACGAAAAAGGCAAGCGAGATGGGTGCTCAGTTCGCAGGACGTGATTTATTCAGTGGTTCCTTAATTTCTATCGGGCGGATTTTTATCAATCATTGTTTTTCTTTTTTTTGTTATTGTCTTTTTCGTCGTCCTCGTCGCTGTCGTCCTTTGCGTTTGACTGTTCTCCGAAGGATCTTCCTGTCAGCTTGTCATAGTAAGTGTATAGCTTTTGCGTGCCGTTTTCAAGATGATAATAGTGTATGATATAAGGAAATAAAAGCACCATTATCATTATAAAGAGCATAAGTATAGAAATAGATTTGAAATACACAAGAGCCACAAGTATTATTATAGCTGAAAGTGCAAATAAATGAGTTACGATCAGATGTATCAGTCTTTCATGCTGGAAAAACTGAGTATGAACAAGCAGCTCTTTGATAAGCTTTTCTTTTTCTTCTTCACTCATCTTTGCAAGCTTTTCAGAGCTTGTTTGTTCTTCTATAAAAGCAAGAAAGTCGCATAGTCTTTTGTACATATAATTATCACTCCTTTAAGCTTTTGCGTCATACCAGGTTTTTCCGACAGCGCCGTCTGCTGTCAATGGAACATGAAGGCTGACAGCAGATTCCATTTCTTCTGTCAGAATAGCTTTTGCTTTTTCTGCTTCTTCAATGGGTGCTTCGATGATAAGTTCATCGTGAACCTGTAAAATAAGCTTTGCTTTCATGTTTTCAGCTTTTAGTCTGTTGTATACTTTGATCATTGCGATTTTGATAATATCAGCAGCAGTACCTTGAATAGGCATATTACGTGCGACTCTCTCACCAAACGAACGCAAATTGAAGTTTGAAGATGTAAGCTCAGGCAAATATCTTCTTCTTCCGAGCATTGTTTCTGCATAACCGAGCTCTTTAGCTTTTGAAACAGCATTATTCATAAAAGAATCTACTCCGCTGTAATGCTTCAGATAAGACTTGATGTAATTATCAGCCTCTTTGCGTGTTACGCCGATATCCTTTGAAAGAGAGAATGCCCCGATACCGTATACTATACCGAAATTAACGGCTTTTGCTCTGCTTCTCAAGGTAGAGTTTATCATATTTTCCGGCAGAGAAAAAACCTGTGAAGCCGTAACGGTGTGAATGTCTATTCCTTCGTTAAAGGCTTTTATCATCTCTTTGTCGTTTGAGATGTGTGCAAGCACTCGAAGTTCGATCTGAGAGTAATCAGCGTCAATAAGAACACAGCCCTCGTCCGCAGTAAAAAAACGGCGGAGTTCTTTTCCAACGGCAGTTTTTACCGGAATATTCTGTAAATTTGGTTCGAGAGATGAAATGCGCCCCGTTCGTGTTTCTGTTTGATTGAAAACAGAGTGTATTCGTCCTTTATCGTCGATAACCTTTACAAGGGCATCGCAATAGGTAGATTTCAGCTTTGTAAGTGAACGATATTCTAAGATCATATCTATTGCAGGGTGAGCATATCGCAAGCCTTCGAGTACCTCTGCACTTGTGGAATATCCGCTTTTAGTTTTCTTTGAACCGGGCAGACCGAGCTTTACAAAGAGTGCCTCGCCGAGCTGTTTGGGTGAGTTTATGTTAAACTCATAGCCTACTGAATCATATATTTCTGCTTTTAATTTGTCGGCCTTTTCTCCGAGCAGCTTTCCGTAGTCATCAATGCCCTTTGAGTCTATCTTAAAGCCGCAAAGCTCCATATCGGCAAGCACACAGGCAAGAGGTATCTCAATGTTATGAAGCAGATCAAGCTGATCGTTTTCAGCAAGCTTTTTGTTAAGCACATCGCATAAAGAGGGCAGATAAGCGGTGCAAGAAGCTGCTTCGCTGCTGTATAAGAGTGAGTCCTCATAATACTTGAGTACAATGCCGTATTCCTCGCAAAGTCTGTTAGTATCGTATGAGCTTGCAGAAGGGTTCAGCAGATAGCCTGCAAGCTGAACATCAGTAACAATACTCTGACATTCGATATTGTTTGTTATAGCAAGTGCAAAAAGAGCTTTGCTGTTCGAGGTGTGCTTTTGTATTTCTGAGTTGGGAAGAATACTTCTGAGAATATCAATTGCCTGATCGGCATCAAAAACATCAACACTATTTTCGCTTCTTGTATAAAGCTTGATAAGCTTGCCCGAATCCGTTTCGGTAATAAAGAAAGCCTTTTTTTCTTTTTTGATGTACTCAAGCGTTTTTGTGATGTCGGGTTCGGTGCATAACTTAGGCAGTTCAGAGGTCTGAGCTTCGGTCTCCTGGAGCTTGATATCAGAACGAAGCTCCCATTTCTTTATAAGCGAAAACAACTCCAGAGAAGCAAGCTTTCTTACTGCTTGCTGTGCATTGATATCACCGATTTTATATGCAGAGAGATCACGTTCTATGGGTGCTTCACGGCTGATAGTACCGAGCATTTTACTCATAAATGCCAGGTCTTTTCCGGCAATAAGCTTTTTACGTATACCGGGCTTAACATCAATAGTATCAATGTTGTCGTAAATATATTCGATATTGCCAAAACGCTGAATAAGGTCTTGAGCGCCCTTTTCACCGATACCCGGAACACCGGGAATGTTATCAGAGGAATCTCCCTGAATAGCTTTAAGCTCAATCATTTGTACGGGGGTAACTCCGTATTTTTCTTTTATTTTTTCCGTATCGTATAATTCAGCTTCGGGCTTGCCTGCCTTTGTCGAGGCAAGTCTTACTGTAACATTATCAGAGATAAGCTGCAAAGAGTCACGGTCACCGGTAGCGATAACGCATTTTACACCTGCTTTGTCGCATTCACCTGCAATAGTGCCGAGAATATCATCAGCTTCAAAGCCTTCACATTCAGTAAGCTTATACCCCAGAACGGAAAGAAGCTCTTTGAGCACAGGCATTTGAGAAGCAAGCTCCGGCGGCATACCCTTTCTGCCTGCTTTATACTCGCTGTATGCTTTGTGACGAAAGGTTGGAGCTTTGAGGTCAAAAGCGATACAAGCGCAGTCAGGCTGAACAGTTTCTTTTATTTTGTCGAGCATGGTCAAGAAACCGTAAATTGCATTTGTATACTGCCCGTCTTTGGTAGTGAGCAGTTTAATTCCGTAAAAGGCACGGTTTACGATACTGTTTCCGTCAACAGCCAAAAAAGTCATAATAAATCACCTGCACAATTAATCAATAAGGCTTTTTACAGCCGTAACCTCTTTATTTTTGATGTATACTCTCGGTACACGCTTTCCTACAAGACAAGCAACTTCGTAACTTATTGTACCCGTCCATGAGGCAACGTCGTCCATAGTAATTTCGTTTTTACCTGCTTTTCCAACAACGGTAACAGTATCGCCAACTCTCACGTTTTTAATATCTGAAATATCTATCATACACTGATCCATACATATCCTGCCAATGACCTTTGCTTTTTTGCCGCAAACTATCATATATGCATTTTCTGCAAGATTTCTGATGTATCCGTCTGCATAACCGATAGGAACAGTGGCAATACGCAGCTTTTTGTCTGCCGTAAATGTTCTGCCGTAGCTGACAGTAGTACCGGGTTCAATTTCTTTGATGTGAGCGATAACTGACTTTATCTCCATTGCAGGTTTGAGTTCAAGCTGACCTTTAAGCTTGCCCGACGGCGCAAGACCATATAGAATGATACCTGCTCTTACCATATCCATATTAGCGTTTTTATAGTCCATAATAGCAGCGCTGTTAGAGCAGTGCTTGATTATTATGTCGGTGTCGAAACCGTTTTCCTTCATACCGTTGATAATAAAGTTAAAACATTCTATCTGATGTTCTGTATACTCTTTGCCGTCCTCTTTTTCGTCTGATACCGCAAAGTGAGTGAAAATACCCTCAATGCAAATATTATCGAGAGAAGCAATTTCAAGAGCTTCTTTAATAGGAGTATTATCTGTTGTATTCTGACACATAAGACCTATGCGGCTCATACCTGTATCTACCTTTATGTGAGCTTTGACTGTTACCGATAAGCTTTGAGCATATTCTGAAAGCTCCTGTGCATATTCGAGTGAGAAAACTGCCTGAGAAATATTGTAATTTGAAAGTTCGCATACATAGCTTGCAGGAGTATACCCTAATATGAGAATAGGAGTATTGATACCGCCTAAACGCAGTTCGAGTGCTTCTTCAAGATTTGATACCGCAAAAAAGCTTGCGCCGAGACGCTCATAAAGCTGAGCAAGCTCCAAAGCGCCGTGACCGTAAGCGTCGGCTTTGATAACGCAGCACATTTTAGTACCTGCCGAAAGCTGTTTTTTTATAAGTCTGAAATTATGTTCTATTCTGTTGAGATTTATTTCTGCCCAAGTTCTTCTGAAATAATTATCCAATGTAAAAAACCTCCGGGAATTTTTATTTATAACACTATTATAATACTAACCGAAATAAATATCAATCACCGAGAATGATTTATTTGCAGTAAAAAAGCAAGATATTATGTAAATGTATTGAAATAATTTCTTTATCGTGGTAAAATATATACATTATTTCAGAAATATCAATGGTATAATGAGGTGACAAATCATGAAATTAAAAAGACTGATAAGTTTGTTTTGCACAGTGGTATTCTTGTCAACCGCTGTTGTAAGTCCATCACTTTATGTCGAAGCGTCCGCAGATATGATCCGTACAGTTGAAGATATTGAAGGCTTCGGTACATACGAATATCTGCGTCCCGAAAGCGGCGATATTCCCGAAATGCCGGATGTGCTAAAAAAACGCAAGCCGAAGCACCACTTTTTTGAACGTGGTGAGGATCATGCCTTGAATTTGCGCAGCGAGCTTATTATGCCCGGCGATACGTTTGAATTTCCTACCGAAATAACGAGAGAAGAAGTCTATATTTCCGACTTTAAAGGTCGATATAAAGAATTGGAGTTTTTCTCTCCCGAAAAATACGGAATAGAGATAACTGGTTCAGTAGATGTAATGGACTATGAAGTGTATGAAGGTTTTGACGGTGACGGCAAACCATTTAAAGATTCTTTTATCAAGACCTTGAAGAATAACACAAATTGCCCCATTACCATTTTATCGACAAGCGGCGGCGAGGGACCGTATCATTTTTATGAAGACCACGACCAGCGTCTGCAAACCACAAATATTCAATATCTGGCGTATGCACCGTATTATCATTTGAATTACCAGTTCTACTATGGTGACGACACAGAAATACACCCTGAACTTGACGAGCTTTTTTGGGAGGCAGGTGAATTAGAAGATATAAAATTCCCTGTGGGCTATTGGTTGAGTGATTTACCATATACGATACCTGTTCCGAATCCTTCAAAAGAGGGTACAAGATTCTCAGGCTGGAACGCTTATGAAAACAACGGTATAATATCGGTATATAATAAGCTTGAAAATGTATCCGGCGAATACAGCAATATTACCGTTGAATGGGTTCCTGATTTTAATGAAAGATATATAAACGATGAAACCTACGACTATGTAAATATTTATAATGCAGGTGATCTTACATTTTATACCGGCTGGGACGGCAACTGTAAAACGATAGTTCTTGATCCGAACGGCGGTACAATAAAGGGACGTGATAAGTGGATAACCTGTGTGAATACGGTTGACAGAATAGAAACAGACGACGCCGAAAGCACCGTACCGGATGACGCAGATTTTGGCGTAGATCTGAAAGATTTTATCCCCGAAAAAGAGGGCGACACATTTCTCGGTTGGTGTGCAGGAGAATCTGCGCTTTACAGCACTTATGTTACATATGACAGCATAGCCGAGGCATACCGTTATTTTTGGGAGTACGATCCGTACGGAACATACAGTGACAAAAATACAAAACAAAAACTCTATGCAAAATGGGCAAGCCAAACAGAAGAAGATTATGAACGAGCCGAGTGGAAGCTTGATGATAACGGCACACTATATATAATTAATGACCGCGGCGCAGAAAACTGGAGAGAGGCAGCAAAGGCAGACAATACTCTTGCCCCGAAAGTAAAAAGCGTAGTTCTCGGATATAAAGACTCATATCCGGAGCATCTTGTGGAACGCTGCTTTGAGGGGTGTACATCTCTGGAAGAAATAACCTTTGAAAACTCGCTGATACTTGGAGCGTATGCGTTCAACGGCTGTACTTCGCTTAAAAGCGTAACATTTAAATATGATGTGCCGTCAGATTGGTTTATGTGGATGCAGTTTTTCGGCGCCGGAAAAGATCTTGTGATACATGTTCCTGATGAGTATTACGAGAATTACAAGAAAGCTCTGGGTGAATATGCATATTTGCTTGAACCGATCAACGGTCAGCGTTATGCCTTATCGGTAAACGGCATAATGCTTTCAGATGATAATCTTACTATACCGTGCGGCGAGGGAACAGCAGTCTTTGCCCCAGAAACAAACACGCTTACACTTAAAGACGCACGTTTGACGGAAAGTCTTTATCCTCATTGTGTTGATATTCTGCAATCAGATGGTACGGGATACCCCGACGCCGCTATCGTATCAGGGCTTGACAGCTTGACAATAGTTATTGAGGGACAGGCAGACGTGGTAACAAACGGAAACGACCTTCCGGGATTTGTAAGAGCGTACGGCGATCTTGTTATAACGGGTACAGGCAAACTGAAAAGTACAAAAGAAGATATGACCTTGCTTTTCAGAGATTCGGAAACTATGGATTATGAGTTCTACACAGGTCCGGGAATTCCCCGTATTACCGCACTTTCAAACCTGACTATCAATAATATTACCGCGGAAAGATTATATGCAGACGTATCAAAGAATCTGATATTGAACAAAACGAAGCTTTTTGGCGGTCAGATAATTGCAGACGGAGATATTACCGCAACGAACATTTCCGTAAAAATGTTTAATGCTCCTGATGACGATAGGATGCATACTACTGAGCTTCCTGCAATATCGTCAAGAGGAAAATCTTCATGTTATACAAATTGTGTTCTTGAAGATATACTGCTGAGCGCAGGCGAAAACTCACTTTCACTAACGTTTGACAATTGTAATATCATGCCTGCATATCAGATCTATGGCAGCAGCAGCACGCAGCTTAACATTATTAATACAAATATTTCCTATTTTAACGAGAAAGTATCGGTAACGAATATTCCCGTTCAGAATATAACTCTTACCGACTGCCAGCTAATAGAGGGCAACTGGACTGAGCCGGGCGAATTTAAGGTACAGGCTGCATATAATACGTCATACGGCGATGTAAACGGTGACGGTAAGGTTACCGCTAAAGATTCAATGACGGTACAAAGATATGCTATCAAGCTTGTCGAATTAACAGACGAACAGTTGAAAGCTGCTGATGTCGATAATGACGGCAAAGTTACCGCAAAAGACGCATTGTATATTTTGAGATGTTCAATCAATCTGGCAGTTTTACCGATAGAATAATTACTTTGCAGAATAATTGAGAGCGTTCAGATACGAACGCTCTCTTAATTGTTAAATTAATGTCAAATTTTTTTAAAAATAAAGAAATAATACTTGCAAATTGATTTCGTTTATAGTATAATATGAAGGCACTACGCACATAGCCGTGCATTAAACAGGTGCCGCAAGGTCGTTTAACAAGGCGGCTGTGGAGGAAAAAACCAAGGAGGAAAAAATAAATGGCAGTAGTATCAATGAAACAGCTTTTGGAGGCAGGTGTACACTTCGGTCATCAGACAAGAAGATGGAATCCTAAAATGGCAGAGTATATCTTTACAGAGCGTAACGGTATATACATCATCGACCTTCAGAAAACAGTAAAGAAGCTTGAAGAGGCTTACAACTTTGTTCGTGACCTTTCCGTAGAGGGAAAATCAGTTCTTTTCGTAGGTACAAAGAAGCAGGCTCAGGAGTCTGTAAAAGAAGAGGCAGAGCGTGCAGGAGCTTATTTTGTAAACGCACGTTGGCTCGGCGGTATGCTCACAAACTTCACAACTATCAAGCGCAGAATCGCAAGACTCAAGCAGCTCCGTGCAATGGAGGCAGACGGAACATTCGATCTTCTCCCGAAGAAAGAGGTTATCAACCTCAAGCACGAGATTGAGAAGCTTGAGAAGTTTATGGGCGGTATTGAGAATATGGAAGAAATTCCTGGCGCACTCTTTATCGTAGATCCCCGCAAGGAGAGAATTGCAGTTGCAGAGGCTAAGAAGTTGGGTATTCCGATAGTAGCTATTGTAGATACAAACTGTGATCCTGACGAGATCGATTACGTTATCCCTGGTAACGACGACGCTATCAGAGCTGTAAAGCTTATTGCAGGGGCAATTGCAAATGCAATTATCGAAGGTCATGAAGGACGCATGGGCGCTGCAGCAGAAGAGCAGGAAGAAGAAACAACAGAAGAAGCTAACGAAGAAGAGTAATAAATCAGTAATTAAGCGATTTTGTTTGCACCTTTGGGCTATGCTTAGAGGTGCAAACTTTAAAAATAATATTAATAAATAATTGGAGGTTGAATACAATGGCATTTACAGCTAAAGATGTAAAGGTGCTCAGAGAGAGAACAGGCTGCGGTATGATGGACTGCAAAAAAGCTTTGACAGAAGCTAACGGCGACATGGATGCAGCTATTGATATATTGAGAGAACAAGGTCTTGCAAAGGCAGCTAAGAAGGCAAGCAGAATTGCTGCTGAAGGTGTGGCTTATGCAGTAACAAACGCAGCAGGCAATGCAGGTGTTGTTATCGAGGTAAACGCAGAAACAGACTTTGTTGCAAAGAACGCAGATTTCCAGGCATTTGTAAAAACACTCGCAGATACAGTAATGGCAGAGAATCCTGCTGATGTTGACGCACTTGCACAGTGCAAGGCTAACGGCACAGATGTTCTCGTAGCAGATCTTCTTCAGGAGAAGATCCAGACGATCGGTGAGAACATCAAGATCAGACGTTTTGTTAAGTATGACGGTCCTTGCGTAGCTTATGTACACGCAGGCGGTAAGATCGGTGTTCTTGTTGGTTTTGAAACAACAGTTGATCCGGCAAACGCAGATTTCGTTGCATACGGTAAAGACGTTGCAATGCAGATCGCAGCTCTTAACACACAGTACCTTGATGAGAAAGACGTTCCCGCAGAGGTTATCGAGCATGAGAAAGAGATCATGATCGCACAGATGAAGCAGGATCCGAAAATGGCTAACAAGCCTGAGCAGGTGCTTACAAAGATCGTTGACGGTAAGGTTGGCAAGTTCTACAAAGAAAACTGCCTTGTTGACCAAGAGTTCGTTAAGGACAACTCTCTTACAGTTAAGGCTTACACAGCAAATTGTGCAAAGGCACTCGGCGGTGACATCAAGATCACAAAGTTTGTTCGCTTTGAAAAGGGCGAAGGACTTGAGAAGCGTCAGGACGATTTCGCAGCAGAAGTTGCAAGCATGGTAAAATAATTGACTAAAAAATAATATTAATTTGAGCTGTACATTTTTGTACAGCTCTTTGTTTTTTTGAAAGGTAGATTGACAATAAAACAAAAAAATGATATAATGTATGAAAAATTTTATAGATGCTGTATTAAAAGAAGGTCAATTCCAAAATAGCTGTCATTCATAGGTTCAGATGATAGACGTTAAGCTTTTCAGAGGTGTCCGGGATAATAACATACAGCAGTAAGGAGTATAAAATGAAAAAATTTTTAGCGTTGTTTATGACGGGAATACTTATGACATCTTTTGTATGTCCGCCGGCTAACGCACTGACAGAGGATAGCGTAAATAAGTCGCAGTATACACAGGAATATCAACCGTCGTTGTTGTATGATTCATTTGAATACAGTATTGATCGTGACCACACAAAAATAACAATTACAAATTATTATGGTGAAGACGAGAAAATAGTTGTACCTACAGAGATAGATTCTATTCCTGTAAAGGTGATCGGTAAGGGTGCATTTTCATTTAATATGACTATTAAAGAGGTAACCTTGCCGGATAGTATTGTTCTTATAAGAGATAATGCTTTTTATGGTTGTTCTTCTCTTGAAAAAATCAACTTTCCCGAAGGTCTTTTGGAGATCCAAGAATTAGCATTTACAGAATGTAGAGCACTGAAAAATGTACATCTTCCAAAGAGCCTTGATACTTTTGGTACGGGCGTTTTTGGTATGTGTGATTCTTTGACAGAATTGTCAGTTGAGCCTGAGAATACGAGCTTTGTTTCAGAGAACAACGCAGTTTATAACAGCGATAAGACAATTATTTTGGAATATGCAGCAGGTGCAAGCGGCGAGTTTAATATACCCAATACCGTAACAGAAGTAGCAGACAGAGCTTTTCTCGGCTGTACAGGTCTGACAGCTGTAACACTTTCTGAAAACACGGTATCATTGGGCGAGGATAGCTTCTTTGCAAGCACGGCATTGGCACAGGTAAATTTTAATGACGGCCTGAAAAAGATCGGTTATCGTTCCTTTACACACTGTTCTTCGCTTGCGAGTATAGCTCTGCCCGATTCTGTGGAAGAAGTGGGCGAAAATGCTTTTTCAAATAACTATACGCTCACAGGTACGGTCAATATTTCAAAGAATCTGACAAGCATCGGACGTTCAGCCTTTATGGATACATCTGTTACCGAGTTTTCTGTTGATACCGAAAACCCTGTATATACTGCCGTAGACGGCTGTATTTACAGTAAAGATATGAAAACAATAATTATATATCCGGGTGGCAAGAATGGTGTTTATCAAATCGTTGACGGCACAGAGAGAATAGAAAAAAATGCTTTTTCCGGTTCGCTTGCAATTACAGGCGTAGTAATTCCCGACAGCGTTATTACTATTGATGATGTAGCATTTGGTCACTGCTTGTCTTTGGAAACAGTAGAATTCGGAAAAAATGTTGAATCGATCGGAGATTCTGCGTTTTGTGAGGCAAAGATAAAGACTCTGAAATTACCCGATTCACTTAAATATATTGGTACATTTGCATTCTATAATTGTGCTGAGCTTAAAGAAGTCGAGATCCCTCGAGGTGTACACGAGATCAAAATCGATACATTCGGCCGTTGTGTAAACCTTGTTAAAGTAATAATATATGAAACTGTGGATGCAATAGATGATTTTGCGTTTGATTACTGCGATGATCTTGTTATTTATGGTTATCCTAATACTTATGCGGAAAAGTTTGCAGATGCTCATTTTATTGATTTTGTATCTTTAGATGATATTTCTGATACCGAAACCCAGGTGGATACAGAAACAGATATTCTCACAGATTCAGATACACAATTGGATACAGATACACATAAGGATACAGAAACTGATACTTCATTCGATACTGATACTCTGATAGATACCGACACACAAGAGGATACTGATACTATACCGGCGCTGTATGGTGACCTGAATGATGACGGAAAGGTTACAGCTAAGGATTCTATGATGGTACAATTCTATACGATTAAATTGATCGATCTTTCTACAAAACAGTTTGCGGCTGCCGATGTAGATTTAGACGGCAAGGTTACAGCAAAAGACGCTCTTTATATTTTGCGTTCGTCAATAAATCTTGCAGTATTGCCCGTAGGTAAATAATCTAAGGAAACACTGAATAAATCACGTCCTGCGGACTGAGCACCCTTCTCGCTTGCCTTTTTTAGTCAAATTGCACTCAAATCACTTGAAATACGTCAGTATAGTCTCGCCTGCTGTCTCGGTCGGTGCTGTTGCCTACGGCAACGTCTGCCACCGGCAGACCGCACCCTGCGTGATTTTCGCACAATTTGCCTGAAAAAATTCTAAGCGATAAGTGCACTCGATTTAATCAGTGTTTCCCTAATACTTTTGTGCAGACAGTCAAAAAGGCTGTCTGCTTTTTTATGGCAGTAGCGCACAGAGAATGTGCCGGAGATACGGTGCATATTAGCAGTGTGAGGTTATTAGTGGTGCTCTCAAGTATAGAATAATAAAAAATTGCCTATACTTCTTCCAAAGCGAACGGAGGAATAGTATAATGAATATGTACAGAAGAAAAAGTATTGATCGTTTAAGAATAATTAAACTTGTTTTTCGTGCGGTACTCTGTGGTTTTGTGATATGCTGCATGTTATCTCTGACGAAATTTGACGCACAGTCACGCAGTATTGCTGACAGCGTTGTAAGACTGCATATACTTGCAAATTCTAACAGTGCGGAGGATCAGGCATTAAAGCTGCATGTACGAAATTTGGTACAAGAGCTGTGTTATAATATGTATGCAAATGCAGAAACACGCAGCGAAGCAGAGGCACTGATTCAAAAGCGATTACCGTATATAGTTGAAAACGTGCAAGACGAAATTCAAAAAATGGGG
Source organism: Clostridia bacterium (assembly GCA_017402845.1). Classification (GTDB taxonomy): domain Bacteria; phylum Bacillota; class Clostridia; order Oscillospirales; family Acutalibacteraceae; genus RUG592. The sequence goes on from JAFPLH010000108.1 coordinate 32,521, forward strand.
TACGACTATAAGATAAACGGAGAGCTTGTTAATATGTACTTTACAAACCGCACATACGGCAGCGTAACTTTACCGGCGGGGTATTATCACGCTGTTCGGCTGACGATAGGCGAAGGAAAAGGTCACAATTGGTGGTGTGTAATGTATCCACCTATTTGTATTAGCTGTGCTGAAAAGCGAGCAGACATTTCAGATGTATTAGATGAAGAACAAACAAAGGTCGTTACCGAGAAATCTTATAAGTATGAATTTAAGGTGTACGAGCTGTATCGGGATTTTACAAATAAAATAAAGGCAGCAACAGAGAATCGCAGCTAATGTTACGATCTTTGTGCGGTGTTGCCGAAGGAGTGATATAATGCTATATATGGTTGAGGGCAGGAGCGGTACAGGAAAAACACATTATACCGCAAATATGATTGCCGAAAAAGCAAAAAAAGGGGATACAAAGCTTTTGTGGCTGATTCCCGAACAGAATTCATTTGACAGTGAAAGAATGTTTTTAAAATTATTAGGGTCGCTTCTGTGCAGAAACATAAACGTAATGTCTTTTACAAGACTGTATGATATGGTAATGCGTGTAACAGGTGGCTTTGCAGGAACGCCGATTGATGACGCTTCACGAAAGATATTAATGTCGCTTGCACTTGAAGACTGTGCATATGAGCTTAATCTTTACAAAAAGCAGGCAGGAAAGCCACAGCTTACAGATTTGATGATAAGCGCAGTTAAAGAGTTTAAAATGTGCGGTATAACATCAAAACAGCTAAGAGAGCAGGCTGCACTAAATAAAGGTACAGACCTTGCTGAAAAGCTTAACGAGGTAAGCTTGATCTACGATTATTATGACGCGCATCTTTCAGGGAGCAGCATTGATCCTCTTGATAATAATGCACGTCTTGAAAATCGTATAGCAGAAACAAACTTTTTCGAGGGATATACAGTTGTAGTTGACGGATTTTCAGGCTTCACCGCACAGGAAATGAAAATACTTATGCTTATAATGGAGCAGTCAGAGGATTTTTATATTACGTTTTGTCTTGACAGTGAATCAGAGGACGATCTCTTTTTCAGTGCAAATAAAACTCGTAAGCACGTATTAGCAAAAGCGAAGATGTTGGGTATTGAAGTAGCACCACAAATAGTTCTTAATGAAAATCACAGAATTAAGAACAGCGAGATCAGCTTTTTTGAAAAGAGTATATATCGTATTGATTCTGAAAAGCTCGACTCAGAAGAAAACAGTCAGGGCGGTATAACCCTTTGCGAAGCGTCAGATATTTTTGAAGAATGCAGCTATATTGCCGATACTATATATAGTATGGCGGTAAATGGAGAGTGTCGCTATAAAGATATTGCGGTTGTATTCAGAAACAGCGGTGCATATCGAGGAATACTTGACTCCGCTTTTGACAGCAGAAATATCCCGTATTTTATGTCAAAGCCTCGTACCGTGATAAATAAACCTATAATGCTGATTGTTCTTTCGGCTTTTGAGTATGTATTGTCAAAGAGGAGCTGTGATCCTGTTATTTCGATAGCCAAAAGCGGATTGATCGGGCTGAACGATTACCATGCTTCCATGTTTGAAAACTATATATATGTATGGGATCTCAAACCAAATGACCTAAGCAGAGAATTTGTAAACAGTCCTGACGGATATTCAGAAAACTATGACAATGAAAATGATAAGAGATTACAGAAGATAAATACTGCAAGAGAGAAAATAATATCTCCTCTCGCCGCATTTGAAAAGAAGCTGAAATGTGAAAATATAGGTGCATATGAAATATCATCAGCTATATATGAGCTTTTGATCGATTATAAAGTCGATATAAACATAAAACATAAAAAAGACGAATTCTCAGAAGAATCAAATCGCTTGTGGGATATGCTGATGAATATAATAAATAAAATGTATGTTACTCTTAGCAGTCGTGCGGTTTCTGTGAAAAGATATTACGAACTGCTAAAAATGGTTATCGCAGCAGAAGAAATATCAGATATACCTCAAACAGCAGATCAGGTCATTGTCGGAAGTGCCGAAAGTATCAGACTTTCAAATCCGTATGCGGTGTTTGTTATAGGTGCGGTCAACGGAGAATTTCCGCATATGCCGGTGGCGTCGGGAGTATTCAACGACAACGAAAGACAAACTCTTATAAACAGCGATCTTCCGCTGTATGACAGCTTGACGGATCTTTTCAAGCAAGAGAAATATCTTGTATATAGTGCAGTTTCTGCCCCAACATCAAAGCTGTACATTACATATTATGCAGCCGATCTGAAAGGAGTTGAAACAGCGCCGTCATCTATTGTCAGCGAATTGTTGAGATTGCTACCACAGGTAAAGAAAGAAAGTCCTTCACTTTTTGGTATGTATGAGAAGGTATCAAGCGAAAAATCTGCATTTGAGGAGTGCGCATTGAGATATAATGACAATAGTGCATACAGCGAAGCTTTATGCGAATATTTTTCCTCTAAGCCGGAGTATAAAGGACGCCTTGCGGCTGTTGACAGAACGGTAAACAAAAAGCAGTTTAGTATTACCGATAAAAAAGCCGCAGAAAGTCTTTTTGGAAAAAACAAAAATGTTTCAGCTTCGCAGGTAGAGTCTTTTTATAATTGCAGATTCCAATATTTTTGTACATACGGATTACGACTCAAAGAACGAAAAAAAGCTCGTATAGACGCATTGGCA